>CAKOWU010000010.1 GCA_934129885.1 uncultured Bacilli bacterium | reverse complement strand
AGGAAAAGGCTATAGCAAGGAAAAGGCTATAGCAAGGAAAAGGCTATAGCAAGGAAAAGGCTATAGCAAGGAAAAGGTATGGCATCTTGCACGAGGTGAAAGGTTACTATGCGTGATATTAGAAGAACAAATAAAAGACTTTTAATTATACTAACAGGGATACTTTGTTTAATGGGAATAGGGTACTCTGCTTTTTCGTCTAACTTAAAGATATCTGGTACTAGTAGTGTATCTAGTTCATGGGATATTGCGATAACCGGTATATCAGACGCTAAAGTAGAGGGGCTAGCTGAAGAAACTCACACCCCGACTTGGGATAGATTAACCGCATCTATGGAAGCGGATTTATATCAAAAAGGCGACTCTGTAAGTTATGATGTAACAATAGAAAATAGAGGTACTTTAGATGCAACATTAGAAGATATAAGTCAGAACGTAAAAAGTACAAATGAAGCCGTTAGAATAATGTTTACTGGTTACACCAAAGGGCAAGTATTAAAAGCAAAATCATCTCAAGTTGTAACGGTTAAGATAGAATATAATCCAGACTTTGACGGTAATGCCGAGGAAGGAGCAGGAGAAGTATCAGTAACTTTTAATTATACGCAGTATGAAGGCAGTACAAATACAAGCGGTGATACTAGTGCTCCACAAGGAAAACATCTAGTAACTTATAATTGTGATTATAACGGTGGAAGTGATACACCTAGTATCTTACATAATCAGTATTTATCAGAGGGTAGTGCAGTAGATCTAACACCACAATGTACTAAAGCAGGATATGCCTTTATAGGCTGGAATACTGATAGTAATTCTACTAAACCTATTAATAGTATCAATGTGGGTAATGGTAATGTAACCTTATATGGAATATATAAAAAGACAGTAACCGCAACATATATTAAAGGAAATAATATATCAAAAATAGGGAAAGATAAAGATAGCTGTGATATGTATAATAAAGATGTATCTTGTAATATAGTATTACCTAGTATAACACCTGTATCAGATTATGAGTCATTAGGCTGGTATAACGGAAATACTAAAGTAGGCGATACCAATGGTACATATGCACTTAATGAAGATATAACATTTACTTCAAAAGCCGGTAAATTAGAACCATATATGATGGCAAGTGATACCACAAAAGCCTTTTGGCAAAGTGATTATATAGATAAGATATCAACCGTAGATATCCTTGATAATAAGAATGTTCCTACTGACGCAGTAATATCATGGGACGTATCAGATAAACAAAACAAATCAGTAATGGCGTGGTTTATTAATGACCCAGACAATGCAGGTATGTATAAGTTATATATAGGTGGTAATGGCGGAGTATATGCAAATGAAGATTCTTCTTATTTATTTGCTAGAAAGAATTCTAATTTTAATAAAGTAACTGAAATTAATTTAGGAAATTTAGATACATCAAAAGTAACAAATATGTATTCTATGTTTAGAGATTGCAGTAGTTTAATAAGCTTAGATTTAAGTACTTTTGATACATCAAATGTTATTAACATGGCAGGTATGTTTTCTGGATGTAGTAGTTTAACAAGTTTAGATGTCAGTAAATTTGATACGTCAAATGTGATTAACATGGCAGGTATGTTTTCTGGATGTAGCAGTTTAACCAGTTTAGATGTCAGTAATTTTGATACATCAAATGTTACTAATATGACAGCAATGTTTCAAAGATGCAGTAGTTTAACCAGCTTAAATGTCAGTAATTTTGATACCTCGAATGTTACTAATATGAGTTATATGTTTTTTGCTTGTAGTGGTTTAACTAGTTTAAGCGTCAATAATTTTAATACATCTAAAGTGACTAATATGAGGAGCATGTTTAGCAATTGTAGTAGTTTAACTGAACTAGCTGTTAATGATTTTGATACAAGAAACGTTACAAATATGAGAGGAATGTTTAATAATTGCTTTAGTCTCACTAGCTTAAATCTTAGTAATTTTAATACAAGTAAAGTAACAGATATGAGTGCAATGTTTGCCGGCAGTACCAATAATACAACATTTGAAAATGTTACAATGAATTTAATCAAAATAGACGGACTTGAAAATTTTGACACATCTAAAGTTATTACAATGAGTGCCATGTTTCAATATTGTTCAAAGCTAACGAGCTTAAATTTAAATAAGTGGAATACAAGCAATGTCACTGATATGAGTGGTATGTTTCTTAACTGTAGCAGTTTAATTAACTTAGATGTAAGTAACTTTGATACAAGCAAAGTAATGAATCTGTATGCTATGTTTGGTAATTGTAGTTCTCTTACCAGCTTAAAATTGTGCTCATTTGATACAAACAACGTAACAAGTATGAATTCTATGTTTAAAAATACTTCAAAGTTAACTAAAGCTTATGTTGGACCTAAATGGACAACTACAAATGCAACAACGATTGATATGTTTACTGGTAGTGATATATCTTCCGTAACCCGATCAAATAACTGTGAAATAGATGCTGAAGATATAAGCGTAAGTTTAAATACAACATCAACTACCAATAGCATCACCGCAGTCGCAACTGCTTCTGCTGATAGTGGTATTGCTAAGTATGAGTTTAGTAAAGATGATGGCAAGACTTGGATTGATAACGGTACAAGTAATGTTTATACATTTAGTAATTTAAAAAATGGTATATCCGTATCCGCAGATACCTTAAAAAATGATGTAGTAACAAGCGGAGATGGTTTATATACAGATAGTACCGAAACAGGCAGATATGTATATAGAGGAGCAAACCCCAATAACTATATAACATTAGGTACAGATACATATAGAATAATATCAGTAGAAAGCGATGGCACCTTAAAAGTAATAAAGAATGGTAGTATAGGCAGTAAGGTGTTTGATCCTGGTTATTCAACTAGTATAACAGGAGTAACAAATTCAAATTCTACAGATGGAACCAGATATTCTAGCACAAGCACAGACTATTGTTATGCTTCCTCAACATCAGGTTATTACGGCTGTAAAGCATGGGGAAGTAAGACAACTATGCTTGACGCAAATAGCAATAATGTAACACAGATGCCTTGGGAGGTAGATGGAACTTTAAAAGATTTACCAGAGAAAGAAGCTTATTTAAATACATATTTAAATAATGATTGGTATAATTCGTTAGATAGTAATGTAAAGTCCAAAATAACAAGTCATTTATTTAATGTAGGAGTAACAAAATATAATGAAACCAATTTATCAAATACAATAACGCAAGAACAAACATATAAATGGCTTGGTAAAGTAGGGTTAATGAATCCAAGTGATTATGTAAAAGCCAGTACCAATTCCGTGTGTACAAGTGTAAATGCATATTATAATACATCATCATGTTATAATAACAGTGCTGCACATAACTGGATATTTGTATCCTTAGGGTCCGCTTATCCGTGGACAATCACGCCTTCCTCTGGCTTGAATGCTGGCTACGTGTTCCGCGTGTACGGTCTCGGCGGCATTGGCCACAACGGCGCTTCCGGCAGTTACGGCGCGGCGCCAGTTCTTTATCTATCCTCTGATATCTCTCTTGAGGGAAAAGGAACTGTAGATAATCCATATGCTATAGCAGCAGGACAGTATGAAATAAAAACAAGAGTAACATCTAATATTGGGAAACAGGCTACATCTGATAGTGTAGGGACAACTTTAAAGTCTCTAACAGTCCCTACATTTAGTGAGAAAACAACTAGTACAGGTAAAACAGTTACAATAACTTATCCGAGTGCCAGTGGTTTAACTAAACAATATCAAGTAAATGGGGGAACGTGGCAAACCGCATCAAGTACAACGCAAGCCGTGTCATTTACTGCTGATGGCACACTAGTTGCCAAAGTAACAGATGGTACAAATACAGTGAGCAGTAGTTATACTGTTGTGATAGATACCACAGCTCCTACAGTGAAATTTGGTACAAACGGAAGTACAACATGGAAGAAAAGTCAAAGTACAACAGTTACAGTTACTGATAATATAGCACTTAATACAAGTAGCTTAAAATATTTATGGAACCGAAGTACCACCAAGCCATCAGAAAGTAGTTTCACAGCCTCATTTACAAGTGGAAATACAATAACCAAAAATACTGGAACTGGAAATAATTGGTATTTATGGATTTTAGCAAAAGATAAAGCGGGCAATACAACAATTGTAAGATCAAATGCATTTTATATTGATAATACAGCGCCAACTATAACTGCGAATAATAACAGTAGCAACAATTGGGTTAAATATGGTACTGGTGTAGTTATAAGTGGAAAGGTAAGTGACGCTAATTCTGGAATAAATAAATCCACTTTATATTATTCATATAATGGTAGTACACAAAAAGGTAATGATTGGGATACAAATAATGGAAGCAGTTATTCTGGAACGTGGTCTGCAAGCAGAGAGCAGCAAGTTTGGGTAAGAATTGCAGATAATGCAGGAAACTATTCCGCTTGGACAAATGCTGGTTGGGTTAAAATACTTAGTGCATATAAATCGGGTACATTATATGGAGACGAAGTTGGTCCTGGACCTTCATATTTTAGAACTGTATACCAATATAGAGAAGTTGACAAGAATGATTCACAGGTTCATCTTCAGTGGAGATGTTATGTTGAAGTGACATCAGGAAATTTTTACGGAACAACGCTTGGAAATAATTGGTATGGAAACTTTAGTATATACGATGCAGGAACGTATGGTGATAGCGGATGGTGTGATTATGCAGACACATGGATAAGCTACGGATCTACAAAATCAGATAATTGTAATGCTAATTATAGTGGTAGTGATTACTATAACTCAACTGCGTCACTTAATTTTACACCAAGCAGAACAGGCTAATGAAAACATGATGTCTTAATTCTTATAACTCCTAAAGAGAGTAATTAATATATATTAGTTACTCTAATAGGGGTTATAAGTGATTCACTCACGCATAGGATCCGTCTTATAAACCTTATAATTATACAAGCAATCCGCTAGTATAGTTTTTTCATCACTAAACGCTATTAATTTGTGCGTTTTTTTGATATAATTTTATGTAAGGTGGGAATATGGACATATATGGAAAAACAATTGAAGAATTAGAAGAATATTTTGTAAATATAGGTGAGAAAAAATTTAAAGCCGTTCAGGTCTATGACTGGCTTTATAAAAAAAGAGTGTCTACTTTTGATGAGATGTCTAATATAAAGAAAGATATTATACAAAGGCTAAAAAAAGATTATACCTTAAACAAACCTACTATTATCCGGAGACAAAGTGGTAAAAACGTATACAAATATTTATTTGAATTAGAAGATGGTTCAAAGGTAGAGGCAGTTTTAATGATACATGACTATGGTAATAGTCTATGTGTCTCTACCCAAGTGGGATGCAACATGGGCTGTGCCTTTTGCGAAAGTGGTAGACGTGCTAAACTACGAAATCTAGAAACTTATGAAATGGTAACGCAGATATTACTTTTAGAAGAAGATCTTGGCATAAGAGTGTCTCATGTCGTCTTAATGGGTATCGGAGAACCATTTGATAACTATGATAACGTCATGAAATTTATACATATCATAAACTGCGGTAAAGGTATTGATATAGGTGCTAGACACATAACCGTCTCCACTTGCGGGATAGTACCTAAAATAAAACAGTTTACTAAAGCTCGTACGCAGGTAAATCTCGCTATTAGTCTGCACGCTCCAAATGACGAGTTACGTAGTAGGTTAATGAAAATTAATAAGGCTTATAGTTTAAGTGATGTCATTAGTGCTGTAAGAGAATATATAGAAGTTACGAGTAGAAGAGTAACCTTTGAATATATTATGCTAGAAAACATTAATGATACAGATGAATGCGCACTTCAGCTCACGCACCTACTTAAAGGATTAAATGCTTACGTAAATTTAATTCCCTATAACGAAACTAGTCATATTGAATTTAAAAAGACAAGTGATGACAAAATAATGCACTTTTATGATATACTAAAGAAAAATGGAATAAGTGTAACCATTAGAAAAAAATTCGGCGATGAAGTAAGTGGCGCGTGTGGTCAACTTCGCTCTGAATACGAGGAGGGTAAATAATGGAGTATTCATATTTAACAGATCCAGGAAAGATTAGAGAACATAACGAAGATTCAGTAACTATTGTAAAAAACGATAGTGGAGAGGTTTTAATGGCCGTATGCGACGGTATGGGTGGCCACAAAGGTGGCGAGATAGCATCTTCCATCACTGTTGCGAACATTGGTAAAAGATTTTTAAATACCAGTTCCGTTGGTACTAAAGAAGAAGCAATATCTTTTATTAAAGAAGTCGTTAGTGAGGCCAACGTATCACTGTATAAATATACATTAGAGCATCCAGAAAGCAGTGGCATGGGTACAACCGTAGTACTCGCACTCCTCACCTCTGAATTTTTACTATTTGGGAATATTGGCGACTCATCTGGTTACGTCGTTAAAGATAATAAACTTCACAAAATAACGTCAGACCATACCCTAGTAAACTTACTTGTAAAATCAGGCGAGCTTACCGAAGAAGAGGCTAAAAATCATCCTAGAAAAAATGTTTTGATGAGAGCACTTGGTGCCAATATGACCGTCGAAATGGATATATTTGATGTCGAGACAGACGTCGATGGTATATTTTTGTGTAGCGATGGACTTACTAATATGCTTGAAAAAGAGCAGGTTGAAAAAGTTCTCGATAGTAGTTTGACCATAGACGAAAAACTACAAAAACTAATACTTAAATGTAATAATAGAGGCGGGACTGATAATATCACAGTCGCATATTTAAATATGGAGGTAAATAGATGATAGAAAAAGGGCAAAAAATAGATGATAGATATGAAATAATAAGATCAATCGGCGAAGGTGGTATGGCTAACGTTTATTTAGCCTACGATCCTTGCTTAAATAGGAAAGTCGCAGTCAAAATATTAAGAGGTGACCTAGCGGCTGATGAGAAATTTGTTAGAAGATTTCAAAGAGAAGCCGTTTCAGCCAGTTCTCTTACGCACCCTAATATAGTAGAAGTTTATGACGTTGGGGAAGACCACGGTAAATATTTTATTGTTATGGAATACGTCGAGGGTAAAACATTAAAACAACTTATTAAAAGGCGTGGTAGTATTACTTTGCCAGAAGTAGTAGACATTATGTTACAACTTACATCCGCCATTGCCAAGGCTCATGAAAGTTATATTATTCATAGAGACATTAAACCCCAAAATGTTATTATTTTAGAAGATGGCAGAGTAAAAGTCATGGACTTTGGCATCGCTGCACAATTAGGTAGTAATGAACTTACCCAAACCAATAGCGTCATGGGTACCGTTTACTATCTCCCTCCCGAGCAAGCCAGTGGAAGTGTCGCAGATGTAAAGAGTGATATTTATTCTATGGGAATTTTAATGTTTGAACTTATCGCCGGTAGAGTACCTTTTAAAGGCGACTCTCCAGTAGAGATTGCAATCAAACATATAAAAACGCCTATCCCAGACTTAACTAAAATTATTCCAGACCTGCCAAATTCTGTATTTAATGTTATTTTAAAAGCATGTGCTAAAAATCCTATGAATAGGTATGATTCAGCCATAGAAATGCATAACGATCTAAAAACCGTCCTAGACGAAGATAGATTTGATGAACCTTTAGTTAAATATGAATATCCTGAAACAGACTTCGCAGATACTGATGATGAGGACGATACTAGAGAAAATAGAAACAAAAAAAAGAGTAAGAAAAACAAAGAAAAGAAACTAGATAAAAAGATTAAAATTATGGGATTAATCGCCGCTATATTGTTTTTTGCTGTACTCTTTGTCTTCTTCATTTACCCTTCCTTCATCGCAAATACTACGGCAAAAGTGCCTAACGTAAGTGATATGACAGTTTCACAGGCTAAAGACATGCTTAAAGAAAAAGGCTTTAAGGTAGACTCTAAGACTAAAAAGAAATATAATGATGAAATAGATAAGGGTAAGGTTATTAAAACGGCACCAAAATCAGGTAGTAAAGTTAGTAAAAAAGAAAGAATCACTTTGATAGTGTCTAAAGGTACCAAAAAAATCGAAATAGAAGACTATACTGGCGAAGATTATAAAGAGATACAAGAAAGTTTAGAAGCATCTGGCATAACCGTTAACATCCAAAACAAAGAAGTGCAGGCGTCTACTGGTTATAAAACTGGTACCATAATAGAACAAAGCGTTAAAAAAGGCGAAAAACTTGGTAAAAATGACGAAATCACATTAGTCGTAGCGGCTCTTTATGAAGTATATCCAGACTTTACTAAAGGTTATAGTGTAGACGATGTTACTAGTTGGGCTAAAGAAAAAAATATCACTTTAGAAGTAAAAACGGTTACCGACGATAGTAAAAACAATGGAACCATAGTAGGACAAAATATGGCCGCAGGTTCAAAAATCAGTACCAATAGTGCACTGGTTATAAATGTAGTTCAAAATGCTGAAAAGAAAAACAACGAAACGCCTACTACTGACAATGCTGGCGCAGGAGTAGATCCGGAGGCCGAGTAGTGATAGGCAGAATAATAAAACAGATTAGTAATGACTACACCGTAAAAATAGAAAATAAGGAATATATCTGTAAGGCTAGAGGAAAATTCAGAAACGAAAATATCTCTCCCGTTGTTGGAGACTTCGTAGAAATAGATACAAATAATAATTACATTTTAAATATTAAAAATAGAAAAAATGAACTTGATAGACCAAGAATATCTAACGTCGATATTGTAATTATTATTACTAGTTTAAAACATCCTAACTTCGATAGTAACCTTTTAGATAAACTCCTTGCTATAATAGAATTTAATAACATTAAACCAGTTATAATTTTTACCAAAAAAGATTTACTTACTAAAGAAGAACTAAAAAATTTTGAAAAAACATTTACCTATTATAATAATTTATATGACGTTTATTATAATGATGAAATAGACAAAATAAAACAAATATTTAAAGACAAAGTAAGCGTTTTTACCGGCCAAAGTGGTGCCGGTAAAAGCACTTTACTAAATAAATTAGATACTAACTTAAACTTACTCACAGGCGAGATATCTTACGCTTTAGGTAGAGGGAAACATACAACAAGACATACTAGTTTAATAGATATAGAAGGTGGCCTTGTTGCCGATACCCCAGGTTTTTCCTCTTTATATTTTAAAGATATGAGTAAAGAAGATATAAGAGATGGTTTTAAAGAATTTAATAAATACCGTAGATTTTGTAAATATAATGACTGTATGCATATAAAAGAAGATGACTGTAAAATAAAGTCATTAGTAGAAGAAGGACTAATACTAAAATCTAGGTACGATAACTATGTTAATTTTATAAATAAAGGGTGATTTTATGTTAATTGCGGCATCTTATTTAAAAATTCAAAACGAAAAAGAAAATATAGAAAAACTTAATAAATATGCAGATATAATGCACTATGATGTTATGGATGGTAAATTTACAGGTAATAAAACTCTACCTTTTGAAAAAGTCCGCTATAACACATCAGACGTTACTAAAAATAAAGATATCCATTTAATGGTAGAGGATATCTATAACTATATAGATTGTTATAGTACTTTACAGCCCAGTAATATTACTTTTCATTTTGAAATAGGAAATACTTCTGATATAATAAATTACATAAAAAATAAAGGTATAAAAGTAGGACTTGCCATTAATCCGGATACTAAAGTAGAATCTATAGAGCCATATCTAAAAGATATTGACATAGTTCTTGTAATGTCAGTAATCCCAGGAGCGGGGGGACAAAAATTTATCGATATCTCTCCCAAAATAGACTTTCTATATAATTATAGAGTTAATAATAATTTATCTTATAAAATAGAAGTAGATGGTGGCATAAACGATGAAACCATCAAACTCATAAAAAAGGCTGATATTGCGGTAGTAGGGTCATTCATCACAAATAGTGATGATTATAAAAAGCAATTTTTAAAGTTAGAGGAAACTTATGAGTAGGGGATTTACATTAATAGAAATGATGGGAGTTATCATTCTTCTTGGTATTCTTGCTGTTGTAATCGGGGTCGATGTAAATATGCATATTACTGAAAGTAGAAAAGATACATGCCTCCTTGAAGAAGCAAACATAATAGACGCAGCCAAAATGTATTATACCGATTATCCAGATAACCTTCCTACAAAAGGTAAAGACGCCCATTTAAATATCTCTAGCGTACTTATAAACGAAGGATATCTAGAAAAAAATTTAACTAATCCCATGACAAATAAAGTTTATTCAAAAGAGTCATATATAAACGTCTCAACACTTAATGAAAAAAAGTATGAATACAAAATCATATATGTTGGTGAAAAAGACTGTAACGGAAAATAAAAGTAGGCGATAAAATGAAAAATAAAGGTTTTACATTAGTAGAATTAATAGGAGTAATTGTAATTATAGGTGTCCTCGCAGGCATCATAACCGCAGTTATTACCAAAAATATTTTTGACAGTAGGCAAAAACTGGCATTAAACCAAGAAGCTACCATCACAGACGCATCTAAATCTTATTTAATTGATAACCCGTCAGCCAAAGATGAAAAAGATAGTAATGGATGTTTCGTTACCGTCGGCACCTTAAGAGACGGTGGCTATTTGGATGAAGACTTGATCAACCCCATGACCAAAAAAAGGTACAAAGCCAGCACATGTGTTGTATATTCAAAAGAAGATGGCTATTCAGTTAATTATGTTAATGAAAAAGGGCCAAACACAAATGGTAAAATAGAAGACACATCAGAATATAACGTTAAATATAACTGTACTTATAATGGCGGAAGTATCTGTTCACATGACTACAAGGCCAAAGAAGATGAACTAATTGATTTATCTGTTAAAGGCGAGAAAAAAGGCTGGACTTTTATCGGCTGGAATACCAATAAACATGCCAAAACAGCCCTAAAGAAAAAATACATGGGTAAAAAAGATATTACCTTGTACGCTATATATAGAAAAGACGCCGTAAAACTATCCGCTCCATTTGAAGTTCAAAATAACGAAAGTGCCTCTGCATCTTCTGATAAAGCAACTTGTACAATAAAAGCCGTATATAATAACGAAACGCAAGGTGCCGAGTGTAATGCTGCCGTACCAACCCTTAACGCAAAAGCAGGATCAGTCGCCGTAGGTTGGAATACTGATAAGAATGCTAAAAACGCTACTAAAGTAAATGGTGATTATATAAAACTTACCATTAAAGATGAGCCACCACATTACTATTCTATTACTTATTATAACCCTAAAAAGGCTACCTTTAACGTTCAAGATAAACTTGCTGTAGAAAACACCACTGAAACAAAAACTTGTACAATATATAATCTAGAAACCAAATGTACTATAATAGTACCTACCATAACCCCAAGAAATGGTTATATCGCCTATGGATGGGACTCGAATAAAAGTGAAACTACCGCAACATATAAAGGCGGGGAAACAATTACCTTTGAACGTGGTACCAACAACATGGAATATTATTCTATAACTCGTTGGAACACCGAACTCAAAGCTTCCTTTAAAGCCAATAAATCTACCTTAAACGGAGAACTTAATGTAGGTTGCTATTTATATAATGGAAGTGATAGCTGTAAAGTTTCTACCCCAAAAGTAACACCACCAGATACCACCCCTAATTTTATCGGCTGGAATAGAGATAGTAAGGCTAAAGAAAACGAAAGTAAATACTATACCAATGACTCTAATACAAATATCGGAACTCTTCAGTTAACTCGTGATAATATGGGGAGTGACTGGTATGCCATTACTCGTAAAACCATCAACATTACTGCAACTTTCTATAATAATGGTACTAAAATTGCTAACAGTTCTACTAACTGTGATTTAAAACTATATAATGGAATGACTGAAGGAGAACTAGAAGATAGAAGTTGTCAGGTATTTGCGCCTATTGTGAATAAAAGCGATTTGCCAGATAATTATGACACCCTTATAGGTTGGAATAATGATAAATCAGCCATAGAAAATAATATCAATTCATTTTCAGAAGGCAATAGATGGAAAATTAATCTATCAATAGACAATAAAACTATCAAATGTAATAAGGCTAGAACAAATTGTTACTTAGAGTGGTATCCGATTACCAAGAAAAATGCTGTAATCTTAAGAGCAGGCTTTAGTGGTAATAACTCTACTTTAGATAAAAGTAATACCACCGAAGAATGCACCTTAAAAGAAGTATATAATGGTGCTAAACAAGATACCATATGTACAGTGACCCCACCAAAAGTAACGCCACATAATAACACCCCTAACTTTGTAGGGTGGAGTACCAATAATAATAGTAAAACAAGTGATAGTGCCTATAACGTAAAAGATAATACCCTAAGCCTAAATGAAAGTAATACTAATAATACTTGGTTCGCCATTACCAAAGGTGAAACCGAAACCCTAAAAGCTAACTTTGAACTTCAAAAAAATGCCGGCCTTACCGCTAGTAAAACAGGAGAAGTCAGCTGTACTATTGACGCCCCTTATAATGGAGCCTATAGAGAAACAAACTGTACCATAACATCACCTACACTCACTAATAGTAGTGGGTACACAGTAGTAGGGTGGAATACCGATAAAACTTCTCATGAGTCCATAGTATCACCAGGTAGTAACGTTATTTTAAATAGTGGGGCACCTACGCCAACATATTATTCTATTTCCTATAAGACATTGGGTGCTAACTTTTATCCTAATGGTAGTATTATAAGTGACGCTGATAGTACTGGTAAAGCCTATAGAGAGTGTAATGTATACAATGGTAACGATTCATGTGACATTACAAATATGCCAGCAATAACAAGAGAAAATTTTACTATCCTAGGTTATAACAAAGATAAAACTGCTCGTAAGGCTGAATATAAAGTTAGTGGCACTTTAAGATTAACATCTAATCTAGATTTATATGCCATTACTAAAAGAGATATCGCTGTATCATTCAGTAAAGAAGGATATACTGATAAAATAAACAAAATGGATAACGATACTTCCACTATAGTGAAAAAAGAATGTACTATCTGGAATATTGCCGAAACGTGTTCTATAACTACGCCTACTATTACGCCCACTGAAAACTTTAGCAACGAAAATATCTGGGCTTGGAACTTTCAAAACATAGTAACAAATAGTTATGTAAACCAAAATACTAAACTTGATGTAAATAATAACGATACATATAAAACTAACGTTAGGGATGTATCTACACCAACAATCATCTTTGACCCAGATGGATATAGTTATAACCAAAAATGGTTCGCCACCAACACCACTAAATCAGACTCTAATTTACCTTATATAGAGGCTAAAATATCTGATACTGGTGTAGGAGTAAAAGAAAATCAAGAAATATACTATGGCTTTAATACAAGTTTATCCAGCTATAACGGTCAGTGGAACCTTCTAGATAGTAGTCTAATCACCAAAAATATAGATGGCTCAATAACCGCTAAAATACCTACTAACACTTTAGGCTCTGGTAGATACTACTTATGGATTAAAAATGGTATCTGCGATTTGGCAGATAACGAAATAACAACCGATACTAAAAGTAAAGGTGAATATGACTTTGATAACAATAAACCCGTTATAGGTAAGATAAACGCCACCACCTCAACCAACACCTTAACCGCAGTCATATCAGCTACTGCTTTATCTGGCATAAGTAAATATGAATACTCTCTAGACGGAATAAACTTCGTAGAAGGAACAGAACACTATACCTTTAATGATTTAGTATCTAACAGTGATTATACAGTATATACTAGAGTAACCAATAAAGCAGGTATTACATCTGATATCAAAAGTGCGGTATTTAAAACAAAACAATTAGAAAACGTTTCTATCAAATTAGATAGAGATAACGAAAACCATACAACCGCAACTATAACCTATCCTGAAGGATGTGGTTCCACTCTTAAATGTAAATACATAAAAGATGGTATAGAAAACACTGTAACCACCCCAAAAGTAACCGTAGAATTTGATACATACGGAATTTTAACAGCCGAAGCCAAAGATGAATTTAATAATATAAGTACAACCGCTAGTGCTAAAATAACCTTATCTATAGAAAACACTACCGTAGAGATTTCAGATACCGAATTTACTTATGACGGTAAAGCAAAAACTCCGTCAGTTACTGTAAAAGATAAAGAAAAAACTTTAGATACATCTATGTATTCAGTTAACTATTTAGATAGTAATGAGTATAAGAAATTTAAAAAAAATGGTTCACTAGAGGGCGTTAATAATATTTTACCTGCTGACGTTGGAACCTATTATATAGTTATAGCAGGAACTAACTTCTATGATAGTTATGCAGATAAAGTTTTAAGTTTTAATATAAATAAATCTGATGGCTTTATAACCTTAAATAAAGATAAAGAAACAGTAAGCATATCCCTTACAGAAACTAAAGTAGTAGTAACCAAACACCATGGTGGCACCCTTACTGCAAAAAGCGATAGTTCATTAATAGACCTCCCAGTTTCAGATAACACCATTACAGTAGGTGGTCTTGATAACATAGATCCAGGCAAATCAGTAACTATTACTATAACAAGTGCGGCGACTAAAAACTATAAAGAAGCAAGTACTACATATGTAGTCACAAGAGATAAAAAAGAAAACAATATCTCCCTTGATACCAAAGAAGTTACCTATAACGGAAAAATTCAGCAAACAACCGCTAGAGCAGACAGTAACGAAACCGTATCACTAGAATACTATTCTGATAATTTATGTACTGTAAAAGCAGATCCTATAAATGCTGGAGTATATTATGCGAAAGGTAGTTCTGTAGAAACAGATACCTATAAAAAAGGTGCATTAAAATGTTCAAAAGCCATTACCATCAGTAAGGCTAAACCAGAAATTAAACTGTCTTCAAATGATGACGAAGCCAAAATAGGTCATAGTATGAATATAACTATGGAATCTAGTGCAGAAGGTGCATATACTGTTGAAACCACCTCAAATGATTATATAACCGCATCTATTAAAGAAAATACCCTACAAGTAAATTGTCAAAACGCTGGTGAAAGCACCGTGAAAATAAGATTTACCCCAAATGATAATAATAATTATAATTCAGTTACTACAGAATATAGAATAAAAGTAAATGCCAAAACAGTAACCATTAAATTTGAAAAGGGTAGTGGTACAGAAAGCATAGGCAAATCCGAAGAAAGATGTACATTTAAAAACCTAAGCGATACATGTATCGTAGAAACACCTAGTATAATCGCTAAAAAAGGCTATACCGTCGCCGGCTGGAATGCTATGCAAGACGCCAGTACTGGAACTAGCCCAGGTAATAACATTACCTTAAATATTCAAAGTCCAGTTACATATTATGGTATCTCTGTTCCAAATACTTACACAATAAAATATAAAACAAATGGCGGAACTCTTATTGATAATACACCTACAACCGCTAAATATGATAGTGATGTAAAAATTGGTACCCCATCCAAAACTTTTGTAGTTAATATCGATAATAAAGATGATGCCACCCTATCAAGCGAAAGCGTCTCTAAAGAACAAACCTTTACCGGCTGGACAGGCAGTGATTTAGACGCTAACGCTATGAGTAATACGGACGCTACCCCTAGTGACATATGGGACGGTAGTGAAACTAAAAATACATATTTTAAGAACCTCCGAAGTGATACCGGAAATGTAACCATGACCGCTAATTGGAAAACCGAAGATGTTACATTACCAAAAGTAGCAAAAGACGGTTATACTTGTTCATTCATAGATGATGCGGGAACTGCTTATAATTCAGAAGGTAAGTATACACCAAGTATCTATTTAGGAAGTGTTACTTTACACACTAAATGTACCTCAAACGAAGCAAAAGTTGTTATAAATAAAGATGACAGCAAATGGAATGATAGTAATGTATCTGTGGCATTATATCAAGATGATAAACAAATCTATACTCTAAATGTAAGTGAAGGCTATGGTAAAGCAAACGCTGTTAAAACCGGCGAATATGATATATATGCCAGCACAACACCTGACAGTGCTGACCTAATTGATACCGGTGCTAATATAGTAATAAACTCATCAGGTACTGCTACTATCAATTACTATACATTAATACTTAATAAAGACAATCATATAACTAATGTAAACGGGGAAGGTATATATCTAAATGGATATACCGCTAGTATAGATGCAAATGCTGAAAACGGATATTCATTTAGTCAGTGGCAAGTAGACAAAGGAAGCACACCATTAAAACCATCTATCAAAAATACAAAAGTAAACATAAACGAAACAACAGTACTCACAGCTCTTTCAAGTGATAACGAAAGCCCAGTATGTTCTATATCTGCTACTAACAATTTAAAAAAAGAAATTCAAACTCTTACATTAAGATGTACAGATAATGAGGATGTAGTAGCGTATTACTTTGGCGATAAACAAAATGATTTAGTAGATGATGATTATCAAAAAGTAGATACCAATAAAGAATTTACTAAAGATATTGATATAACTAAATCAGGCACTTACCATTTATATGCCAAAGATGAAAAAGGTAATGTAAGTGAAAATAAATCTATCACACTTTATACTTATAAGATAGAAAACAAACTAACAGACAGTAATGATATAGTTAGTTCTGAAACTTATATCGCTAAGTCAGGCACTATTATTGATATAGAGCAAGTCTATAAAATGCCCAGTAATAGTTCATTTAGTTATTACACAGCCACCAATAGCGATGTTAAATATACTACAGAAACACAAACCCTTACAGATAATACAACATATATAGTTTGGTTTATAAAAAATACTTAAACTTAAGCATTGATACAAGTTAGTATTAATGCTTTTTATTAAGTATCGTAACTTTTGGTAATATATTTCAAAGTGCAAGTCATTATAAATGTCAATCTAGGACATACCGATCCAGTAATTAGTATAGTTAATGGCGGAATAGTAGAAATAAAAAAAGATATTAATTATTCTATTACCACATTTTTTGAGTAGTTTGCCTATAATTTAATGTATAATATTAAGTAATAGGAGGAATACAAAAATGAATTTAAAAGAAGTACAAAAACAAGTATGGCAAAATAAAATTAATAAAGGATTTAATACAACCGATGTTAATAAAGAATTTTGTTTATTATACGGCGAGGTTGGAGAAGCCTATGAAGCCTTTAGAAAAAACAAAGACGATTTAGGAGAAGAACTCGCCGATATAGCAATATATCTAATGGGAATATCTGAAATGTTAGGGCTCGTTCTAGAAGAACAAATCAAAAACAAAGTTGCCAAAAATGAAAAAAGAGTATATAAAAAAGTTAATGGAGTAAGCATTAAAGTAAGTGATTAACAAAAGCAGCGTAAAGTCTAATTACTCACAAATGCTTTTTTTGTAAAGCAAAACTTTCTCAAAATGTAAAATCAAATATCAATCGGTACCCTAAAAACTAGTAATTATATTTTGTAATTTGTTAGCTTTGCAAATAAAAAGCCATTTGGGTGTAGTTAAACAAAAAACCAAGAGATTTAAATGCTCACTCTTGGTTTTTATATTATCTAATTTTTAACATTAACGTTTTTCTTTATATCCATTAGAACAGGTAAAATAATAGGTTTCCTACCAGTATGATTATTTATATAAGTACTAAGTTCACTAATTACTAAAGACTTTATCGCAGCATAATTCACGTCAGTTTTAATCACCTTATTAATTGCTTTCTTACTTATCGCTTCTAATTTCTTTAGTAAATCTATATTATCGTTAACCAGAACAAAACCTCTTGTTATAATATTTGGATTTGCCACCAAAGACTTATTTTTAGCGTCAATATTGGCAATCACAACAACAATACCATCATTAGCCATTATCTTTCTGTCTTTCATAACAGCATTACTAATATCACCAATTCTATTACCGTCTACATAAACATCCCCAGAGGTAACCTTGCCACCACGTCTTACAGTACCATTTTTAAGAATCAAAACATCACCATTTGAATTAATAAAAGTATTTTCCCTTGGAATATCACAATCTACCGCAAGATCAGCATGAGCCTTAAGCATACGGTACTCACCATGGAAAGGCATAAAATATTTAGGATTTATAAGCCTAAGCATTAACTTTAACTCCTCTTGATATCCGTGTCCACTCGTATGAACATCACTCAAAGAAGTATTAGTATAAACAGTTACCCCTTTTAAATATAACTTGTTAATAGTCCTTGAAATACTTACCTGATTTCCTGGTATCGCAGATGAAGAGAATACAACAACATCATCCTCTCTAACCTTAATCTGCCTAAACGTTCCATTCGCAATCCTACTTAAAGCCGCAAGCGGTTCACCTTGAGTACCAGTACATAGTAAACAAATTTTATTAGAAGGTAACTTGTTAGCCTCTTCCGGAGTAATAAATATCTCCTTATGCTTAATATAACCACCTTCAATAGATATCTCAATATTATTAGTCATACTGCGTCCAAACACACAAATTTTACGATCATGTCTTTTACAGGTATCTACAATATGCTTTAGTCTGTAAATGTTAGAGGCAAACGTCGCAATTATAATACGACTGTCATGTTTATTAAATAATTCCTCTAAAGTTGCGTCAACCTTTGATTCACTTTTACCCATACCTTCACTCAAAGCATTAGTGCTATCACTCATAAGTAGAGTAACACCTTCTGCTCCTATTTTAGCCATCTTGTGTAAATTAGCCATTGGACCGATAGGGGTTAAATCAAATTTAAAATCTCCAGTAGTAACAATATTACCATTTGGGGTATGAATACACATCCCATGTGAATCTGGAATTGAATGAGTCGTTCTAAAAAACTCAACACTTAAATATTTGTACTTGTAAACATCTTTTTCCGTATAAACATGTAAATTATTATATTTTATGCCCCTGTCTTCCAATTTTCTTTTTATAAGACCTACTGCCTGATTTGGCGCATATATATTTGGAATATCAACCATTTGTAACAAAAATGGAATACTTCCTATGTGGTCTTCATGTCCGTGGGTAATAAATAGTCCTTTTATTTTACTCTCATTTTCCTTTAGAAAAGTAAAATCCGGTATTACATAATCAATTCCTCTAAGTTCTCCTTCAGGAAATATAACGCCCGCATCTGATATTACTATTTCATCCTTGTGCATAACACAATACATGTTTTTTCCGACTTCACCTAATCCGCCTAAAGCGAATACCGCGGTTTCATCATCCTTTAAAAAATTCATAATAACTCCTTTCTTAAGATTAAAACTGACTTAATACATTATATACTAATTTATTTTGTTTGACAAGTTATTTAAAAGTATATATAATTAGAAAGAAACGGCAAAAAAGAAATTCAAATCATAAACAGGAAGGATGATAGTATTATGGTTACAATGGATAAACTAACTAACGTGTGTAAGCAATATGGATATATATTTCAAGGAAGTGAAATATATGGAGGACTTGCCAATACTTGGGATTATGGTCCTCTTGGAGTAGAACTAAAAAATAACATCAAAAAAGCTTGGTGGCAAGAATTCATTCAAAAAAGAAAAAATATATATGGATTAGATTCAGCAATTTTAATGAACCCGAAAGTTTGGGTAGCCTCTGGTCATGTTGAAAGCTTCTCAGACCCGCTTATCGACTGTAAAAAATGTAAAAGTAGACATCGTGCTGATAAACTTATCGAAGAATATACAAACGGTGAATGTACTGGTGACGGATGGAGTAACGAAAAGCTAGAAAATTATATCAAAGATAATGGCATTGCTTGTCCAAAATGTGGAGCCCATGACTTTACAAGTATTAGACAATTTAATTTACTTTTTGAAACCAGCATGGGCGTTACTGAAAACACAAAAAATACCGTTTACTTAAGAGGCGAGACAGCCCAAGGAATATTTGTAAACTTTTTAAATGTTCAAAGAACAATGAGAGCCAAAGTACCTTTTGGTATCGGTCAAATTGGTAAAGCATTTAGAAATGAAATTACCCCAGGTAACTTTATATTTAGACAAAGAGAATTTGAACAAATGGAACTTGAATACTTCGTAAATCCTAAAGACGGTAAAGAAACCTTTGACTATTTCAGAAATTACTGCATGAACTTTCTTGAAAGAATTGGTCTAAAAAAAGAAAACTTAAGATTTCGCGATCATAGTAAAGAAGAACTCGTCTTTTATAGTGACGCAACAACAGATATTGAATATAATTACCCGCAAGGATTTGGCGAATTATGGGGAATAGCTAATAGAACTAATTACGACTTAAAAACTCATACAGAGCATTCTGATAGTGAACTTTCATATTTAGACTCAGAAACTAATGAAAAATATATCCCCCATGTCATTGAACCATCAGTTGGTGTCGATAGACTATTTCTTGCTGTAATTACAGATGCCTATAAAGAAGAAACACTAAAAGACGGTACTACTCGTGAAGTTATGAGTATCCATCCTTTTCTAGCCCCTTATAAACTTGCTATATTACCTTTAGTAAAAAAACATCATAATGAAAAAGCACAGGAAATATTTGACACCTTTTCTAAATACTTTATGTGTACATATGACGAAACTGGTAATATCGGAAAACGTTACCGTAGACAAGATATCGCAGGTACGCCTTTCGCCCTTACAGTAGATGACGATACAATAAATAATGGTACAGTTACAATAAGAGATAGAGACACTATGGAGCAAATTACCTTAAAAATAGAAGAAGTAAAAGAATATATCGAGCAAAAACTTGCAATCTAAAAGATATCCTAGGGATATCTTTTATTGTTTATATGGATATTTTTTTAATAACTCTTTTTTACCTATACCGTGTTTATGCTCAAACTTTTGGCTACTAATAAATAGTGCAGAATAGTTATTATCTTCTAAAACAAACCCTCTATCCTCGAGTAACCTGCATCTCGCAAACGTTAACTTCGTACTCTGCATAAGATTAGTAGGCTTATCTATAATCATTCGTTCTAGGCCTAAAGCCTTATAAAAATCTATTTTTTCTCTTAATAAAGATGGACTATAACAAAATATAGTAGGGAGTGCAGCTGTTATATGTATAATCTCCGTATCTGTATAGTCATATGCTTTTAAAAGATTTATCTTTTCTTCAAAACTTTCCACCTTGCGACCTAATAGACTAGGTGCCTCTTTAAATATAGTCTTGATAACAGAAATTTCATAACCAAACATCAAAAAATACTTTATCTTACTTTCTATATTAGAAATACTTAAACAAAATATTTCTGGGTTTCTTAAAATCATCGTTTTGATGTCTTCCATTTCATATCCTAAACTTTCTAAAAATGAGAGCTTTCCCGTAATATTCTCTAGTGAATATGAATAAAATGCTGGTAGTTTTTTCGTTACTTTATTTATTTCATCATCAGACAAATTTAAGACTTTTAGAATATTTCTTTTTTCACCTATAATTTGTTTTGATAAACCAAAAAGAGAAGGTAATTTTTTGAGCATCTCCATAATCTCATTCCTAGAATAATTTAAAGTAAGCAAGTATTCCATTTTTTCCATTATACTATCATTTTTATAAGAATAAACAGGACTTTTTACCGTTATCTTATTTATCTCTTTATCCGTAAAACCAATCGCACCTAAACATTGTCTTTTGCTCTCTAAATTACAGGTACTTAAATCATATATTCCTGCATGATAAAGACTCATCTTATTTATCTCTGCATCACTATAGCCCCTGCTAACTAAATATGCTCTTTTTTCTTTAAGATCACATATATCACTCTTAAGTACACTAGGAGAGATAGTAACTAATTTAACTACCTCATCTTTCGTATAATCTAAACTTTCTAAATATTCTATAGTATCCATAATTTTATCAAGCGAGCACATTAAAATGCTTGGCATCTGCATAGTAGTTTTTATAACATCTACATCGCTAAAGCCATAACTGGTAAACCACCTAATTATCACCAAAGCATTCTTGTAAAGAGTCTTGTCATCTATATCACGTCCCTTATAAAAATTAGTTATTCTATCTATATCCGAAGTCTCAAATCCAAAATTCTTTAAAAATGTCTCAAGCATATAATCACCGCCTTAAAATAACAGTGTATATTATATATAAATATCACAAAATGTCAAAATGAAAATTTATAGAAACCTTTATATTGTATCGAACCTTTAAATGTGTTATAATTATCACAGGATAGGAGGGCTGCTACATGGATACTAGCAAAATTAAAGTCACTAATGAAAATGGTGAAGAGGTAGAGGCTGAGGTATTATTATATTTTAGTTTTGATAAAACAGGTAAAGAATATATTTTATATACATTTGGAGAGATTGATAACCAAAGAATGGAGACAGTACATGCTTCTATTTTAAATAAAACTGATGAAGGCTATTCTATTGATACAATGCCAGATCAGGACTGGGATACGGTTAAAGAAGTAATGCGTAAGATAATAAGGAATGAAGAGGGATAAAATATGGATGGACTAGTTAGATACATTGGCAGTAAGGCTGTTAAAATCACGCCAGTAATGCGTAAAGATATGAACGCATTCGGTCAAAGAAAAGAAGAAATCAACGAACTAATAAAAACTTTGAACAATAATAATGCACTACGTGCTGACAAAGAAATGAAAGTTGCGTCTTTAAGGGACGCTCTTGTTAGTGAAGATAGAAGGACTGCAAGAGATGCGACTAAACAAACTAAAACCCTTCAAAAAGAAATATCAAAAATAGATTCTGAAAACCAAAATATCCAAAATAAATTAGATAAATTAAACGATAAACAAGCCGGAGCACAACACCCAGGTGTAAAAATTATGCTTTTTGGCAAACCTGAAGAAACCATTCAGACATATGTAGTAAATATCAACAATAATCCTGTACCAGCAGAGGCCGTAGCAGATAACGTTGAGCCACAAATGCCACCAATGCAGGATAATAATCAAATGATATATGACGCAAATAATATGGTTTATGGTCAAATGGGACAACAACCACAAATGCAAAATGTAAACGAAATAAATACGGAACAACCAGCCATGGTAAATGAAATTCCTACGGTTGAAACTACACAACTACCAGGTGTCGATGTACCAGATATGGGTGTAGAACAGCCTAGTTTGGTAAACGAAATGGGTACAGATACATTACCAAGTGCAGATAATGTAAGCGTCCCAGAACCTGCCCCAGAAGTAACTGAAGACCAAAATGACCTTACAAGCGAAATCAATACAGACGAACTTCCAAGTGTAGAGGTTCCAGAAACAACTCCAGAAGTAACTGAAGACCAAAATGACCTTGTAAACGAAATCAGTACAGACGAACTTCCGAATGTAGAAGTTCCAGAAACAACTCCAGAAGTAACTGAAGACCAAAATGACCTTGTAAACGAAATCAGTACAGACGAACTTCCGAATGTAGAAGTTCCAGAAACAACTCCAGAAGTAACTGAAGACCAAAATGATCTTACAAGCGAAATCAGTACAGATGAACTTCCAAATGTAGAGGTTCCAGAAACAACTCCAGAAGTAATTGAAGACCAAAATGATCTTGCAAATGAAATAGAAACAGAACCTAGCACAGAAGCATTAGAAACAACTGTAGATGAAGAAAAGCCTACAGAACATGTAGACTTAGTAGGCGAAGGTGAACTTCCTATTGGTGTAGAGCAAACAGAAAATGAAACTACCGAAGAGCCTAATACATTTGATGAAAATAACGAATTCGAACCAATAAACGAAAATGCAGAAGAAGAAGAAGAAGAACCTGCACAAGATAATATAGAAAACGAAACAGAAAAATTAGAAAAAGACGTACATGACGAAATAGAAAGGGCGGTACCAACATTTATTCCAGGTACTGCGGTAGACGGTGCTATATATATGGATAAAATTTATGAAGAAAATGGGGTTGTACCTGAACAACCAATCGTAGAACGTGATTTGAAAAACCTATCTACATTTGAAGATTATGCAGATTATAAATTCACATTTGCCCAAAAACACTTTGATAAAGATGCCTTATCACGAGAAGAATTAAAAGAAATTCAAAATGTCGACGGTTTGCTATCAGAAGAAGAATTTGTGGAAAAAAGAACAAAAGAATACTCTAAAATTTCAAACGAAAGCAAACGTTTAAAAGAAAAAGTTATTAAATTAGGTGATGACTTTACTAAAAAAGTTGACGAAATAAGCGAAACTTATAACGCCACAGTTGATAGTTTAACTAAAGTAGTAGACGATGCTAAAAAACTTGCTGAAAAAGAAAGAGTTGAAAAAATTCAAACTCAAAGACTTAACGATACTTTAACAACATCTATCAGAGAAAAAGAAGAAGAAATAACTACACTTACTAGTAAAATTTCTGGTTTCCAAAATTTAGTGGGAACTCAAGAAGATCAAATCGCTGGTCTTGAAGCTAAAAATTCAGAACAAGCCGACAAAATCAAGGTGTTAGAAGCTAAACTTAATACAGTGTTTGGTATTGTTCAAGGCATAAAAGAATAGGAAAGACTCCTATTTTTTTCGTAAATTCAAAAAAATAATTGACCTTTTTACAAACGTATGTTATATTTAACCTAGTGAGGTTGATTAAATGAAGGTACAAAAAATTATAAAGAAAAATAACTACTATATACTTTCGTTAAGTAACGGAGATAAAATAAAAACCTATGAAGAAGTTATTATAAAAAACAACTTATTATATAAAAAAGTTATAAATGATAAACTACTAAAAAAAATAAAAGACGATAACGCTTATTATAAAGTTTATAACAATGTTCTAGGACTTATTAATAAAAGATTTAGAAGCGAACATGAAGTAAGACAGTATTTAAATAAAAATGAAATAAATGCAGATACACAAAGCGAGATTATTAATAAATTAAAAGGCTTAAATTTAATAAACGATAATAATTATGCAATAATGTATGTAAACGATAGAATAAATTTAAGTTTAGATGGTCCATATAAAATAAAAAGGCATTTAATTTTAAATAATATAGATAGTGATGTAATCGAAAAAGTTATAGAAAGTATTCCAAATACAGTTATTGACGATCATATAAATAAAATACTAGAGAAAAAAACAAAGAGCAGTACCAAATACTCTGAAAAAGTATATAAACAAAAATTACTTTTGTATTTAAAGAATATGGGCTACCCAGTAGAAAGAGTTAAATATCTTATAGAAAACATCACCATAAATAGAAATGATAAAGAATTTGAAAAAGCATATAATACACTTTCCAAAAAATATTCAGGTAACGAACTCAAAACAAATTTTATACTTAAAATGCTTACCAAAGGACATAAAAGAGAAGAAATAAATGCCTTTTTAAGTGAAAATAATATGTAACTTTACACTATTTGAACAATATTTTTGACTTTATAGATTAAATTTGCTATTATTATAAATGTGAAAAACGAATATGTGAAAGGATGACAAAACGTGAAGAAAAAAACATTAATAATCTTAAGTGCTTTTATATTAACACTTGGTCTTACTGGCTGCGGGCATGAGACTACTTTAAAAAATGGAGAGGAGGTTGTCGCATCTTTAAATGGTAAAAAATTTACCGCTGAAGATTTATATGACAAACTAAAATCTCAAGGCGGAGAAACTGCCCTTGTCAACATGATTGATGAGTATATTCTTAATAAAGAAATAAAAACAGACGAAGATGCTGAAACCTATGCAGATTCACAACTAGAATCTTACAAGACACAGTATAAAAACTACGGAATGGATTTTGAAGAGGCTCTTAATAAATCTGGATATGCTAACGAAGATGAATTTAAAGACTCTCTTATAATTCAATATAAGAAGAAAGCCGCGACTGAAAGTTATGTAGAAGATAATCTAACTGATGCTGAAATTGATAAATATTATGAAGATAACATTTATGGCGATATAGAGGCAAAACATATCTTAATCGCTCCAGAAACAAAAGATGACATGTCTGACGAAGAAAAAGAAGAAGCTGAAAAGAAAGCTAAAAAAGAAGCTGAGAAGTTGATCAAAAAACTAGATAAAGGTGCTAAATTTGAAGACCTTGCTAAAAAATATTCTGATGACTCTGGTACAGCTTCTAAAGGTGGTGCTCTTACCGTAACATATGGTGAAGTAGTAGACGAATTCTGGGACGCTACAAATAAACTTGAAGACGGAAAATACACCTCTGAACCAATAAAAACTGAATATGGTTATCATATAATTTATCGTGAAAGTCAAAAAGAAAAGCCAAAATTAAAAGATGTAAAAGACACCATTGTTTCTAAACTTGTTGATGAAAAGATAGACGAAGACAGTACGCTTGAAACACAGGCTATGATTGCACTTCGTGAAAAATATAAAATGAGCATCAAAGATAGTGAAATAGAAAAGGATTATAATGCTGCTGTTAAATCTGATTTAGAAAAAGATAAAAATGCAACTAGTTCTACAGCAACTACAAATTAATAGAAAAAAGTTCGAGTAAGAACTTTTTCTTTTATTTTAATCACTTTTTTTGATATTTACCATACAATAATGTGAAAGGTAAAAAGGAGGATGATTTAAATGTGTAACACAGGTGTAAGTGCAGCGGCAATCGTATTAGTTTTATTTATTCTTTTAATAATCATACTTGGAGCATATATTTAAAATAAAAAGAAGGGGGTAATTATTTATGGCTTGTAACAATGAAAATACATGTTCTAATACATGTACTCGCAATAACAGTGGATATTTAATAATTTTAGTATTATATATTTTACTAGCAATTCTATTAGGCTCTTGTATTTATTATTAAGAAAGTCATTTAGGCTTTCTTTTATTATACAATACATTATATGAATATGCGTATCTTATAAAAATAGTAAACCTTCCTGCAAAAAATTTAAAAACTATGGATTTCCTAAATTGGTGGTAGTATAGATATTAGGACATCGAATTTTACACAACGTAGTATAATAGCGCTAAACGTATAAATTTTTATTTTATACTTGTTTTAATATGAAATTTAGTTTATAATTATTAAAGTACCAGGAGGCGTGATTATGAAGAGAAAAAGTGGAAATAAATTTTTGACTTTTATTATTTTGATTATTTCACTTATATTGATAGGTGCTAGTGGATTTATTATATATAATTTATCTTTACTTAATAATATTGAAGATACACTTAGAATGTGTGCTATGGTGGTAATTGGCGTTATCGCTTTGTTGTTTGTTTTTCTTATCTTTAGGTTTAAGAAAAAAGGTAAAATGGGTAAATTAATTGTTGTTATTATTTTATCATTGCTTTTATCTTTCGTGGAAGGTTTTGCAGCCTATAATATTGGAACAATTTATGGCTCTTTAAAGAAAGTTACGGCGAGTGATGATTATAAGACTTATTCATCTAGTATGATTGTTCTTGCAGATAGTAAGGTAGAGGCTATCGATGATGTTAAAGATGGTAAGATTGGTATTTTAGAAGATAAAACTAGTTATGAAGGATATATTATTCCTAAAAGCGTAATCAAGAATAAGTCACTTACTAATGATACAGAAAATTATTCTGATTTTATTGCCATGATAGATGCTTTGGAGAAAGGCGATATTGATTATGCATTTGTACCTACTAATTATACTATTATGTATGGTAGTATTGAAGGATACGAAGATTTAGCGGATAAGACTAAAATTATTTATACTAAAACAAAAAAAGTAAAAAAGGAGTCTACTACTAAAAGTGGCAAAAGCATTAATGAACCAATTACTATTTTATTAATGGGCGTGGATTCTGAAAAAGAAGGTATTGAAAATAGTGCATTTAATGGAGATTCTTTAATGGTTCTTACCTTTAACCCTGATACTTTAAATGCAACTATTTTAAGTATTCCTCGTGATTCTTATGTTCCTATCGCATGCTTTGCTAATCAAAGGAAAAATAAGATTACTCATGCAGCTTGGAAAGGCGAAGAATGCATGGAACAGACTATAGAAAATCTTTTAGATGTAGAAATTGATTATAATGTTAAAATTAACTTTAAAGGTGTAGTAGAACTTGTTGATACACTTGGTGGTGTAGATATTGATGTTCCATATAATCTTTGTGAACAAAATAGTGATAGACAGTGGGGAGACAAGACTGTTTACATAGAAAAGGGTAAGCAAACTTTAAATGGTGAACAGGCATTGGCATATTCACGTAATAGGCATCCTAATCCAAGTATGTGTTCGGCAAAATGGACGAATTATAATAGTAATGATTTTGTCAGAGGACAACATCAGCAAGAAGTTGTAAAGGCATTACTTAATAAATTAAAACAGATTGATAATTTGGACGAAGTTTATTCATTACTTGATACGCTTAGTAATAATATGTCTACCAATATGAGTACTGATGAAATATTATCTTTATACAATGTATTTAAAGATTTAGCATCTAAAAGTAGTGAAAATGCTAGTATGGCAGATCTTCTTGGAATGCAAAGACTTTATTTAAATGGATATGATCAAAGAATTTATGATTATGGAGCTACTAATTTATCACTTTATAATTATGTTCTCTACGACGATAGTGTAAAGGCAGTAAGCGATGCAATGAAAGAAAATCTAGGTATTAAGAAAGTTAAAAAAATTAAAAAATTTAGTTTTAATATCAATGAGCCTTATGAAGAAGAAGTAATTGGTAAGGATGTTACTTCTAAAAAAAGCGTGATTTTAGTTCCTAGTTTTGTTGGACAATCTTTAAGTTATGTTAATTCATTCTGTAGTGCGAATGGAATTAAGGTAAATGCTACTGGCGGTAGTGGTACTGTTATTTCTCAAAATGTTCCAGAAGGCTCTAATGTTGAGGATGTAAGTAGTATTACTGTTAGACTTTCTGGTGGAGGTTCAACTAGCAATAAAATAGCTTCTAGTAATTCTACTGCCTCAAATAAGATAAGTAATTCTTCTAATAGTACATCTAGTAGTTCTTCCAGTAGTACTAGTAATGGTTCTTCTTCAAATAGTGATAAGGGGAATGATGGAAATAATAATGATGGAGATAGCACTGACGCAGGTGATAGCGGAGTAACTGGAGGAGATGGCGGTTCTACAGGAACAACTACTAAACCTAATGATTAGTAAAAAACAAAACGATTTTAGTCGTTTTGTTTTTAATAGAGTTGATTTTTGTACAAAAATATAAGATAATATAAGCAATGAAAGGAAAGATTTTATGACAAGAGAAGAATTTGCGAATTTTTTATTACCTGGGGAGCACGATTATAATTATTATGAAGAAAAATATCCTGAGAGAAACTTAAATGATGGTGCTATTGTTACAAGGTATGCACCTAGTCCTACTGGATTTGTGCATATTGGCGCTTTATATTCAGCGTTTATTGCCTATAAAATGGCAAAACAAACTGATGGAGTTTTGTTTTTAAGAATAGAGGATACTGATCAAAAAAGAAGTATTGATGATGGCGTTAACAAAATTATTGATGATTTAAACAACTTTGGTATTTCTTTTGATGAAGGAGTTACTAAAGTTGGTGATAAAGGAGTTTATGGGCCATATACTCAAAGTGAGAGAAAAGACATCTATTTTGCGTATGCTAGAAAGTTGATTGCTGAAGATAAGGCTTATCCTTGCTTTTGTTCTGAAAATGATAATAAAAGAGATAGAGAAGAGCAAGAAAAAAAGAAAGAGAGAATAGGTTATTATGGTAAGTGGGCTAGGTGTCGTGGTCTTTCTATGGAAGAAGCTATAAAAAAAATTAAAAATGGTGAAAAATATATTATTAGACTTAAGTCTGATGGTGATTTTAATAAAAAGATTACAATAAAGGATTGTATTAAAGGAAAAACCCAAATGCCAAGCAATGATATGGATATCCCTATTATTAAATCTGACGGCCTTCCTACATATCATTTTGCACATGCTGTTGATGATCATTTGATGCATACTACCCATATAATAAGAGGAGATGAATGGTTTCCTAGTGTCCCTTTACATATACAATTATTTATTATGCTTGGGTTTAAAACACCTAAATACGCTCATATATCACCCTTAATGATAGAAGAAGGTAATAGTAGAAGAAAGTTATCTAAAAGAAAAGATAAAGAGGCCGCAATTAGTTTTTATCATGAAAAAGGAATTCCTAATAAGGCTGTTATGCTTTATTTAGAGACGGTTGCAAATTCAAATTTTGAAATGTGGCTAACGCAAAATAAAGATAAATCTCCAGAAGAATTTATTCTTGATTTTAAGAAGATGAGTACTGGTGGCACTTTATTTGACTATGATAAGTTAATTAATATTTGTAAAAATTATATTAGTGGTTTAACTGCTGATAAGGTATATGATATGGCTTTAAACTGGGCTAATGAGTATGATGAAGATTTTGCAAAGTTACTTATTAAATATAAAGATTACAGTACAAATGTATTTAATATTGAAAGAGAGCAGAAGAAACCTAGAAAAGATATTGCTTATTTTGCGGACACAAAAAACCAAATGTGGTATATGTACGATGAACTTTTTAACGGTGTAAATTATGAGTGGCAAAACGTTACTGATAAAGAGGCTATTAAAGAAATTTTAGAATTATATATTAATGAGTATTATAATGATGCAGATGATAAAGATACATGGTTTGAAGGCATGCAAAGTTTAGCAGAAAGATTAGGTTATGCTGCGAATATGAAAGATTACAAAAATAATCCTGATAAGTATAAAGGAAATATTACTGATATTAGTATGGTACTTAGGGTTGCTCTTACTTCTAAATCTATGACGCCTGATTTATATGAGATTATGAAGTTGTTTGGTAAAGAAAGAATTAAAAAAAGGTTTGAAAGTGCTTTACAATTGTAAAAAAATATTATATAATGTATAGGAACTTGTTGGTTCTTATATATGCAGGTGTAGTACAATGGTTAGTACATGGCCTTGCCAAGGCTAGGATGCCAGTTCGATTCTGGTCACTTGCTCCAGATTGATAGGAAGCTCGAACTTTTCGAGCTTAAGTAATAAATGCTAACTAGAAATAGTTAGTTTTTTTGTTATTTAAGAAAGGAAAGTGATGAGTTATGACAATA
>CAKOWU010000009.1 GCA_934129885.1 uncultured Bacilli bacterium | reverse complement strand
AATCGTTTTTGCAAGGGCACTATCTAACGGTGGAGCCCTATTTTTATGCATAAAATTGAATTTATAGAATAAAAAATGGGAAAAACTTTTAGATAAATATTTGTAGAACGAGAATCTTAAAAACTTCAGTTTATAAATTTTCTAGATACCAAAATTAGATACTAAATATCAAAAATAGAATTATTTTTATAAACTTAGATAAATTGTGATAAAAGAAAAGTCCTTACTTTGTAAGACTTTAACAAATTATTAAATTGTTACGAACTGATAATAATATTTCCCCCTGAAATCCCGTCAGAAATGGCGGGATACTTTGTTTATAAGGGCTTGCGAGCCATTAGTATTGATAAAATAATTTTAGATACAATTTATGTACAAAAAAATTGAGTTTTAAGAATAATAGTTCATTGAAGAAAAGTGCCGAAAGTGGCAAAAATTTTCAATGAAAAGTATTTGTTCTTTGACATAAATCCAATATACAAACAATGTTTAATTATTGAATCAAAACTTACCTTTTCTCTACCTTTATAAGTTTTGCATGCATTACGACTCGTTCTTTACCACTAGTATCTTTACAAGTAGATAAAGTAAGTATTTTATCATTACTGGAAACATTAGTATTAAAATCTTTCAAACTTCTATTTTTAATAGTCTTTAAAAACTCATCAAAATTGTCATCAAAAGATGTAGTTATATAATAACTCTCAGCCTCTACGCTGTAAACGCTAAACACTCTCCAAATAGTATTTTCATAAGGAGTAGAAAACTTAACTATATAATTGTCTTTATTGTTATACCACTTACTATTTAAAATACCTTTAAGACTGCCAAACATCGTATTATTAAGTCTTCCGTGAGCATATATAATAGTATTTTTATCAAAATTTTTCATGTTATTTCGGTAATCTGCAAAAACCCATCCAGCCGAATTTTTACTCTTATCATAAGCGTGATTTAAATAATAATCATTATCACTAGTTTGAACTACTGGATAATTTATATTAGTACCATTTACTTTTATAAAACCTACTGTATCAGAATTTATCTTTGAAAGCTCATCAAAATCAGCACTAAGCATATCCATCTTAATGTACTTAAAATAATCATCTTCCTTGTCACTTGGTGGATTTATATTTTCGCCATTTGCCTTTCTTTCTTCCACGTATTTATCTATATCATCACTAACTTTTTTTATGTTCTCATTATCTTTATTCCAATCAAATACCTTGTATAAGCAAAATGAAAATACTCCAAAACAAAGCAGGAGTAAACTTAAGTAAAAAAATTTAAAAACTTTCTTTCTTTTTTTATATTTTCTATATTCTATTCTTGATTCCATATCTTTCACCAAAAACATTATAACACTTACTTGATTTCTTTTCAAAACTATTGTATACTTTTGGAGGGTAGGAAAATTTATTTTGTTAGTTGTAAATATTCTGCCTATATTCAAAATATAGTGAAGGGAGAAAGAAAAATGAAAAAGAAACTTGTTTTTCTTGCGGTATCATTTATTCTTTGTATGCCAGGTGTGTTTGCCAAAGAAATTACCGCAGGAACTGATGCTGAGTTGACTGATGCATTTGCAAACAGTATAACTGGTGATGTTATTAAACTTGCTGGGGATATAACTGATCACCAAGGTGGCAGTAGTTCACTTATGGTCAAAGATGGTAAAAATATTACTCTTGATCTAAATGGACATACTATTAGTGCAAGCGGTAGTAACAGAACTATCGTAGTAAATGGTGGTAATTTAATAATTACTGGTAAAGGAACTATTAAACAATTAGACCACAACGCAGTAAACGTTTGGGGTAGTGAAACAGCCGTAAATGGAGTTTTTTCTAAACTAACTGTTGATAAAGATGTAACATTGGAAGGTAGTTGTGGACTTGGTATATTTTATGATGTAAAAAATGCTTACGGAGTTGAAGTTGATTTTGCAGGTAAAATTAACGCAACAGAGGTTGGGTTTACTATAAATGGAATAATTACTAACGATAACGCTCCGATTGTAAATATTAAAAATGGTGCTAGCATAAACGTTACTGGTGAAAATGGTGTTGCATTATACCTTGCAGGTAATGGTACAACAACTATTGAAAATGGAGTTACTATGACTGGTGCACAACCAATTGAAGTTAGAGCAGGGAAACTTAATGTAAATGGTGGTACTTTTACATCAACTGCAAAAGAACTTTCATCAAAACCAAATGGTAATGGACAAACAACTATGGGTGCAGGTATTGCTGTTGTGCAACATACAACAAAATTACCAATAAACGTTAATATTAAAGGTGGTACTTTTACAGGCGTGAAATCAATATATGTAAATAATACTCAAGGAAATTCTGCTGAGGATTTTGCAAAAGTAATAGTTCAAGCAACTGGTGGTACATTTAATACAGAAGATATCACAAAATTTGTCGCAAGCAACTATAAAGCAAATAAAACAAACGGAATGTACAACGTAGTAGAAAACAAAGTTATTGAAGATAATAGTGGGAAAGTAATTTTTGAAAGTGAAAAACCATTAGATAATAAGTATCAATTAAAAGTGACGGAAAAATCAAAAGATGAAAAAACAAACATTGAAAAAAAAGTTAGTAAAGCTTTCGAAACCAACAATAAAGTTAAAGACGCTACTTTAATTAGTGTATATGACATTAGTGTTTCTGATGCATCTAATAATGTAGTTCCAATGGAAAATGGAAAGTTTACTATTTCAATCGCAATTGCTAAAAGTATGCAAAAATATGATGCATATAAGGTTGTTTATCTTGATGCACAAGGTAATATAAAAGAAACTCTTAATGCTGAACTTGTAAATGGTAACATTGTATTTACTACAACTCATTTAAGTACATATGCAATTGTTGGTTATAATAATGCCGATGTAAGTAACACAACTAATGCCACTACAAATGCAAACACAAATAAAACCACGACCAATTCAGTTAAAAACCCATCAACTAACGATATAAATTTACCTTTAATTTTACTTATTGGTTTAATCTCATTAAGTGGTGTTGTACTTACAACTAAAAAAGTACTCGAAAAATAAGAACCTTTATCAAGCGGTGTTGGTAAAGTCTAAGACTACTGATAAATAATCGAATTTTAGAAAGCCTAAAATCGGCTTTCTTTTAGTTTCTTTAAAATTGAATGTGAAGAATTAAGAAATAGTGTTATGAATGCTGCTAAAAAGGCTATGTCATAAATATATAACTGTAAATAATAACCAATATGGTAGATTGTACATATAATGAATTTCCTGTATATATTACTTATAATCCAACATTTTTCTTAGACTCAAATATAACTCTATTAGGAACTTATATATTTCAACATTAAAATAGGCTACAATATAGTCTATTTTAATGCTTTTTTAACGCACTTGTATTGATGTAGGGTAACGGATATAATATTAATGGCATTTGACCAAATAAGAGCCCATAGACCAATATTTAAGTTACATAAAATAATTAGTGATATAGTTCTAAAAATGGTGCCTATTAAAGTACCATGCATGGCTTCTTTGGCTTTACCCATTGCCTGCAGTGAAGAGGTTAGAGGAGACTGGATATAGTGAAATAAACATATAGGTGCTAAAATCATTAAATAATCTATTCCCTTAGAAGTGTTATAAATAAGGTTCATTGGGATACTAGGAAATAACATAAATATAATAGTTGCGGGTAGGCCTATAAGTAAAGATAAGATAATAGAAAGTTTTATTTTACTAGCGACATATTTTTTATTATTATGATAATATGCTTTACTAATATTTGGGATTAGGGCCTGGCTGATAGCCATTGTAAAAAATGATGGAAGTAATACAAGTGGCATTACGAAACCACTTATAATACCATATTCATTAATAATATAATTATTTGAATAACCGTTTTTAATTAAAAAATACGTTAATATAATTGGCTCGAAGAAATATCCAATTGTACCAATAATTCTACTTAATGTCGCTGGCATTCCAATATCAAAGACATCCTTTATATTTGTTTTATTTGGTTTTAAATCAGATTTAGATATTTTAAAGTTTTTAGGTAGAAAGAAAAACAATACTAGTATAGATGTTATTTCACTTACTACATTGGTAAGAACAACAAATGCAACAGCATATTCTATACCATTTTGAATAAAAATAGGGATACCTAAAATCATACATATTAATCTAATAAAGTCTTCTGTAATATTAGAAATAACGTGAGGTATCATTTTTTGTTTTCCAAAAAAGTAACCTCTAATAATACTTGAGATACTGATAAATGGGAGAACGAAACCTGTACATATAAGTGCAAATCTACATCTTTCGTCGCCTAAAAGATTAGTACTTATGTAGCCTGATGAGAAAAACATAAAGATAATCATTACTATATTAATAAAAAGAGAAATGGGGATGATACTAAATACTAAATTTTTATTATTTCTAGAGTTTTCGGCAACGATTTTACTAATGGCAATAGGAAATCCTAAAGAACTTATAGCCATAAGGAGCATAAAAGTTGGGGATATAAGCATATAAAGTCCCATACCTTCAGTACCAAGCATTCGTGCTAAAACAACTTTTATAAACATACTAATAATTTTAGTAATAAAACCGCCAATAATAAGAATGGTGGCTGATTTTATGAATATATTGTTTTTAAAGTTTCTCATACTAAATAATATGATAAATTTTAAAAAATATCATAAAATATAATGCTATAAAATATGCTTTTATAGGTGGTATTATGATGCTTTCGTCAATTCAGGAAAAAGATATAATAAATTTAACGGATGGTAAAAAAATAGGAACTATAATTGATATAAAGATAAATGATAATGGTCAGATAGAAGAAGTGTCTGTTCAAAAAAGAAGGTTTTTTATATTTTCTAGTTCGGTTACAACATTTAACTGGAAACAAATTGACAAAATAGGGAAAGATGTTATACTAATAAAAGAGATGAACTAGGAGGTATCTATGAAAATTTTATTATATACAGGTAAAATAGAAGTTGCTAAATCAGGCGTTGGTAAGGCTATGCAACATCAGGAGAGGGCACTTAGTCTTGCTAAAGTACCATATACTTTAGATCCGAAGGATGACTATGATATTGCACATATTAATACGATATTCCCAGATTCCCTTATGTTAGCTAAAAAGGCTAAGAAACAAGGAAAGAAAGTAATTTTTCATGCACATTCAACAGAAGAAGATTTTAAAAATTCTTTTATGTTTACAAATGCACTGGCTCCGGCATTTAAAACTTGGATAAAAAGTTTATATGGTCAGGCTGATTTATTGCTTACGCCAACTCCATATTCTAAAAAATTACTTTTATCATATGGACTTAAAGAGCCAATAATTCCTTTGTCAAACGGTATTGATTTAAACTTTTGGAAGGCCGATGAAAATGCTAGACAAAGATTTAGAGAAAAGTATAACTTTAAAGATAATGATAAAGTAATTATGTCTGTTGGACTTTTTATTGAGAGAAAAGGTATTCTTGAATTTTTAGAACTTGCAAAGCGTATGCCTGAATATAAATTTATATGGTTTGGACAACCATATGAATCGCTTCAACAGCCAAAAGTAAAAGAAGCGTTAAAGAATAAATCTAGCAATGCTTATTTTCCTGGATATATAGAAAGCAAGGAACTTAAAGATGCTTATGCAGGGTGTGATGTATATATTTTTCCAACTAAAGAAGAGACAGAAGGTATTGTACTTTTAGAGGCACTTGCTATGAAAACAAATACAATTATTAGTGATATTCCTATTTATGATGATTGGCTAACTGATGGCTATAATGTTTATAAGGCTAAAACTGTTAGTGAATTTGAAGAGAAAATTAAAGGAATAATTAATGGTGATTTGCCTTCTCTTACAGACAATGGATATAAGCTTGCCAAAGAACGTGATATAAAGAATATTGGATATAAATTAAAAGAAATATATGAACAATTACTAGAAAAAGATTTGCAAAAGTAGATATCAATGAATCGAAACCAGTTTTTGGTTTCTTTTAATATGTTAAGAAAACGTAAAAATCTTAACATATTTATTTATTTTATTTAAAAATAGTGTAATATTATATATAGGAGATGATAATATGAGGTTATTACCATTTTAAGATTATGATTTAAAAACTTCTAAAATCTTTGAAGCCTTAAACGAAGCGTCTAGATTGCTCGCAGAATTAAAAGGTTTTGTTAGCTCAATTCTTAATCAGCACGTACTAATAAATGTAATAACCATTAATGAAGCAAAGGACAGTAGTGCTATTGAAAATATTGTAACAACACATGATGGTATTTATAAAGTATTAACCGGAAGTGGTTTTGAAGATGATGCCGCTAAAGAAGTTGTAGACTATAGAACTGCCATTTGGCAGGCTAATATATTAGTTCACCTGCAGAAGTTAATAGAACCTAATAAATAAGGTATAAGAAGAACTTGTGGTACCAATTTAGTAGATAGTATTACAGGTGAAATAATTTATACCCCACCTCAAACAGAAAATGAGATTAGGGATTTACTAAAGAATTTAGAAGATTATATTAATAATTTTTATGATGATACCGACCCACTGATTAAAATGACATTAATTCATTCTAAAATATATTCTGATGAACTATTAAATTCTTTATTTTATGAAGTATATATAAGAATTAATTGTATTTCAGATATGTGCAAAATCAGTAGACAAACCGCCTTTATATATTTAAATTAACTTGTGGAGGCTGGATTATTAGAATATGAAAAAGTAGGCAGAGAAAGTATTTACAAAAATACTAGATTAATAGACGTACTTAAAAATTTTTAATACGAATGTAGAGGTGATATAATGATAGAAGAAATAAAACAAATGCCTAAGGTAGAACTTCATCTACATTTAGATGGTTCTATAAGCCCGCAGCTGGCGAGTAAACTATCTAATTTATCTATAGAAGAAGTAAAAAATAAAATGATTGCTAGAGAGAAATGTGCTGACTTAACAGAGTATTTGACTAAATTTGATTTTCCAATTAGTTTAATGCAGACAAAAGAAAATCTAACACTTATCGCAGAAGATCTCGCAGAAAGATTAGAAAAACAAAATGTAATCTATGCAGAAATTAGATTTGCGCCTATGTTTCATACTAAAAAAGGATTATCTTATGACGAGGTTATAACTAGTGTTCTAGAGGGACTAGGTAAAGCAAGAAAGATAAAAACAAATTTAATTTTATGCTTAATGCGTGGTGCGAGTGATAAAGATAATGAAGATACTTTAAATGTTGCATTAAAGTTTATTCATAAAGGAGTATGTGCTTTAGATCTGGCGGGTGATGAAAAACATTATCCAACTTATCTATATGAAAAATATTTTATAATGGCTAAAAAGCATAATATACCGTTTACTATTCACGCTGGTGAAGCAGGTGACTTTAATGAAATAGATAAAGCTCTTGAATTTGGTGCTAAAAGAATTGGTCATGGAGTTCATTCTATAGAAAATATAAATACATATAATAGGTTAATAAAACAAAATATATTATTAGAACTTTGTCCTACAAGTAATATTCAAACAGATGCTGTAAGTACTTATAATAGGCATCCGGTAAAGAAGATGTATAATGATAAGATGTCTCTATCTATTAATACTGATAATTCGACAGTATCAAATGTTAGTATAACTGATGAGTATATAAAACTTTATAAAACTTTTAATTTTACTATTGTTGATTTTAAAAAAATGAATGAGATGGCTATAAATCATGCTTTTATTAGTGAAAAAGAAAAGGAAGAACTTATAAATATTTTATGAAGATGATAATAGATAAAAGAAACTATATAGTTTTATTTATAATTGTAGTACTTATAATTTTTCTTATATTTAGGAATATAACAAGTGTTAAACTTCAATATAAGTCGTTTAAGTGTGGTAATGAAAACATTTTTATAGAAATTTATAGTAATAAAGATTTAAGTAATGTTTTTGATAAAATAGATAAACTTTATAAAAATTACGAAGATAATACTAATGAAGCAATAGAGTATGGCAGGCTTATCTACACCAAAACTGATGGGCTAATTGATATAACTAGTAAAGATTTACCACAAAAAATTAAAAGTGATAAGAGTTATCATTTTGAAACAAAAACAAATGATGTAGAAAATAATTTGGATACCTTAAATTTAGATCTTGTTTTAGGAGCGTATGCGACAGAAAAGATAGTTAAATATTTAAAAAAAGAGGGAATAGAAAACTATATAATAAATGAAAATGGTAACGTAATCACAGGCTTTAAGCCTAATAATCAAAAATATAGTGTTAGTATTCAAGATAAAGATAAATCTTTAGTAGATGTTGTTTATTTAAAAAATAAAGCTCTCGCTATAAAAGGTAATAGTGCAAATTTGGAAAGTTATATGGCGAATCCTAAGACTAGTACTATTCCTAAAAGTAAATTAGTGGTAGTGGTCGCGGATAATATAAATGAAGCAAATATGCTGGCAAACGTTTTATATTTATTAGATGAAAAAGAAGGCCGAGAGTTTATAAAAGACTATAATGCGGCGGCTTTATGGAAAAGTGAGAAAACTACTTATACAAATGGTTTTAAAAAATACCTTAAGAAATGATAGATAAGTCATTTCTTTTATATTAAAATAATATAATAACTATTCATAAATTAAACTTGTTGTTAAAATATTTACATTTTCCCTAATAATTGATATTATTATAATAGAGTTGCTAGGACATAGTTAAATATCATCAATGACTAACGTATAACTGTATATTATGTGTTAACAGTGAGAGGGAGAAAGCATTGTATGAAAAAAATAAAAAACTTATCTAATTTTCAAAAGAAAAATCTAATAATAGGAGGTTTACTTGCGGTTGTCGTTATTATGGCCGTAGGATATGCGGCTTTCGCAAGTAATTTAAAGATATCTGGTACATCTAATATATCTACTACATGGGATGTAGAGATAACAGATATTACTACTAGTAATAAAGTAGGTAGTGCATCAGTAAAAGAGCAGCCAACCTTTGAAAAACTAACTGCGACTTTTAGTACCAATTTAGTGTCTCCAGGAGACTCTATAACTTATAATATTAAGGTAGAAAATAAAGGTAGTTTAGACGCCAAACTTAATAAAATAACCCTAAAAAAAGATAATAATCCTGCGATATTATTTGAAACAAGTGGTATAAAAGAGGGTGATGTCTTAAAACAAGGGGCTTATACTACTTTATCAGTAAAAGTAACTTATAGTAATAGTGTTACCTCACAACCTACTAATCTAGATGCATCACTAACCGCTACTTTAGACTTTGCACAAAGTGATGGTACAAGTGATATACCAATAGGACCTACAGGTGATACTGCCGCAGAAATGTTAAAAGCAAAAGTAGTTACCAGTGGTGACGGACTCTATACTGATTCTACGGAAGCAGGTAGATATGTATATAGAGGAGCAAACCCAAATAACTATATTACATTAGGTACAGATACATATAGAATAATATCGGTAGAAAGCGATAACACACTTAAGGTAATAAAGAATGGTAGTATAGGTGGTAAAGCATTTGATACGCAAAATGCTAGGTATTCTACTATCAGTACAGATTATTGTAGTTCTGAGTATGGTTGTAAAGTATGGGGAAGTAAAACAACAACGCTTGATACCAATGGAAAAAATGTAACCCAAATGCCTTGGACTGTAGGTGGAACTTTAAAAGATTTGCCGGAGAAAGAAGCTTATTTAAATACATATTTAAATAATGATTGGTATAATAGTTTAAGTAGTAATGTTCAAAATATAGTAGTATCACATATGTTTAATGTAGGAGTAACAAAATATAATGAAACAAGTTTAGCCAATACAATAACACAAGAGAAGACATATAAGTGGCTTGGTAAAGTAGGGTTAATGAATCCAAGTGATTATGTAAAAGCAAGTACAAATTCCGCATGTGATAGTGTAAATGCATACTATAATACATCATCTTGTTATAGTAACAGTGCTACGCATAACTGGATATTCGCAGGACCTGCGGCAAAAAGTTCTTCATGGACGCTCGCGCCTTACTCTACCTCTAACGCTTACTACGTGTTCAATGTGCGCAGTGGCGGCGACCTCGGCAGCAACAATGCTCACCTCAATACTGGCGCTGCCCCAGTTCTTTATCTATCCTCTGATATCTCTCTTGAGGGAGACGGGACTTCAAATAGTCCATATACCGTAGGATAAAATAAAATATAAACGAAGCAATTGGTAAGTCCCTGAAAGGGACGCAGGAGCGGGACGAGCGAAAGCGAAAGTCTCGCAGGATAATCAGGTACTTGGTCTTTCGATTTTCGTATAAAACGGTCTTTACACAGTAACCAGCAATTAAGTAACGGTATAATCCTTTTATGTACCATAAACTTTTTAAATTTAATTACCACATATATTATGTAGTAAAAACCCTCTTGAATAAATAAAAAAAATGTGCTATTATGAAAGTACAAAAACAAAGAAGAGGACATGATTGTTAAGAAGTATTTTAAAGTGAGTTTAGGATAGTGCAAACTAAACAAATAACCTTAACTAATTACTACCTTGGAGTTGGAACATTAAAAAGTTACCCGGTAGATCCGTTACCCATAAATTAAGTTATAAAGTAGGATGGTACCGCGACCCTTCGCTCCTTGATTATTCAAGGAGTTTTTATATGAAAAAATTAAACCTAAAAGATATTGAAGTTATCTCAATGCATAAATTTTTAGAAAACTATTGTGGTATTTATAATGAAACATTACTGAATAAACTATGCATAAGAACTCATAGGGAACTAAAAGAATTAAAAGAAGACTTCCTGCCTCTTATCACAGTCTCTTTCGGTAGTGTCACAGAAGAAGAATTAATTACCGGAGACATAATTTATGTATTAGATAGAAATAATAACGTTGCCCCATATAAAAACCCCTTACGTAAGTCTTTAGACGATTTATTCGAAGAAGACATATTTTATAAAACCAAAGTATATAGGAGGAATATAAATGATTAATATTAAAGAAAACGAAACACTAAATACCTTAAACCATAGTTGTGCCCACCTAATGGCTCACGCAATAAAACACTTATACCCAAAAGCCCTTTTCTGGGTAGGACCAGCAGTAAAAGAAGGTTTCTATTATGATATCGATCTAGACGAAAAAATAAATGATGAAGCCTTAGAAAAAATATCAAAGGAAATGAAAAAGATTGCTAAATCAGATAAACTTATAAAAAGAATAGAATTAACTAAAGAAGAAGCCCTAGAAACTTTTAAAGATAATCCTTATAAAATTGAACTTATAAATGGTATTCCAGATGACGAGACAATTACGGCTTATAAACAAGATGATTTTATTGATTTATGCCGTGGCCCGCATGTAAAAAGCACCAAAGCTCTTAAAAACTTTAAATTACTTAAAGTGTCGGGTGCTTACTATAAAGGTGACTCTAAAAATAAAGTTCTTCAAAGAGTATATGGTGTATGTTTTGAAAGTAAAGAAGAATTAGAGAAACATTTGGAGTATTTAGAAGAAGCTAAAATGCGTGATCACCGTAAAATTGGCAAAGAGCTTGGTATTTTTATGACTGATGATTTAGTTGGTAGAGGTCTTCCCATGTATTTGCCAAATGGCTATATAGTTTATAGTAGTCTTGAAAATTATATCAAATCTAAAGAAATAAAATTAGGCTATAAGCATGTAAAAACTCCATGTCTAGGTAACTCTGAATTATATAAAACATCAGGCCACTGGGATCACTATAAAGATGATATGTTCCCAGTTATGGAATTAGATGATGAATCATATGTCTTAAGACCAATGAATTGTCCTCATCACATGATGATATATAAACACGAACTACATTCATATAAAGACCTACCAATTAAAATAGGAGAAATCGCTCCAGATTTTAGATATGAATCTTCAGGTTCCCTAAAAGGTATCGAAAGAGCTAGACATTTCTGTCAAAATGATGCTCATCTATTCGTAACTCTAGAGCAAGTAAAAGATATCTTCAAAGAAGTAGTAGATCTAATACTAGATGTTTATAAAGATTTTAATATAAAAGATTATAGATTTGAATTATCGCTTAGAGATAAAAACGATAAAGAAAAATATTTCCAAGACGATGAAATGTGGGATAAAGCCGAAAACATGCTTAGAGATGTTTTAAATGAAATAGGTATAAATTATACTGAGCAAATAGGCGAGGCCGCATTCTATGGTCCAAAATTAGATGTTCAAGTATCACCTGCGGTAGGAGGTGAGGTAACCTTGTCAACGTGTCAGCTAGACTTCTGCTTGCCTAAAAAATTTGATCTAACATACATAGATAAAAATGGTGAAAAACAAACTCCAGTCGTTATTCATAGAGCAATACTAGGGTCATTAGATAGATTTATCGCATATTTATTAGAAGAGACTAAAGGTGTCCTTCCGGTATGGTTATCTCCAGTACAGGTAAACATTATCCCTGTAAATAATGAATATCATCTTGATTACTGTAGGCATATACTAGAAATGTTGCAGGATGAAAGTATTAGAGTTAAAATTGATGATAGGGATGAAAAACTAGGATACAAAATTAGAGAGAGCGTTACTAAAAAAATACCTTATGCATTAGTAATAGGCGACAAAGAAAAAGAAGAAAATAAGGTAACTGTTCGTAGATATGGAACTGACAATACTGAAACGCTTACGCTTTTGGAATTTATAGAGGCTATCAGAAAAAACATAAAAAATAAAGAATAATAAAAAAGGCTTTAGAGTAATACCCTAAAGTCTTTTGGTTTAACTATACAAAAACCTATAAATGTTATAAAAATATATTTTTTTCGCCAAAATAGTTGACCACGCCATCAAACGTATGTTATATATAAAGAGGGTGATACTATGGAAAGAATAATTATGCATATAGATGTTAATAATGCCTTCCTTTCATGGACTGCAATTGATCTTTTGAGACATGGCGAAAAGGTGGATATTAGAAAGACATATGCTGTAATTGGTAACGAAAAAGAAAAAAGACATGGTATCGTCTTGGCTAAATCAACTCCCATAAAAAAACTAGGAGTCAAAACTGCTGAGCCTATCTTTATGGCTAGAAAAAAATGTCCTAGTTTAAAAGTATATCCGCCTCATTTTAAATGGTATAAATATATGAGTCATAAAATGTTTAGTCTTATAGAAAGTTATGTTCCTACCACAGAAAAATTTAGTATTGATGAGTGTTTTCTAGACTATACTGCTTACCAAAATATATATGGCGATCCTTTAAAGTTTGCCTACAAACTAAAAAATGAAATAGAAAGAAAACTTGGCTTTACTGTAAATATCGGGGTTGCCAATAGTAAATTGTGTGCCAAAATGGCCTCTGATTTTGAAAAACCAAATAGAGTTCATACCTTATTTAACTATGAAATAGATAGAAAAATGAAACCACTTCCCATAGAAGATTTATTTTTTATCGGTAAGAAAACAGCCGCCAAACTAAGAAGTTTAAATATAAATACCATATATGATTTAAGTATTACGGATCCAGATACTTTATATCCAGATTTTAAAAATAGTGCCTATAAAATGGTAGAGTACGCAAATGGAATAGATAACTCTAAAGTAGAAGAAAGAGGCCTTAGAAAAGGATTCAGTAACTCTGTAACAACTACTAAAAATTTAATTCATGTAGAGGAGGTATATGAAATATTAAAAGGCATTAGTGAAAATTTATCGGCTTCTTTAAAAAAAGAAAAAAGATATGCTAGGGTAGTTAGAGTATCTCTTAAAAATTCTACCTTTAAAACATATTCTCATCAAATGAAATTAGATAATCCCACCAATAGTGCAAATAAAATATATGAAAGTGCCAGAAAGCTAGCTAAAGAACTTTGGCGTGATGAAAAAATTAGGTTGGTGTCTCTTGCTTTAGATAGCCTAACAGATGAAGTATATTTTCAAACATCAATATTTGATGATAATAATAACTTTTTAGAAGAAAAAAAACTAGATGATACCCTGAGAGAAATTAAAAATAAATTTGGAACTAATGTTATTGTAAAGGCTTCATCAAAAAGCAAAAAACATTAATATAAATGCTCTAAAATATGTTATACTAAAAATAGAAAAGAGGTAACAAGATGAATAAAGACATATTAGAAAATATAAGTAAAGATTTAAATATAGAATTAAGTCAGGCTGAGGCTACACTAAAACTTCTAGAAGATGGTAATACCATTCCTTTTATTGCAAGATATAGAAAAGAGGCTACAAAAGGTTTAGATGAAGAGGCTATAAAACACATAAATGAAGTTTATGTGTATGAAGTAAATCTTTTAAAAAGAAAAGAAGATGTTATAAGATTGATAGATGAAAAAGGTTTGCTCACAGATGAACTAAAAAAACAAATTCTAGAGGCCAAAAAGCTGGTTGAAGTAGAAGACTTATATAGGCCATATAAAGAAAAGAAAAAAACAAAAGCTACCGAGGCCATTAAAAATGGATTGGAACCTCTCGCTAAACAAATTATGGCTTATACTACTAAAGATATAAATGACTTAGTAAAACCATATATCAATGAAAATGTACCTAGTATAGAAAAGGCTATAGAAGGTGCTAGTTATATTATTGCTGAGTGGATAAGCGATAACGCTTATTACCGTAAATGGATAAGAAGTTTTGTCTATAATACAGGTATGATATCTACTAAAAAGAAGAAAGATGCAGTAGACGAAAATAAAGTATATGAAATGTATTATGATTTTTCTGAAAGAGTTAAATATGCCAAAAGCCATAGAATAATGGCAATTAATAGAGCTGAAGACGAGAAAGTAATAACCGTTTCCATAGAAGTGGATAAAGATAAAATATTAGAATATCTAAATAAAAGAGTTATCAAAAAAAATGCACCACTTAACTATATTATAGAAGGTGCTATTAAAGATAGTTTTAAAAGGCTTATATTTCCGTCAGTGGAAAGAGAAATTAGAAGTGATTTGACTATTGCTGCTGAAGATGATTCAATAAATAATTTTAGTATAAATTTAGAAAATTTACTTATGCAAAGGCCTATGAAAGATAATGTTGTATTAGGCTTTGATCCAGGATATACTAATGGTTGTAAACTCGCAGTAATAGACAAAACAGGTAAATATTTAAAGTCATTAATAATAAATCCATTTACTCATAAAAACCATCTTGATGAAATAAAAAAACAGTTAGTAGAACTTATCAAAAAATACAGAGTAAATATAGTTGCTATTGGAAATGGTACGGCTTCAAGGGAAAGCGAAAAATTAATCGCAGATCTTATTAAAGATAATAATCTTGATTGTAGATATGCCATGGTATCAGAAGCCGGAGCCTCTATTTATTCAACCGAAAAAGTTGCTATTGAAGAGTTTCCAAGCCTATCACCAAATGAAAGAAGTGCTGTGAGTATTGGTAGGAGATTACAAGATCCACTATCAGAACTTGTTAAAATACCACCAGAGGGTATGGGCGTCGGTTCTTACCAGCACGATCTTCCAGCTAAAAAATTAAAGGAAGAATTAAGTTTTGTTGTAACCAAAGCTGTTAATAGTGTAGGTGTAAACGTAAACACCGCATCATCTTCTTTACTTAAGTATGTATCTGGTTTAACTAAAAGAAATATTGATAAAATAATAAATTATCGTGGAGAAACGGGTAAGATAAAAACTAGAGAAGAGATAAAGAAAAAGAAAATACTTAGTGATAAAGCCTATGAGCAAGCAATAGGTTTCCTTAGAATAACTGAAGGTGATAATATCCTAGATACGACATCTATCCACCCAGAAAGTTATGGTATTGCTAAAAAATTATTAGGAGTTTTAAACTTAAAGGAAGAACAAATCGGAACTCCTACTTTGCAGGAAAAACTAAAAAACATTAATATAGATGAATATGTATCTATATTAAATACCGATAAATATACTTTGGAAGATGTCATAGAAGCGTTAGAAAAGCCTAATAGAGATCCTAGAGATAAAATAGAAGGTCCAATTTTAAAAAGTGATATTTTAGATATTAAAGATTTAAAACTAGGTATGAAGCTAGAAGGTACCATTAGAAATGTTGTTCCATTTGGAGCCTTTATCGATATTGGATTACATAATGATGCTCTTGCACATATCTCTAAATTAACAAAAGAGTTTATAAAAGATCCAAACGAAGTTGTTAAAGTAGGGGATATCGTAAGTTGCTATGTTGATGAAATAGACCTTGATAAAAATAAAGTTTCATTATCATTACTAGACCCTAGGGAGGCTTAATGAAAAAGTTATTATTACCATTTGTTATTCTTTTAATTACTTCTGGATGTTCTGTTCAGAATGAATATTTTACATGGGAATGTAGTGATGTTATTAAAACTACTGATACTACTGATAAAATAGAAAAGGAGGTTACTTATAATAATCATGATGAAGTAACTAATGTGGTTATTACAAGAACTTTTACGGCTAAAAATGAAAATGGCAGGGATACTTTAAAAAGTATAAAACAGTCGGCAAAAGATTATAATAATGACTTAATTTCAGACGCTATAAAGGTTAGTATAAAAGAAGATACTGATAAAAAATACATAATAGTTTATTATTTAGACGTTTTAAAGATGACTGATAAAGAACTAGAATATCAAAATATAAAAATAGACTGGTTAAAGTATCAAAACGTTTTAAAAAAAGAGAAATTAAGTTGTAAACGAAAAAAGTAGATGTTATTCTACTTTTTTGTATTACATGTTTATTTATCATTAGGTAATAGTAAATCCAAAATATCTTTGTTGTTAGTAAATAAATTTAATTTTTCATCAAAGTCCATAGAATATTTTTTTATTCCAGCTTCTTCAAGGAGAAATTCGCCAGGCATAATATCCCATAATTTTTTAGTAGATGTAATAAGCGCATCTGTCTTTCTAGAAATTAAATTAGTATATGATATAGCACTTGAATTGATATGCATTATATTAGCGGGAATTATATAATCTGATTTAACCAATTTTTTAAAGTAAAATTTTTTTTCATCAAATTCCTTATATATAGAACCTCCAAACTCAATAATACACTGATTTAAACTTTTGTTATTATGTGAAGTTATAATTTTATTGTTATTTAAATATGTACCATGATTTTCAAAAGCATAATAAAATTGTTTTAATTTTGGTAAATAAATAATGGAAAATTTAGTTTTACCTTTATCGTAAAACGCTAATTGCATTCCCCAAAATAACGAATTATTTATATAGTGACTAGTGCCGTCAATAGGATCAATAATCCATGTTCTATCTGTAAGTTCATTGTTTGGATAAGTTTCTTCAGTCAAAAAATTATCATTAGGAAACTTTTGAGATATTTGTTTAAGTAGATATTTTTCAGTATTAAGATCAGCCGTTGTTACAAGCGTATTATCAGGCTTAACTTGAACATTTAATGCGGTTTTAGATTTTATTTGAAAGTAAGCACGCTTTACTAAAGAAATTGCAAAATTAAGTTCTGTCTCATACTCAAAATTTTTATTACGATATCTAGTAATGAAACTATCTAACTCCTCTTTATAAGGCATACCATTTTGTGCGGTTTTCTTTTGGATTTTATAAGATGAAGCATACATGGCTCTTCTAAGTGCATATTTTAACTTCATTCCTTGAGACAATAAATATGCTAAATTACCATTTAATGTATCACCAGCGCCCGTCGTATCTGCGACAGTTACATTTAAGGCTTTCATGTGAATAATCTTTGTGCCGTCATAATATTTTAACCCCGCGTCCCCAAGCGTTACAATAAGTTTGTTAGGGTATTTCTTTATGCACTCATCAATATTGTCAGTTTCAAAAATCGTTTCACATTCAGTTTTGTTACAAGTAATGATATCAATCTTATCTATCAAATCTGTCCTTCCTGATAATTTTTGAGGCCTACAAGGCGTTAAAATCAAAAACTTATGATTAGTGTGACAGAAATTAATTAATTCTTCTGTAACTTCAATAGGGCATTTTAACTGCGCTACTACAATAGTTGAATTCAGTAGAACCTCTTCATGATTTTTAATCATATCTTTATCAAAACTATTAATTGCCTTTCCAAATCTTTGAATATCATTGTCCTTGTCTCTAACATTAATGTAAATATTTGAGTAATCATTTTCTAAATCTTGTATCATTTCAATGTTTGAAGTATCAACATTATTATATTTAAAGTTATCAATTATCTTTAAGCCTATCTCATCTTTACCTATTTTAGAGATAATTGTAGTCTTTGCCCCGGCGCGTGCCGCTGCAACTGCTTGGTTCGCACCTTTGCCACCATAAACAATTAAATCTGGGGTTTCAGGGTAAGTACCCTCTATTTTTTGATAAAACATTTTATCTAAAGAACAACCCCCAAAAACACAAATATCATAATACATTTATATCAACTCCTTTTTTAATTTTTTGCCTTGATAAGAATTACGTTTTTTCATTTCTTTATCAATACCATTTAAAACATTAATCTTTTTAGGTAACCATAAAGGTGCTACCAAATCGTTTATATCAGGATCTCCAGTAAGTCTTTCGATAACAATATTTTCATCTAAAAGTTCAAGTTCATCGCATACTATGTCAATATACTCATCCATGCTAAGTAAAGAAAATGGCTTTTCTAAATATAACTTTTCCAAAAGTGTTCCTTTAAGAACGCTAAGCATATGTATTTTAACGCCATCTACTTTGATATCATTTAAATGTTTTACTGTTTCTAGCATCATTTCTTTGTTTTCATAAGGTAGTCCATTAATAACATGAGCAACAACAAAAATATTTCTTTTTTTCAGCTTAGAAACCATTTCATCAAAGCACTTTAGACTATGACATCTATTGATAAGTTTATTAGTAACCTCGTGCATACTCTGTAATCCTAGTTCAATAGTTAAAAAGGTCCTTTTATTAAGCTTTTCTAAATAATCAAGACATTCATCACTTATCGCGTCAGGTCTAGTCGCAATTGATAGTCCTACAACATTATCTAGCTTCAAAATAGTTTCGTATTTTTCCTTTAAAACCTCTACTGGTGCATAAGTATTAGTTCTTGCTTGAAAGTAGCCGATATATTTTGCTTTAGGCCATTTTTGATGCATCATAGTTTTAACTTTTTCAAACTGAACTGTTAACTCATCTTTTGGGTTACCCCCATATTCACCGCTTCCGGAATTAGAACAATATATGCATCCTTTGTGCCCCACCGTGCCATCCATATTGGGGCAAGTGAAGCCGGCATTTAAACTAACCTTAAATACTTTGCACCCAAATTTATGCTTGTAAAAATAGTCTAAAGTATGATATCTTTTATTAGTATCTGAGTATTTAAAATTCACTTGAATCACCCCAAAATAATTTTATCACAAATAGTTGAATTTTCCTAAAAAAAGTGCTATAATTAGCCATGTCGTGATCCGCTGAATATATTTATTGTCATGATCATAGAATAGACAAAGGAGAGATACTATGAATATTATTGACAAGATTACTAAAAGTCAAATAAGAACAGATTTACCTGAATTCCGTGTAGGAGATACTGTAAGAGTAAACGTTAAAATTGTAGAAGGTAAACGTGAAAGAATTCAAGCCTTTGAAGGTATAGTAATGAGCATCCAATCTGGTGGTGTTAGTCAAACCTTTACTGTTAGAAAAATTTCTGGTGGTGTAGGAGTTGAAAGAACTTTCCCAGTTAATTCACCAAAAATTGAAGGTGTAACAGTTATTAGACATGGTAAGGTAAGACGTGCTAAATTAAATTACTTACGTAATATAAAAGGCCAAATGAAAATTAAAGAAAAACAAAATAAGGCTGCTTAAGTCTTATTTTTATTTAAGGGGTGAAAATATGGAAGAAAAACCAAAGAAAAATTATATAAAAGAGTTGTTACCATATGTTATCATAGTCCTTGTAGTTGTACTTATTAGAACCTTTATTGTAACGCCTGTTAAGGTAGAAGGGGAGTCCATGTATCCTAGTTTAAGCGATGGAGAAATATTGGTACTAAAAAAATATGATAAATCTTATAGTAGATTTGATGTTGTTGTATTTAAATATAAAAATGATAAATTAATCAAAAGAGTGATAGGTCTTCCAGGAGAAACCGTAGAATATAAAAATAATAAGTTATATATCGATGGCAAAGTAGTAAAGGAAAATTTTAAAACTAATTCTCCAACCATTGATTTTAAACTAGAAGAAATAGGGTATGATGTAATTCCTAAAGGCTATTATTTTGTAATGGGGGATAATCGTAACAATTCCACTGATAGTAGGATAATCGGTTTAATAAGTGAAAACAGTATAGTTGGTAGTACTAATTTTAGTGCTTTTCCTTTAAATACTATCGGTAGAATAAATAAATAATCGTATAATAGCAATTGATTTACTACTTTTGTTTATAATGTTTCTAGGAGTAGTAAAGCATATATAAGAAATAAGGTTATAAATTTTATGCATCTATTATTTTGAACTTTGTAGAATATTTAAGACCAGGGTGCTTAACAATAGTGTTTATATAAAGTTTATTTTTAAGCATGTTTGTGTTTGTTTCTTGTTTTTTTCCTCGATGTGGTTTGCACATACACTTGTAAACTACTTTTTCAGATTAGTTTAACATAAATTGCATTTTGAGTTGAGGTGCCGACCAATATACTAGCGACTATATAGAATATAAAAAGTCATCAAATATATATGGTGATTTTTTTGTATAATAGAAAAGTTATAAAAATTTTAAAGTAAATATTGCAAGCATTTGTTTTGTTTACACAATTTAAAGATATTCATAGACTTTACCTAAATAGTTTGATAAAATGGTTATGATAATTAGTGATGAAAGGTATATGATATATGAGATTAAAACATATAAAAGGTGCAGAAGAAAAAATTAAACAGTCGCCTTATGTAATAACCAATCCAGAAAAATTTAAAGGAAATTATAAATCAGTTTTTGGAAATGATAATCCTATACATATAGAAATTGGTATGGGAAAAGGCAATTTTATTATTGGCATGGCTAGGCAGCATCCGGATATTAATTTTATTGGTATTGAGATGTATGACAGTGTATTACTTCGGGCAGTACAAAAATTATCGGATATAGAAATTAACAATTTAAAACTTATAAGAACTGATGCGACGGATATTCAAAATATATTTGATGAAGAAGTAGATACCATCTATTTAAATTTTTCAGATCCATGGCCTAAAAATAGGCATGAACATAGACGACTTACTAGTGATAGATTTTTAAAAAGATATGATAGTATCTTTAAAGATAAAAAAAATATTATTCAAAAAACTGATAATAGAAAACTATTTGAGTATTCAGTTATAGCTTTTACAAATTATGGCTATAAAATAGATGAGATATCATTAAATCTTCATGAAGATGAAAATCGTTTTAATGTAATGACTGAGTATGAAGAAAAATTTGTATCAAAGGGTTATCCTATTTACATGATTAAAGTTGTGAAATAGACATTTTTTTACAGAAACTAGACAAAAAAACTATAATTTTAGCGTAAAGTCTGCTATAATTTAAATAGCCGGAGTTGGTGAATACATGAAAAAGAAATGTATTGTATTGTTTTTGGTAATATTTTTACTTGTAGGATGTACAGCTGTTAGAATTGATACTGCTAGTATAGATAATATTATTGATGTGGTATTGTCTAAAAATAATAAATTATATAACCACATGAGTATTGGATGTAAATACTATGTTCCAAGAGGCGTTAGTTACATAGATAGTAATGGTTCTAACGATAAACTTTACTCAAATGGTGTATATTATTATTTATATCTAGACAAGATAGAATATTACTATAAAAATAGTTTGAAATACAAAACAGATAATTCAAAATATTATTCAAAACAAATAAAAAATGGAAAATCAGTTGGATATTTAGAAATAACTGAAAAAGGTAATAATGAATATTTAGTGGAATTTGTTTATAATTATGCTAAAGTAGAGGCGTTAACAAGCAAAGAAGAAATGGCAAATGTTATACTTAATTCCTCATACATTTTATCGACAATAAAATACAACAAAGATGTTGTAAAATATACAATGAGTGATGAATCTTCAAGCGAGAAGAAGTATGAAGAATTTACATCAAAGAGAGAAACGGATAGTTTTTTAGGCTATGAAGAGAGATAGAGGTGTTTATTTATATGGGATTATTTGATAAAGTTAAGAATTTATTTACAGAAGAAATAGAAGAAGAAATCGAGGAGCCAATAAAAAAAGAGGTTATAAAAGTAGAAATACCTTCTCCTGGCGAGAAAAAAGAAGAGGTAAAAAAAGAGGAGAAAAAGGAACTTGAGTCTACTTATAGTATGAATTTTGAAGAAGATAAGGCTATGTCTTTTAATGATACTAGTGATGACTTTCCGATAAAAAGTGATAATAATTTTCCTTTTTTTGACGATGATGATTTTAGTACTTTAGATAAAAAAAGTAAGAAAAGGGAAGAAAGAAAGAAGAACGTTTATAAAGAAACTTATAAAGAATCAAAAGAAGTTTATAATCCAATTAAAGAGGAAAAAAGAGTCTTTAAACCATCTCCGATTATATCTCCAGTATATGGTATTTTAGATAAAAATTATCAAAAGGAAGAAGTAAAAACAAGACCTGTTAGTCAGTATAATTCTAGAGAGGCAACTGTTGACGAGATTAGAAATAAGGCTTATGGTACTTTAGAAGATGATATTGAGACTACTTTATTTGGTAAAGATGATGGTATTTATGAAAATGATTTAGCAAAAGACGATGTACTTAAAGCGTCTATTACCGATGAAACTGTAGACATTAAGCCTGAAGATAAAACAGAAGAAGTAACTACAAGGACAAGACAACATAGAACCCGTTCTTTAGAAAAAATTGATAATTTTATGAAAAATGATGCTAAAAAAGAAAAAAGTGAAAAGCCTAGAAAAATTAGTGATGAGGAATTATTTAATATGATTGATTCTATGTATCAGAAAGGAGATAAATAATGATTGATGTTAACGCTTTTATGCTTATGATTTTATATATGTCATTAATCATATTGGTTGTTATGCTTATTGTTATTGCTTATAGAACTATAAAAGTCATGAAGAAAGTAGATCAAATAATTGATGATATAAGTATAAAATCGTCAAAATTAAATGGCGTATTTAATATAATAGATACTGCCACTGATACCGTAGTTCAAATGAATGATACAATCGTTTCGTTTATCACAAGTGGCATTGAAAGATTATTTAATAGAAAGAGGGAAAAAAAAGATGAGTAAAAAAGGTTTAGGGAAATTTGCACTGGGTGCTGGAATAGGTGCGGCTTTAGGTTTACTTTTTGCGCCAAAAAAAGGAGAAGAAACTAGAGCTGATTTAAAAAAAATGTTTGATGATTTAATGGTCAAAGTTAAAAGCATTGACTCAGAGGATGTAAAAGAAGCTGTAGAGGCTAAAATTGTAGAAATTAAAGAAGAATTAGAAACACTTGATAAAGAAACTGTTTTAGCAGAAGCAAAAAAACAATCAAAAGTGTTAAAAGAAAAAGCAGAAGAATTAGTGGAATACGCAATTGACAAAGGAACTCCTGTTATAGAAAAATCTGCGAATGCCATTAAAAACAAAGTTAATGAAGTATCTAAACAAGTTATCGATAAATTATCTTAAGAACTCAGGAAATTGAGTTTTTTTGTAATTATATTTTTGTTTTTTGAATATAGTGATATAGGTGATTAGATGAATACAAAGGAAAAATTTAAAGATTTTGTAAAAAAAAATCCAGCATTGCTTAACTATATAAAAGATGGCGAAATGACTTGGCAAAAATTTTATGAAATATATGATATATATGGTGAGAGTTCAGAAGCATGGAAAGATTATCTAAAAGTAAATGCTACTGGTGCAGCTGCCACTGTTGCGACTGAAAGTACCTCATTTGATATTATGAATTTTATAAAAAGTATTGATTTAGATAACCTACAGGAGGGAGTAAATAGTGTTCAAAGAGTTTTAGGGTTACTGCAAGATATGAGTCCGTCAAAAAAAAATACTGCCACTATCAGTAAACCTAGACCCTTATATAAACACTTTGAAGATTAATGACTGTAGATATTCAATATAAACTAAAACAAAATGATTATTATTTAAAATACTTAAGATCACATTCTTACTGGTATAAATATTTAAATAGAAATTCTAGTTCCTTTAAAAATTTTGAAGATGAAGTCAAGGCTTTTTATAAATTAACTAAAGTAGATAGATTTGAGAAGACATTAAATACTATCGAAATGGCCACTAAAATACTTGGTACAATGAGCGAAATATGATAGAATTAGCTTGGAGTGATATTATGCGAGTTATAAGTGGTAAATACAAAGGTAAAAAATTAGATGGATTTGATATAGATGGCACAAGACCTACTATGGATAGGGTAAAAGAATCTTTATTCGCCATGATTCAAAATAAATTAACAGGCAGTAAATGTTTAGATTTATTTGCTGGCAGTGGGGCACTTGGCATTGAGGCTTTAAGCAATAATGCCTGTTTGTGTGTGTTTATAGATAATAACAAGGAAGCTATAAAAACTCTTAAAAGTAATATGTCTTCTTTAACTGATAATATCAATATTTTATTTATAGATTATAAAAAATATTTAAAAATGACTGAAGACAAATTTGATATTATCTTTTTAGACCCACCATATAAAACAAAACAACTTAATAAAGCTATTCAAATAATTGAGCAAAATAATATTTTAGAAGATGGTGGCTTGCTTGTGTGTGAATATGAAGTAGAAGAACCAATATCAAATTATAAACTTATTAAAGAAAAAAAATATGGTAATAAAATGATTAAAATATTTGAAAAATAGTCTTTTCTTTGATATTATGGTATTAGGAAATAGGTGACTATTATGGATAAAAACATACTTAATCAGAATGAAAAGAATGAAATTACTAACGATGTAAAAAATGCTTTTAAACAGGCTAAATATAAAAATAATGGTGGAATCAATAAAAAGACGTTAGTACTATCTATAGTAATAATTGTTATTATATTTACAGGATGCATTTATTTCTTCTTAAATAATAATCCTAAGAATATCTTTATAAATAATGTTAATTTTATTTATAAATCAGTAATCAAAAATATCGGCGATGATAACGTTACATCTTTAAATATAAATTATGATAGTAATAAGATTTTATATATTAAAGATAATAAAAAAGCTGTAGTGCATATCGCGAACAATAATAAATCATTATATATAAAGCATAATAAAATGTATCTAAAAGAAGCGGGCCAACTATATTTTATAGGTGAAGATAAATATCGTCTCTCTAGCAATAATACAGAAATTCTTACCTGTTTAAAAAGTTTTAAAAATGATTTCATAAAAACTATGAAAGATAAAAAAGTTTATGGTAGTAAATCTAACACCGTAATAAATGGTAAAACCATGAATGTTTATATAGTATCTTTAAATATTGATGACAACTTCAAAGAAAGTTTCAAAAATGAACTTATTTCTGACAATACATTTGTAAATGCATACAGTAAAGTAAATAATATGACAAAAGATGTTGCGAAAAGTAGTATCCAAACTAATATCATGAATATTCCAAATAAAATTACCATTTATACAAGTTCTCTTTATCATGATATGTTAAAAATAGAATTTGATAATCTAGAAATAACTAAAATAAGTAAAGACAATTATAATATTAAAAATAATAATAACTTACTTAATATTAAATTAGGAAGTACTATTGTTGTAACTACCAGTGAGCATAGAATAGAAATTAAAAATGGTAATTCTAAAAAAATAACCTATTACAATACTGAAAATGCCAAGAATATAAATTATAATTTAATAGATTTCTTTAACTAATGAAAGTTGTGATATATATGAATAAAAAAGGTTTTACATTAATCGAATTATTAGGTGTTATTGTTTTACTCGCAGTAATCGCATCTATTGCATTTCCTGCTGTCCAAAGTTCGGTTAATACTGCTAGAGAAAAAACTTTGAAAGAAAATAAAAGGGTAATTGTCGATGCGGCTAAAAGGTTTATGGTAGATGCTGAAGACGATGATATCTATATTCAAAAGTTAAATGCTCTAAAAGATGATGAATTAACTGGTGATGATAAAATAGATAATATATGCCTTACCATAAAATTTTTAAAACATAGTGGTTATTTAACTAGTAATCAAGATTTAGTTGACCCTACAAATGATAACAAAGAACTTACTGGCGTTGTAAAAGTATCTTACGATTATGGAGTAAAAGGTAATACCGACAATTATACTAAAAGATATATTTATGAATATGTAGAGGAAGAAGATACTCCTTCTTGTGATACTTTCTTAGAAAATTAATCTATTTTTGGGTTTCTGATTACACCAAAATATAATGAATTTCATTATAGTAAAAAAGGCCACAAAGGTTATACTTACAGTTGTTTTATATTAAAAAATTGATTGTTTCTTTTGTATGATATTTATTTAGAGTGTGAATTGTTGCCTTACGTCCTTTTACAAAAGTTATAAAGGATTGACACGTGCATTTAAAAATGATATTATTAGATTGTTAAAAGCAAGGAAAAAGAGGTATAGTAAACATTTATTTATAAGAGAATTAGTGGCTGGTGTAAACTAATAATAAATTTACTATATGTAACTTTGGAGCCTAATATCTGAACTAGAGTAGGGTATTACGTACGTATGCGTTAAATACATTAAGGTAAGTATTAATACTTATAAATTAAGGTGGTACCACGTAGACTCACGTCCTTATATGGATGTGGGTCTTTGTATATATGGAGGAATAAAATGGAAGAAGAATTTAGAAAATATGTAGAACAATTTGATTTAAATGAAAAAAGTATTTTACTTAAATATTATCATTGTTTAAGAGTCAAAGATTTATGTGCTCTAATTGCTAAATCTGAAAACTTAAGTAGTGAAGACGTCGCATTATCCAAAATAATAGGTTTACTTCATGATTATGGCAGATTTTATCAATGGAGTGAATATCATACATTTAATGATTTAAAGTCTGTAGATCACGGTGACTTTGCTGTCGAAAGGCTTTTTATAAACAATGAAATATTAAAATTTTGGCCAAACGTTAAAGACTTTGACGAAATCTTTGATGCCATTAAATATCATAATAAGCTAAATGTACCAGAAGTTCTGTCAGATCATAATGCTAAATTATGCAGAATTTTAAGAGATGCTGATAAATTAGATATTCTTTATATTTGGTCTAACGCTATACACGATATAAATGAAACTGATAAAGATATAACAGATAAAGTAAAAGATGATTTTGATAAAGAAACTTTAGTAAATTATGAAAATGTAAAAACAGATGATGACCACTTAATTCAAATATTATCTTTGGTTTATGATTTAAACTTTAAATATTCATTTAAACACTTAAAAGATTATGATTTAGTTAATAAACTATATGAAAGATTAAAAAATAAACAAAAATATAAATATTATTTTGATAAAATAAATGACTATATAGAGAGGATGATATAAATGCTAGAAAAAAAATATAATCATATAAAAGTAGAAAATGGTAAATACGATAGCTGGAGAGAAAAAGGATACTTTATAGGAGGAGACACAAAACTAAAGCCATATGCCATTGTAATACCACCTCCAAACATAACTGGCAAACTACATTTAGGCCATGCATGGGATACAACCATTCAAGATATCATGATTAGATTTAAAAAATTAGAGGGTTATGATGCCATTTGGATTCCAGGAATGGATCACGCCGGAATTGCAACTCAAGCTAAAGTAGATAAAAGGCTTAGGGATAATGGTATAAATCCTAGAGAGATGAATAGAAAAGATTGGCTAAAGGCTGCTTGGAGTTGGAAAGATGAGTACGCTGAAAATATCCATAATCAGTGGGCTAAATTGGGGCTTGCTCTAGACTACACTAAAGAAAGATTTACCCTTGATGAAGGCCTTTCAAAAGCTGTAAGACATGTTTTTGTAGAACTTTATAATAAAAATTTGATTTATAGAGGGGAACGTATTATTAACTGGGATCCTGTTCAGATGACTGCTCTTTCTAATGAAGAAGTAATTTATAGTGACGAAAAAGGTGCCTTTTATCACTTGAAATATTATATAGATGGTACAGATGAATACTTAGATGTTGCAACTACAAGACCAGAAACGCTATTTGGTGATACTGCTGTTGCCGTAAACCCCGAAGATGAAAGATATAAAAAATATATTGGTAAAAACGTTATATTGCCGATTTTAAATAAAAAAATACCAGTAATTGCCGACGAGCATGCCGATATCGAAAAAGGCACAGGTGTAGTTAAAATAACTCCCGCTCATGATCCTAATGATTTTTTAGTGGGCAAAAGACATAATTTAGAAAAAATAATCATAATGAACAAAGACGCTACCATGAACGAAAAATGCGGTAAATACCAAGGCTTAAATAGATTTGAATGCCGTGAGGCCTTAGTTAAAGATTTAAAAGAATTGGGTTTATTAATAAACATAGAAGAAATAATTCATTCAGTTGGACACTCTGAACGAAGTAAAGCTATAGTAGAACCATATCTGTCAAAACAGTGGTTTGTTAAAATGCGACCTCTCGCAGATAGAGTGCTAGAAAATCAAAAGAATAAAGAGAAAAAAGTAAATTTTGTACCAGAAAGATACGAAAAAACTATGACACATTGGATGGAAATAACCTACGACTGGTGTATATCAAGACAACTATGGTGGGGACACCAAATACCTGCTTGGTATAAAGATGATAAAGTATATGTTGGTATGGAAGCCCCTAGCGAAGAAGGGTGGACACAAGACGAAGATGTGCTAGATACTTGGTTTTCATCAGCATTATGGCCTTTTAGTACTATGGGATGGCCAGAGGATACTGAGATGCTTAAAAGATATTATCCAAATAATGTTTTAGTTACAGGTTACGATATCATTCCATTTTGGGTTAATAGAATGACTTTTCAAGGTTTGGAATTTACTGGTCAAAGGCCATTCAAAGATTGTGTAATACATGGTCTTATCAGAGCTAAAGATGGCAGAAAAATGAGTAAATCTTTAGGTAACGGTATTGACCCTATGGATGTTATCGAAGAATATGGTGCTGATGCCTTAAGATATTATTTAACCACGGATTGTGCTGCAGGTACTGATTTAAAATTTGATATGGATAAAATTAAATCAACATGGAACTTTATCAATAAACTATGGAACGCTTCTAGATATGTACTTATGAATATAGAAGATATGCAGTATACATTAGATGACCTAACTCTTGCTGATAGATGGATACTTACTAAACTAAATAATACTATTAAAGAAGTTACAGAACACATGGATAAATATGAATTTAACATTGTGGGAAGTACCTTATATAACTTTATTTGGAATGATTTTTGTGACTGGTATATTGAATTTTCTAAAGCAAACATGAATAATACTTCAAAAACAGTTCTAACAGAAGTACTTAAAGCTATCTTAAAAATGCTTCATCCATTTATGCCATTTGTTACCGAAGAGATATATACAAAATTACCAAATACTGAAGAGTCTATTATGTTGTCAAAATATCCAGTATATAATAAAGACTATGAATTTAAAGACTTCAGTGATATGGAAGATATTATAGAACTTATAAAGTTAATCAGAAAATTAAAGAAAGACAAAGGTGTAAAAGATATTGTGATAAAACACCAAAGTAAAATACTAGAAGATAATATATACATCATAAATGCCCTTCTTAAACCAAAAGAAATGGATACTAGTATTTTAGAGTGTATGAACTATACTTTTACCGATAGCGTTGTTAGTATTTATTATGATAATTCAATAAGTAAAGCCGCTGAAGAAGATAAACTATATCAGGATAAACAAATATTAGAAAATTCAGTAGCCAGAAGAAAAAAACTACTTTCTAATGAAAACTATGTAAACAAAGCACCAAAAGAAATAGTAGATAAAGATAGAGAAGCCCTAGAAAAAGAAGAAAATTTACTTCGTGATATACTAAAAAAACTAGAAGAATTATAATGATAAAACCTAGGCAATAAATAATACCTAGGTTTTATTATGGCTCCAAAATATAACGGTTTAAGAAAAATATTTCCAATAGTTGACTTTTTCTATGTTTTGGTGTAGTCTTAAGCAGAAGAACCGGAAAAGATAATTAATAGAAATGATGTGATAAAATGAAAATAAGTGTGACAGTTCAAAATATAAAACAAGCACAAGACCTTGTGCCTTACGTAGATGCTTACCTTTTACCAGTAGATAACTATAGTATTAATTATCCAAATACCTTCAGTATAGAAGATATAAAAACTATAAAACAATTAGGTAAAGAAGTATTTGTTATCATAAATAAAAACATCCATAATAATGAACTTGAAGGCCTTAGGACATTATTACTTAGTGTAGATAAACTAAATATAGAAGGAATAATATTTTATGATTTAGCCATATTAAACCTAAAAAATAAATTAAACTTAAAAACAGATTTAGTATGGGGACAAGAACACCTTACCAATAATTATGGAACCGTAAATTATTATTATGAAAAAGGCGTAAATTATGCCTATCTTTCATCGGAATTAAATAAAGAAGAAATAGAAGAAGTTATAAAAAACTCTAAAGCCAAACTATTTTTAACTGTTTTTGGCTATGTTCCAATGTTTACATCAAGAAGACATCTAGTAAAAAACTATTTAGACTATTTTAAATTAAAAGATAAAGGTGAAGATAAAACCATAAATAAAGAAGGAAAGACATATCCTATATATGATACAAAAAATGGTACAACTGTTTATTCTAGTTATGTATTAAATACATTAGATGTAAACTTTAATGTAGATTACTATGTTTTTAATAGTTATTTAATAAACGAAAATGATTTTAAACAAACAATAATAAATTTTAAAAATAATGCTGAAATAAAATTCCCATTTGAACATGGATTTTTATATAAAGAAACAATATATAAGGTGAAAAAGAAATGAAAAAAATAGAATTATTAGCACCCGCAGGGGACATGGAAAGACTTAAAATTGCTTATCTTTATGGAGCTGATGCTGTATATATTGGTGGTGACTTTAATTTAAGAGCAAACGCTAGTAACTTTACTTTAGAGGATATAAAAAAAGCTACTGAATATGCCCACAGGTTAAATAAAAAATTATATGTAACTGTAAATATTGCTTTACACAATAAAGAACTAGAAAGTATTGATGATTATCTAAAAGAATTAGACAAATTAAAAGTTGATGCCATTATTGTAAGTGATCCTGTGATTATAAAAAAAGCTAAAGAACTTACTAATCTAGAAGTTCATTTATCAACCCAAAACTCTACTCTTAATAAAGAAGCTATAGAATTTTTCAAAAACGAAGGCGTTAGTAGGATTGTACTTGCTAGAGAATGCTCTTACAAAGATATAAAAGACATAAAAAACAATATAAATATAGAATTAGAAGTATTTATCCATGGAGCTATATGTGCTTCTTATAGTGGTAGATGTACCTTATCAAACTATCTAACTAATAGAGATTCGAATAGAGGTGGATGTAGCCAAATATGTAGATGGGATTTTGAACTAAAAGAAAATGAAGAAGATTTAAAAGGAGATAGACCTTTTACCTTTTGTACAAAGGATTTGTCTATGATAAACCATATTCCAAAACTTATTGAACTTGGTGTAGATAGCCTTAAAGTCGAAGGAAGAATGCGTTCTAGTTACTATATCGCAACTATCATAAAAGTATATAGAACCGTTATCGATAATTATTATAATAAAAAAGAATATATATATAATGGTGAATATGAAAAAGTTTTAAGAAGATGTGCCAATAGAGACTCTGTAACTCAGTTTTTCGATGGCATCTTTGATAAAACTACGCAATATTATAATGGCAGACAAGAAATAACTAATCAAGATTTTTTAGGTACCATTTTAGGTTATAAAGACGGTTTTATGAAAGTCGAGCAAAGAAATTATTTTGAAAAAAACGATACAGTAGTCATATTTGGACCAAAAGAAGAATTTACTTTTAAAATAGAAGAAATATATGATGAGGTAGGAGAAAAAATAGACGTTGTAAGACACCCTAAACAAATAGTTTATATAAAAGTACCAAAAGAAGTAAAAAAAGACTATATGATGAAAAAGATTTAATGAAATAGGAGAAATGTAATTTATGATTCAAAATATGAGAGCATTTGATAAAGCCAAAATGATAAATATTAAAAGATTAAAAATGATAAAAAGAGTGTCATTTACAGTTATGATTGGTTCAGTCATCACTCTTGCCATGCTCACGGCGCCATATGCCGAGTTAAATACCAAAACAAATGATTATGTCAGTAGTCATAAAGTGGAACTAACAGAATCTTCCGTAAATGAAGATATATATGCCCAAAATCCATATTTATATGATAGTAATGTTAAAGCCTATATAGAAGCGCCTTCAGTATTTAATCAAGCATATCCTGTTTTACAAACTGATAATAATGAATATTATTTAACGCATGACATTGAAGGTAATTATAATTCCAAAGGTAGTATTTATAAAGATGCCCGAAATAATGAAGGCTTAAGTGACGATCTAACCATTATTTATGGACATAATTTAGTTGATAATTCTTCTTTTGGCGCTCTTGCAGAATATGCTGATAAATCCATACCAATAGTTGGAGAAACCCACAAAGGGCAAGATACATATGATAGTAACAAAACTATAGACTATAAAGATGAATATGGACATTATACCGCGGAAATATTCGCATCCGGAGTTTATGATGCATCTAGCATTAGCCAAAGTGTAGGTAATTTTAAAACAGAAGAAGACTTTAATTTGTTAATTAACTATATTATAGAAAATAGTGATATAGATACAAATATAACACCCAAATATGGCGATAAAATTGTCTGCTTTTGGACCTGCCCAGATACAGAAGCCTTAGACTATTATAAAAGATCTGAAGAAAACAAAAATAATAGAGTATTAGTATTCGCTACCGCAAAACAATTAGAAAAATATAGTGAACTGCCAAATACTATGGAGAATGCTAAGGAAATATAAATTATTTCAGACTGTTGACAAACCATAAATATTGTAGTAATATTTTGTGAAGTCAATATTAAACGAGGTGATAGAAATGACAAAAAAACAAGATGAAATTTATGTGACTAAAGAAGGCCTAGAAGATATCAAAAAAGAATTAGAATATCTTCAAACAGAAAAAAGGCCAGAAGTAATAGAAGCCTTAAAAGAGGCTAGAGCCCTAGGAGATTTATCTGAAAACGCCGAATACGATGCGGCTAGAAATGAACAAGCAGAAGTTGAAAATAGAATTTCTGTACTTACTAATATGTTAAATAACATAGTTGTTATTGAAGATGCTGATACAGATAAAGTATCTATTGGAAATACCGTAGAAGTAGAATATTTAGAAGATCATGAAGTAGATACATACACTATTGTAGGTAGTACTGAAGCCGATCCGTTTGACAATAAAATTTCAAATGAATCTCCAATCGCAATTGCTATTATTGGTAAAAAAGAAGGAGAAATTGCCAAGGTTTCTAGTCCGAATGGTGAGTATGAAGTAAAAGTTTTAAAAATAAAATAGAATTTATTTTATTTTTTTTTGGCCTGTGTTACAATGGATATATTGGAGGTAACGTATGGAATATTTATATACATTTTTATTTTGTTTTACAATAATATTTATTTTTTATTTTTTAGTAATATATGCTAGAAAAAAGGGGGTAGAGGCTTTCAAAAAAGGAAAACAACTTGCGTATTTTAAAAACGTTTATAATTTAAAAATTACAAACGATAACATAAAAAAATTTATTCTTGCACTTTCACTTACAAATGCTTTTATAATTGCTCTTGTAGTAACGATTATAGAAATATTTGATAATCTTGTATTAAAATTATTATTAGGTTTTTTGATTCTATTGCCTTTAATAATTGTTTGCTATGGTGCATTAGCCAAGGTCTTTGGTGGTACTAGAAAAAAGGTGAAAAAATGAAAAAAATAATATTAGTAGATGGCAATAATCTTTTATTTAGGAGCTATTATGCGACAGCGTATAATGGTAACTTCATGAACAATAGTAAAGGCTTTCCAACCAATGCTTTATTTGGATTTACCAATATGATAAATAAAATAGTTAAAGAAGAACAGCCTGAATACATAATAGTAGCTTTTGATAAAGGTAAAACCTTTAGACATGCTGAATATGAAGAATATAAATCTGGCAGAACAGCTATGCCAGAGGAACTAAAAAAACAGTTTCCTGTTGCAAAAGAAATGCTTACTCTTATGGGAATAAAATATTATGAAATAGATAACTATGAAGCTGATGATATCATAGGAACATTTAGTGAATACTGTAATAAAGATTCTGAATATACTGGAACAATCGTAAGTAGTGATAAAGATCTTTTGCAACTAATAAGTTCTGATGTAGATATAAAACTCTTAAAACAAAAAGATTACATTAGATATAATCTAAACTCTTTCAAAGAAGCATACGGTATAAATCCTGAAAATGTTGTAGATCTAAAAGCCCTCATGGGAGATTCTTCTGATAATATCAAAGGTGTAAGAGGAATAGGGGAAAAGACCGCTCTTAAATTGCTTCAAGAATATAAAACATTAGATAATCTTTATAAAAACATCGATAACATAAAAGGTAAAACCAAAGAAAAATTACTTACAGACAAAGCAAGTGCCTATCAAAGTTACCATCTCGCAACCATAGTAAAAGACGTCCCTTTAGAAATAGACATAAATGACATTAAGTATAAACCTTCAGATGAGGAAAAATTAAATGCTTTATATGAAGAATTAGAATTTTATTCATTCTTAAAGAAAAGTAAATCTAAAGCAAGTAATGCTACTAATTATGAGATTTTAAAAGACGTAAATGATCTTAAGATAACAAAAGATGCGGCGATATATCTTGAAGTTTTAGGTAGTAATTATCACACTGGAGAGATAATTGGACTTTCTGTTTATGATGGCACTAAAGGTTACTATATATCTAAAGAGTTAATTAAAGATGTTTTAGTAAAATTAAATCATATAAATAAGTATGCCTATAATCTCAAAAAATTAATAGTCATGCTAAAAAAAATAAATGTTCCATACGAAAACTATATCTTTGATACCATGATTGCATCATCATTACTTGATTATAATATTAAAGATGATATTGCCTATTTAGCAAGTGTATTTGATTATAACATTGAATTTTATGAGAATATTTATGGTAAACCTGCACATCTGCATATACCAAGTGAAGATGTACTTGCAAAAACACTAGTAGAAAAAGCTAAATTTATTTATGAAACTAAAGATATACTTATAAATGAACTAAAAGATAATAACATGTATGAACTTTATACTAATATCGAGCATCCTCTTATAGAAGTCCTTGCTGATATGGAGTATACTGGTACTGTATGTGATAAAGAAATTCTTGAAAAAATGGGTATAGAGTTTAAAAACCGACTAAATGTTTTGAAAGGGGATATTCATACGCTTGCTGGTGCTGATTTTAATATCTCATCTCCTATTCAATTATCTAAAGTACTATTTGAAGATCTGAACTTACCACATGGTAAAAAGAAAACAAAAAGTGGTTATTCTACAAACGCTAGTGTCTTAAATAAACTAAAAAATGTACATCCAATCATACCATTAATTCTTGAATATAGAGCCTTGTCTAAACTTTATAGTACATATATAGAAAGCCTTTCTAGTTATATTATAGATGGTAAAATTCATACTATTTATACTCAAAACTTTACAAGAACTGGAAGATTATCTTCTACAGAACCTAATCTTCAAAATATACCAGTAAGAGATGAATTAGGTAAACTAATTAGAAAAGCTTTTGTGCCAGCACATGATTATATATTAAGTGCGGACTATTCACAAATAGAACTTAGAGTGCTTGCCCATATCGCTGATGTTAATACTTTAAGAAAAGCCTTTGAAGAAGATAAAGACATTCATAGAAAGACTGCTAGCGATATATTTAAAGTATCACTCGATGCAGTAACTAGTAATCAAAGAAGGATGGCTAAAGCTGTAAACTTTGGTATTATTTATGGTATAAGTGGTTTTGGCCTTGGTGAAAATTTAGATATAAACGCCAAAGATGCTAAAGCGTTTATAGATACATATCTAGAAACTTACCCTGAAATAAAAAAGTATATGAGTGATACCATTAGTAAGGCTAAGAAAAATGGTTATGTGACAACACTATTTAATAGAAAAAGGAAGATTGAAGAAATTAATAACCCTGCCTATATGATAAGACAAAGTGGGGAGAGAATTGCTTTGAATACTCCAGTACAAGGCACGAGTGCTGACATTATGAAAATGGCTATGATAAAAGTATATAGAAAATTAAATGAGTATAATTTAAAAAGTAAAATGATTATTCAAGTTCACGATGAAATAATTATTGACACTGCTGAAGATGAAATGGATATAGTAAAAGAAATTGTAAAAAATTCTATGGAAAATGTGTGTAAACTATCTGTGCCATTAAAAGTAGATATTAACTATGGCAAAAGTTGGTATGATGCTAAATAGAAAATTATTAATCTAAAAACAGTATTTATATTTAAAATTTGGTTAATAAATAAAACTAAAAAACAGCGTTCCTTGGAATGCTGTTTTTACATTTAAAGTGAATAATATCGCTTTAAACATAACGTTTTAATTTAGTTCTGGATAATATTCTTTATTAAAATTATGACTTGTCATATCTAAACTAAGTAAAGTGTTTGTATCTATTAAGAAGTAATTGTGAAGTAAAACATTAGAGTGGTTACTAGTAACAGGGTCATCCCAAGTAAGATCTATATGTAGCCAGTTATTATCAAGATATAGGGCATTCCAAACATGATTTTGAGTTGATACTTTATAATTTGGAATATTTAACTGATCAATAAATATTTTCATAGCGTCACTGTATCCACTACATAAAGCCATACCTTCAAATAAGGGACCAGTTGCTTTGTGAGAATTATTAGAATTATTCTGTTCATTGTTCATTTTAATATCTTCTGCCCTTACTTCATCGTATACTGTATTATTTACTAAATAATCATGATATGCTAGTAACTTGTCTTTAGAAGACATATTATCTGTTATGATTTCTGATTTAATTTGTTCTATTTTATTATTAATATTAGATATTTCTTCACTTGTATATAGTTTATTAATTGTTATATTGGCTTTACCATAAGTAGTGGTAGTAATATAAAGTTTTTCATAACTGTTATAAGGCGATATCATATTATTAATGGTAGAAAGTAAGTTTTGATTTTCGGAAATATCTTTAATATCATTTAAACATGAACTATAGTCTTTAGCGCAGTAAAAAGTAAAATTATTTTCTCCTGAATTGAGAATTGTATATATGATATTTAAAATATCCTGTTTATTTTTGGCATGATAGTTACTGGTATTTTGAACAAGCATAAAATTATAATCTTTTTTATAGTTATTATCATTTGGGGCCTCAACAGTAATATGGTCAGTTACCGTATTTATAGTAAAAGATACTATTTCACTTCGGTATATATATACTACGATTAATAATATAATAAATAATATTCTTGTAAAAACTTTTTTCAATTTTATCACCTGTTGTTATTATATCAATAATATGAGAAAAATACACAAAAAAAGTAAATTAATTTAATGCATTTACTTTTTTTGTTAGTCTTGACTTTTCACGGGCACATTTATTTTTAGCCACTACATTTGCACCAGTTGCTTTATCTATTCTTTTGATAGCAATTTTTAATAAATCGTTTGCAGTTTCTTTATCTTTAGAAGCAATTGCTTTTTCTAAATTTTTAACTGCAGTTTTCATGCTAGCAGAATAGTTATTGTTACGTACATTTTTTTTAGCATTTACTAAAACTCTTTTTTTAGCATTTTTCATATTGGCCATAATTTCACCTCCAAGCCATACGTGTGTCTATATTCTAGCAGAAAAAATAAAAAAAATCAACTGGGTTACAGATGAAATGTACTGAAATTTGGACCTTTACTATAATATAATATGTAGTAAACACAAAAATAATGTAATTATTGTGTTAAAAATAATTGACACACATACACTTGTATGTTACTATTTAAGTAGGAGAGGTATATATGAAACAAGAGAAATTTATGCAAGAAATTAATTACATAAAAAATGAAAAATATAGAGAGAACGCTAAAATATTGATAGAAGGTCTACCTGATTATTTCTTTTCAGTCCCAGCATCTTCAACAGGAAAATATCATCCCAAGTTTGCATCTGGAGACGGTGGCCTTGTTAGACACACTAAAGCGGCTGTAAGAATTGCTTATGAGCTTTTAAATAGCATGATAGGTGATGTATTTAAAAGTGATGAAAAAGATTTAATTATTTTAGGTTTAACATTACATGATGGTTTAAAACATGGTAAGAAGCAAGAAAAATATGTAAGATTTGATCACCCTTTGCTTGCGGCAAATTATGTTAAAGAATCAAAAGATAAACTTACTTTAGATGATGAAGAGATAGAATTTTTATATAATATAATATCCAGTCATATGGGTCCTTATAATACCAATGCTTATAGTGATGTTGTCTTACCAATACCTAAAAATAAATATCAAAAATTTGTACATATGTGTGATTTACTAGCGAGTAGAAAGTTTTTAGATATTAAGTTTGATGATGATGATAATATTATAGGATAAGGTGGGATACATATGAGAGGCAAGTTAATTGTAATTGAAGGGACTGATTGTTCTGGTAAAGAAACGCAAACTGGATTACTTTTAGATAGATTTAAAGAAGATAATATTAAGGCTTATGAATTTAGTTTTCCGAATTATAATTCACCAACAGGTAAGATTATTGGTGGTCCTTATTTAGGGAAAGATGGTGAGCAGGGTAGTTTTTTTAAAGAAGGTGCTACTAATGTAGATCCTAAAGTAGCGTCTTTATATTATGCGGCAGATAGGAAATATAATATAGATAAGATAACGTTTTTATTAGATAATGGTGCTAATGTGATATTAGATAGGTATATATATTCTAATATGGCTCACCAAGGCGGTAAAATTATAGATAGAAAGAAAAGAAAAAATGTATATAAATGGCTAGAAAAATTAGAATTTGATTTATTAAAACTACCTAAACCTGATATTGCAATATTCCTCCATATGCCAGTAGAACAGTCTACTTTACTTAAGAAAAATAGAGATTCACTTGATGAACATGAAAAAGATATAAACCATTTAAAGGGAGCTGAAAATGCTTACAAGGAACTTGCTTTAATATATGACATGTATGTAGTAGAATGTGTTATAGATGGCACTATTAGAAGTATTAAAGATATAAATGATGATGTTTATAATTATATAAAGGCTAAATTATAGCCTTTTTTTCATATATAATTTTTAATTTAATATAATATAACATGATTATCGCACATAGAGGAAATAATGGAAAAGATAAAGAAAATACTATTTTAGCCTTACAAAATAGTTTAAAACTTTCTTACTGTGATGGAGTAGAGTTTGATATAAGAGAAACTAAAGATAAAGTTTTTGTGATTTCTCATGATATGTTTTATGATGGCAAAATTGTTTATAATACGCTGTTTAAAGATTTAAATGGTATAGAACGTTTAGATGATTTACTTAAAAATATTCATAGTAATAAAGTGATAATGATTGAAATAAAAGAGGAACGTTCAAACTTTCCGCTTTTATTACATCTTTATAAAGTAATAAAAAAATATAAATTAAATTATTATTTTATGAGTTTTAATTATGACCTTATCATGCAATTTAAAAGTAAGTATCCTAGATATAAATGCGGTCTTTTAATTGGCATAAAAATGAATAAAAATAGAATTGTTAATGATTTAGATTTTAATGCTATAAATATAAAATATATAGATAAAGCAAAACCCAAAGATTTTGTATGGACTATAAATGATACTAAAAAAATAAAAGGTATACATAGTAATATTATCACGGATAAACCATTAGAAATTTATAACTTTATACGTGGCGGGAAATAATTTTTGCTTTTTCAGCAATTATAAAAGCGTTTTTATCATATTTATATATAAGGTTTGTAACATTTGATGTTTCTTTCCTGTTAGAGGTAATTCTTAAGGTACATTTATTAATTATCTCCACATTATAGTGTGCCTTTTTTAAAACATTATATATAGTTTGCAGTTTGTTATTACTTATTTTTACAATAAATAAATTTGTGCCAAGAGCAATTTTTTCTTCAATTACACTACCAACGTACGATCCTACTAAAGAACCTAAAGCAAATACGATAATTTTAAATGGATTTTCGTTTAAACCGATTATTACGCTGCCTGTTACAAATACCCAAATAAGTGCTATAACAAATCCTAAAATAGCACCAAATAATTTTTTTCCATTAGATACGACAATAATCCTTAAAGTAGATAAAGCATCCTCTATGACTTTGCAGACAAATATTCCAATATATATAAACATATTTTTCACCTAATATTAATGTGAAACAAAATAAAAAAAATAAACTGTAAAAATTGTAAAAATATGGATAAATTATGATATACTTAATATAGAGAGGAATGGGGCAGATGAATATAAAAAAAATGAAACAAAGTGCACTTAAAAATTTAAAAGGCAATTATGTTGTTATGATATCTAGTGTACTTATATTTTTGATTATGGGAGTGTGCTGCGACATAATAGCCAAACTAGCACATGCAAATTGGATATCTCCGATATTATTACTTATTTTTGGTAGTTTATTTTATATAGGCTATAAAGATATAACTATGAAAGTTGCCGAGGGGAAAAAACCTAAAATAAATCTTTTGACAGAAAAAACAGATTCTTTTGGTAAATGTATGCTTGTTACAATAATACTTGCATTTATTTTAGCAATTTTCTTCGCACTTGAAACATTTACTTTTCAGTCACTTGTAATAGTGATGCAAAATGCGGCGAAAACAAATTTTATATTACTTAGTCTACTTGTAATATTTGGTTTAATTCTTAGTACCATAGTTATTATGCTTGCTCTTTATATAATATATAGTTTTTCGCTTGTATATTTTATATTGAGAGATGAACCAGGATTGCCGGTACGAAAAATATTTAGTAAAAGTTTTGATATGATGAATGGATATGTCGTTGATTATTTTATTCTTATGCTTAGTTTTATCGGCTGTTTTATTTTAGGCTTATTTACATTTGGCTTATTATATATTTGGCTTGTGCCATATATGGGTGTTGTGTTTGCTAAATGCTATATGAAGATAAAAAAAGACTATGATGAGTGTGCGGGGGCCGATGGACCTATGGATTTAATTGCTGATGAGGCTAAAATTCAAGCAGAAACAGCATAAAAACACTTGACAAGTGCTATATATAGTGATATATTAGTGTCACATTTTAATTTGGATTTACTTCGGTAAGTCCTAATTTAATGGGGTGAATGAAACGCCTGGACATGTGTAAGAAAGGAGGTAAGAAAATGCCTACAATAAATCAATTAGTTAGAAAAAGAAGAGGACAAAAAACTAGTAAAAGCAAATCACCAATGTTAAATGTTGGATACAACAGTAAAGATAAAAAGACTACTAAGACTGACTCTCCTCAAAAACGTGGAGTATGTACTCGTGTAGGGACAAAAACGCCAAAGAAACCAAACTCAGCACTTCGTAAATATGCTCGTGTAAGACTTTCAAATGGTAAAGAAGTTGATGCTTATATTCCTGGAGAAGGACATAACTTACAAGAACACAGTGTTGTTTTAGTTCGTGGTGGACGTGTTAAAGACTTAATCGGTGTACGTTATCATGTTGTACGTGGTACACTTGATACTGCTGGTATTGATAAACGTCGTCAAGGTCGTTCTAAGTATGGTACTAAAAGACCTAAATAATAGCTTGAAAGGAGGAGTAAAGAATGCGTAAAAGACGTGCAACTAAAAGAGACGTATTAAAAGATCCTGTTTATGATTCAAAGTTAGTTACAAAATTAATTAACCAAATGATGATAGACGGTAAAAAAGGAAAGTCTCAAACAATTTTATATAATGCATTTGATTTAATCAAAGAAAAAACTGGGGAAGATCCAAAAGCTGTTTTTGAAAAAGCAATGCAAAATATAAAACCAGCACTAGAAGTTAAATCAAGACGTGTTGGTGGTGCTAACTATCAAGTACCTATTGAGGTTAAACCTGATAGAAGTCAAGCACTTGGACTTAGATGGTTAGTTCAATATGCTAGACTTAGAGGTGGTCATTCAATGGCTGAGAATTTAGCAAATGAAATAATTGATGCATCTAACGGTGTTGGTGCAGCAGTTAAAAAACGTGAAGATACTCATAGAATGGCAGAGGCTAATAAAGCATTTGCTCATTACAGATGGTAGAAAGGAAATAAATATGGCTCGTGAATATAGTTTAGAACATACACGTAATATAGGTATAATGGCTCATATCGATGCAGGTAAAACTACTTGTACTGAAAGAGTTTTATATCATACTGGTAAAATCCATAAAATTGGTGAAACTCACGATGGTGAATCACAAATGGACTGGATGGAACAAGAACAAGAACGTGGAATAACTATTACTTCAGCAGCAACTACGGCTTACTGGAAAGGCTATAGATATAATATTATAGATACTCCAGGTCACGTAGATTTTACTGTTGAGGTTCAAAGAAGTCTTCGTGTACTTGATGGAGCAGTGGCTTTAATCGACGCACAGGCGGGTGTTGAACCACAAACTGAAACTGTTTGGAGACAAGCAGATGATTACAAAGTACCTAGAATGATTTTTGCGAATAAAATGGACAAAATGGGTGCGGATTTTGAATATAGTTTACATACTATTGATAATCTTCTTGGTGTAAATGCAGCACCAATTCAATGGCCTATAGGAGCAGAAAGTGAGTTTAACGGTATTGTTGATTTAGTATCAATGACTGCATATAAATATGATGGACAGCCTGAAGAGAATCCAGAAATTATTGATATTCCAGAAGACTTAAAAGATATTGTAGAAGAAAAGAGAAATGCATTAATCGAAGCTGTTGCGGAATTTGATGATGAACTTATGAACAAATATCTTGAGGGTGAGGAAATATCTATTGAACTTATTAAGAAAGCAATAAGAAAAGGTGTTCTTTCTGTTGATTTCTTCCCAGTTATGTGTGGTACTGCCCTTGGTAACAAAGGTGTTAAGTTACTTTTGGATGCTGTTATTGATTACATGCCTGCGCCTACAGATATTGAATCTATCAAAGGTGTAGACATGAATGGTGAGGCTATCGAAAGACATCCTAGTGATAGTGAACCATTTAGTGCGTTAGCATTTAAAGTTATGACTGATCCTTTTGTTGGAAAGTTAACATTCTTTAGAGTATATTCTGGACATTTATCAAGTGGTTCATATGTAAAGAATGCAACTAAAAACAAAAAGGAAAGAGTTGGTCGTATCTTGCTTATGCACGCTAACGACCGTAAAGAAATTTCAGAAGTTTACACAGGTGATATTGCTGCTGCAGTAGGTCTTAAAGATACTACTACTGGTGATACTTTATGTGATGAAAAACATGCTTGTATTTTGGAAAGCATGGAATTCCCAGAACCAGTTATTCAGCTTGCTATTGAACCAAAATCAAAGGGTGATCAAGACAAAATGGCTCTTGCTCTTCAAAAATTATCAGAAGAAGATCCAACATTCAAAGCTTCTACTGATAGAGAAACTGGTCAAACAATTATTGCTGGTGTAGGTGAGTTACACTTAGATATTATTGTTGACAGAATGAAAAGAGAATTTGGTGTTGAAGCTAACATTGGTCAGCCACAGGTTTCATATAGAGAAACTATTAAACAAGCTGGAGACTGCGAAGGAAAACATATCAAACAATCTGGTGGACGTGGACAATACGGACACGTATGGGTTAAGTTTGAACCAAATCCTGGTAAAGGCTATGAATTTGTTGACGCTATCGTAGGTGGAGTAGTTCCAAGAGAATATATTCCAGTTGTAGATAAAGGTCTTCAAGAGGCTATGCAAACAGGTATACTTGCAGGATATCCATTAATGGATGTTAAAGCAACTTTATTTGATGGTTCATATCATGATGTTGACTCATCTGAAATGGCATTTAAAGTTGCGGCAAGTTTAGCACTTAAAGCTGCTAAAAATAAATGTCAACCTGTATTATTAGAACCAGTAATGAAAGTTAATGTAATTACTCCAGATGAATATCTAGGATCTGTTATGGGAGATATTACTTCAAGACGTGGAAGACCTATGGGTCAAGAATCTAGAGGTAATGCTTTATCAATAGATGCTATGGTACCGCTTTCTGAGATGTTTGGTTACGTTACTACATTAAGGTCTAATACACAAGGTAGAGGTAACTATACTATGGTATTTGACCATTATGAAGAGGTTCCAAAAAATATTGCTGAAGAAATTATCAAAAAAAATGGGGGAAACTAGACTAAAATACTTGCAATTTTAGTCTTGCCCTGTTAAAATTATATATGTAAATTTAAAGGAGGAAAATTTAATGGCAAAACAAAAATATGACCGTTCAAAACCACATGTTAACATTGGTACAATCGGACACGTGGATCACGGTAAAACTACATTAACTGCTGCAATTAGTAGTTACTTAGCAAAGAAAGGATATGCTGAATTCCAAGACTATGCTAATATCGATAAAGCACCTGAGGAAAGAGAACGTGGTATAACTATCAATACTGCTCACATTGAGTATGAAACTGATAAAAGACACTATGCACACGTTGACTGCCCAGGCCATGCGGACTACGTTAAAAATATGATCACTGGTGCTGCTCAAATGGATGGTGCTATCTTAGTTATTGCTGCTACTGATGGACCTATGGCACAAACTAGAGAACATATCTTATTATCACGTCAGGTTGGAGTACCTCGTATGGTTGTATTCTTAAACAAATGTGATATGGTTGATGATGAAGAACTTCTTGATTTAGTTGAAATGGAAGTTAGAGAATTATTAACTGAATATGGTTATGATGGAGACAATACTCCAATTATCAGAGGTTCTGCATTAAAGGCTCTTGAAGGTGATGCTGAATATGAAGCAAAAATTGGAGAACTTATGGATGCAGTTGATAATTGGATTGAAACTCCAACTAGAGATATTGATAAACCATTCTTAATGCCAGTAGAAGATGTATTCACTATTACTGGTCGTGGTACAGTTGCAACTGGTAGAGTTGAAAGAGGACAACTTAAACTTAATGACGAAGTTGAAATCGTTGGTATTAAAGAAACTAGAAAATCAGTAGTAACTGGTATCGAAATGTTCAGAAAATCATTAGATTACGCTGAGGCAGGAGATAACGCTGGTGTATTATTACGTGGTGTTTCTCGTGATGAAATCGAAAGAGGACAAGTTATTGCTAAACCTGGTAGTGTTACGCCACACACTAAATTCAAAGCTTCTGTATATGTACTTAGCAAAGAAGAAGGTGGAAGACATACTCCATTCTTTAGTAACTACCGTCCACAATTCTACTTCAGAACTACAGATGTTACTGGTGTTATTGAACTTCCAGAGGGAGTTGAAATGGTAATGCCTGGTGATAACGTAGAAATGACTGTAGAATTAATCGCACCAATCGCTATCGAAAATGGTACTAAATTTTCTATCCGTGAAGGTGGAAGAACTGTTGGTGCAGGTAACGTTTCAGAAATTATTAAATAATTTTAAAGAACTCATAATTTGGGTTCTTTTTTTGACTTTTTATTTAAATAATGTATAATATCATTAGATATATATATAGTTATTTTAGAAAGGGTTATATTATGAAAAATGGCATATATAGATTAGTGTATATAAATGGCGATATGATGGAGATTTTGCTTCAGACTTATTTGGCCGATATCGATTATAAAACATCTTCTTATAAAGATAAAGAAGAATTACTTGAAGAGTTTGGCTATCCTAAAGAAGGAGAACTTCTTATAGTTGGTAATAAAGGTGTTAAATATGGTCTACCAGTTGTGTATGATAATATAAACGTAAAAAGAGTTGCGGCCTCTAGTTTAGGTACAACAGACATTAATGTTTTAAAAAAAGAAGTTTCTGATATGATAGAAATAGTACGTAATAATCTATTGTTTCGTGACTTTTTAATCCAAAATGATGTTTTAGATGAACATACTGGCCTGCAGATAGATAGATATAAAAAATATCGTGATATCGCTTATTATTATGATGTCTATACCAAACCTAATAGAATACATTCATTTATAATATCATATATTTTTAAGACACATAGATTTGATGAAATAAAAAAAGTTACCGAACTTATATTCAATATGAATGAACAAGAATTATTTGATGAGGGTTTTATTATATTAGATAAAAACGGAAGAATACTTCCTGTCTTTGAGCCAGAAGATATGCTTGATGCCTTGCTTCTTTATAAAAATAATAGAAGGTCTTTAAAACATGATTCATCAGGTATGATGAGTGGTAATATGGTTGGTATAGATGTTCCAGAAATTAACCCTAATGATGGCACTATAATAAAAAAGAAACGTTCAGAAAGACGTTAATATTAAATTGGAGGATGATACTGTGAAAAAATGTGTGGTTATATGCAATCCTAATAGCGGTAAAAAAAAGGGGATTAAACTAAAAAGTAAATTTGAAGAAGTATTAAACAGTTATGATTATTCTTTGGAATTTAAATATACTAGATATAGCGGACACGCAAAAGATATAATTACTAATTTAGATGATGATATAGATCTAGTTATTTCTATTGGGGGAGATGGTACTTTCAATGAAATTATGACTGGCAATTTAAAAAGGAAAAAGAGATTGTTATTGTCTCATATACCTTATGGTACTGCGAATGATTTAGGGGCTATGTATGGTATGGTAAAAGATCCTGTCCAAAACCTAAAACTAATTTTAGGAGGTAAAGAAAAAGGTGTTGATATTTGTAAAATCAATAATCAACCATTTGTTTATGTCGCAGGGTTGGGTAAATTTGTAAATGTCGCATATGATACTCCAAGAAATTTAAAGAAAAAATTTGGTTATTTTGCATATATAATAAAAGCAATAAAAAGTTTTAATTCTAAAACTCAATTGTTTGAACTTGAATATAAATGCAATGGTGAGGTTAGAAAAGGCTTATATTCTTTTATTCTTATTTGTAATGCTACTAGGATGGGCGGTATAAATATATTTCAAGATGTAAAACTTGATGATGATCAGTTTGAAGTATTACTAACTAATATAACTTCTAAAAAAGATATTATAAAAAGTTTATACTTTATAACTAAAGAAGATGATATATCAAAAGTACCTGGATTTTATTATATAAAGACTAACCACTTAACTATAAAATTAAAAGATTATCCTAGAAAAGATTGGTGTATTGATGGAGAAAAGTATAAAAATAAAACTAAGGTGTTTGATATTACCGTTGAACATGGTGTTAAGATGCTTTTGCCAAGAAAAGAATTACATAAAATATTTAAAGATGAAGAGATTAAATAAAATATTAACAAAAATTCTTGTTATATCCTTAAAGATAAGGAGTTACAGGAATTTTTATTTTGTATAATTGCTAAACTCAAGAAAAAAGTAGCAGTGTTGTTACTAATAAACCAAATAGACAATAAGAAATAACAAAGTATATATTTTTGTTAAATATCTTGTAATATTTTTTATGTTATTTTTTAAAAGATTAGGAGGCTATATTAGTAATGAGAAGCGTGGTATGATGCGTATTTTAATAAAAAATGTTGTAGAATAGCACACCCAAAAGGAGTAAATTAATGTGATGGGAGAGAAAAAAAGAACAATACTAACTAATTTAGCAAGTATGCAAAAAGAATTTGAGGACGGTGAATGTTATCTAATTGGTGCAGATGCTATTAAAGCAATAACTTATTTAAGAAATGAATATGCAGTCGAGGGTGTAAGAAAACTTAGTGAAATTGATATACCGCTTGTATATAATAAAAATGGTTATTTTGAAGAACAATTAACAGGCAAAAAGTTAAAAGTATCATTACCAGTCCAAGGTGTTAATAATTGATTTGATGGTATAATTATATCTAATAATAAAGTTTTATCTTGTGATAGTAAAATTGATGTTGAAAATTGTGTTCCTGGTCTTTCTGATGGATTATATCTTTCTAGTGATAAAATGGTGAAGATACCAAGCGAAAATGCTGTTTTGAATTTTATGAATAGTGTTAGAAACAATGATGAGGCTGAACTTATAATAGGAGGTATACTTTTATCTTCGTATCGTTCTAGAAAATTACTAAAAAAAATAAGTGAGACTAAAGAAGATACAATCAAAGGTTTTATGGCTGTAAGAAAAAATGCCAATACTACTTTTGAAATTAAAACAGACGAGTTGTTGGAAGATTCTTTAGAACCTATACAGGTAGAAAATAGTTTCTTTGATGATTATGATAATCCTCAAAAAGCAAAACCGATAATTTCAGCTCAAGAGCATATAGATTTTGTAGATATGTCAGCACCTGTGATTGATAAAGCAAATGATTGTTATTATTTAGCGTATCGTAATGAAGAAAACACCTTGAAAAATAGATTTGTTAGAAATTTAAAAGCTTTTAAAACTACTATAAAAGAAACTTTTATAAAACCAGTAAAACTAAATAAAAAACTTCATACTGCTAAACATGTGGGTAATAAAAAAACATATACTTTAAAGCGTTCAAATAAAACGCCTAAATATGTTAAACATTTATAATATTATTAAATAAAAGTGCTGTAATGATGATGTATATTACAGTGCTTTTTTTAAAAAATAGGTAACTTGCACATATATTACTTGCATTACCCTTATACATCATGTTAAAATTATAACAGTAGGACATATTAGGTACTTCACCTAATATAAATTATGACATATTTTTTACATATACTCATGTATAGTGGTAGTAAAATAAGGGGTATGATTATATGAGAAGAGGATATAAGCAAAAGAATATATTGATAGTAGGCTTATTAATAGTGCTTACTTTAATGGGAATAGGATATTCTGCTTTTTCATCAAATCTAGAAATATCTGGTACTAGTAGTGTATCTAGTTCATGGGATATTGCGATAACCGGTATATCAGACGCTAAAGTAGAGGGGCT
>CAKOWU010000008.1 GCA_934129885.1 uncultured Bacilli bacterium | reverse complement strand
TATTTACTTAAAATATTAAAATGTTGGTTAATTTTACTGAAATCATGTTATACTAATTTTAGTTAGTAGTTATTACTACCTATAAATTGTTGCTTTTAATGGTTGTTTTACCAGAACCTTAAGGGCTCCATATGTTATTTTACCCTTATTTTATAAGGACTTTATTTTTTGGGTTGCATTTAGGTTGCAATTTTACTTATTTTTTTAATGAATTTAGCAACTTAACGGTTGTTTTTTTCTTTTCAGGGAACATATGGTAATAAGTCTTTTCTATCATTTGGACAGTATCACCTAGTCGTTCCGCAACATCTCTTGAATCACACCCTAAATTAATTAGTAGAGAAGCGTGAGAATGTCTAAAACCATGAGGCGTTATTTTTTTTACTTTAGCGATGTCTATATAATAATTTAAGTTTCTTCTGAATGTAGTTGATGGAATATAGTGGATATTTCCAAATATAAACATATCATTATTAAAATTATATATATTTTTTCATGTTTTAGATGCTTTTTTAAGAAAAATTGTAAGATTATCGTCTAATTTCTACAATTCTATTAGAATTACTTGTTTTTGGAGTTTGCTTGCTATTTTGTTGTCAAGATTATAGTTATTTACAGCATACTTTAAAATTTCTTGCATATAACCAATTATTTGATTTTTATGTGTATCTGCACCATTTATGTTTTCAATGCTTTTCCTCCAATTGTTAATCAGAGAAATTTCTATTGAGTCAAGTGTACACTCTTTAAAAATTGGTATAATGTGTTTGCTTATTTTTTTTGTCTATACCATAGTAAGTTGAACTTTTAACTATATTTTTTTTATAATCCTCATCATATGTCTTATATGTTCTCACCATAGGGTACCTCATTTTCACATGCTTCGTATTATATCGCAGTGTGTAAATTTTTGTGTCCTAATATCTATCCTAGCGCCAGAATATCAACATATACAAATACATCGCTTAGTGTCGAATGCCATAATTCATTACTTAAAAAATGGGAAAATCAATGTTCTAGTAAAGAAACACGTACCTGTGCATCTAATAATCATATCGAAACATATCAGAAAATAAAAACTCCAGTAAGAAATGATAGCGTTCGAAGGATTGTTATAATTATAATATATGATGATGGCGGAATTTCAACTCTGACATATCTTTATTAGGAACTGGAACATCTAGTGATTCGTATATTCCATTATTATAAGTGATTTGTTCACGCATAGAATCTGCCTTATAACCCTATGACTATATTAACACTGCATTAGTATAGTTTTTTAGTACATTTATATACGTTTATTTGTAAAGTTTTGATGAAAAAAAGTAAAACCTATTTACAAAATAAGCCTTAAATAGTATTATATATGGTATGAAGTGTATAAAAGTGGGGGAAAGTGGGTGACGCACATGTTTATGGGAGAATATCATCACTCTATTGATGATAAAGGAAGACTTACAATACCTTCTAAAATTAGGTATGAACTTGGTGAAAACTTTATTGTTACTAGAGGATTAGACGGATGTTTATTTGTATACAAGAAAGATATTTGGGAAAACATAATTGCAAAATATCAAAATTTACCTAATATAAAAGATACCCGTAACTTTATGCGTTTCTTCCTCTCCGGTGCGATAGAGGCTTCATTTGATAAACAAGGAAGAGTAAATATATCACAAACACTAATAAAATACGCATCACTTACAAAGGACTGCGTTATTATCGGTGTCGGTAACAGACTTGAGATTTGGGATGATAGTAAATGGAACAATTTTATGGACGAAAACGAGGAAGGCTTATCAGATATTACTGATAAACTGTTTAGTAGTTTAAATGCATAAGAGTGTGTTGTTAAATGAAACCATTAACTATCTCAACCTAAAAGAAAATTCCATTGTTATCGATTGTACCTTAGGATATGGTGGCCACAGTAGCGCCGTACTATCTAAAATTCCTGCTGGCTTTTTATACGCTTTCGATCAAGACAAAGAAGCCATAAAATTTGCACAAGAAAGACTAGACGCCATAAATAGTAATTATGAAATAATTAATACTAATTTTAAAAACATAAAAAAATGTATGGATGATAGAGGCGTAAAAGTAGATGCAATACTATTTGACCTTGGCGTCTCTTCACCGCAATTAGATAACGCAGATAGAGGCTTTAGTTTTCATAAAGATGCACATCTTGATATGCGTATGAATAGAGATGCTGAAAAAAGTGCTTATGATGTAGTAAATAATTATCCAAAAGAAAAACTTATAGAAATATTTTATAAATATGGCGAAGAAAAATATTCTACATCTATTGCAAAAGCTATTGTAAAATATAGAGAAAATAAGCCTATCGAAACAACCATAGAACTTGCGGATATTATAAAGTCTAGCGTTCCAGAAAAATATCGTAACCAGACGCATCCAGCTAGAAAAGTGTTTCAAGCAATTAGAATTGAGGTTAATGACGAATTAGAAGTCTTTAAAAAAGCTTTGCATGATGCACTTACTTTATTAAAGCCAGGTGGCAGAATATGCGTTATTACCTTTCATTCACTAGAAGATAAAATTTGTAAAAAGATATTTAATGAAGTTTCTTCTCTGCCCCCTGAGCTGAAAAAACTTCCGATTGTTCCGATAGAATATCAACCTAAATATAAACTTATCGCAAATATCACACCTTCCAAAGAAGAGGTAAAAGAAAATCCTAGGTCACGTAGCAGTAGGCTTAGAGTAATAGAAAGAGGCTAAAATATGAGCAAAAGGAAAGTAAAAAAGAACCCTAAAATTACTAGAGGAGAGAGAATGCTTTACACAGTAACAATACTGGCATTTGTATTTTCTCTTGGCGTAAAAACCTTTTGCGGTGCCTCTATCAGTGAACTTAAGATAAGTATTGAAGAATATAACTATAAGATAGAAGCAGAGGAAAAGAATAAAGAGAGTTTAACAATGAAAGTAAATGAACTTACTTCATTTGAAAATGTTAAAGATGTCGTAGGGGAGATGGGTCTTGCTTATAATAATGACAATATCATAGTTGTTAATGATAATGATTAGAGGTGGAAATAATGAGAAATAAACAAAAGAATCATAATTGGAAATTTCCTATTAAGATGTTTTTGTTTTTTTTCTTATGCATTTTAGTATTGTTTGGTAGATATTGTTATTTAGCACTTTCTGCCACCGTAAATGGTCATAACATTCAAAAGTTTGCTGAAAACAGAAATACCATTTCTAAAACATTATATGCTAAAAGAGGAACTATTTATGATGCTACTGGAAATATTTTAGCACATAACGTTACATCATATACCTTAATATTATACCTAGATAGTTCTAGAAAAAAAGGTAAAACAATAGATTACGTTAAAGACGTAGATACTACCGCAAATACGCTTGCTAGTATACTAGAAGTAAATGCTGATGAGATAAAATCTAGAATTAACAAAGGAAAAGAAGGTAATAAGTATCAAATAGAACTAGGTACTATGGGTAAAAATATTAGTGAACTAAAGAAAAGTGAAATAGATAAAGCCAATCTCCCAGGAATTGACTTTGAAGAAGAATATAAAAGATATTACCCTAATGGCGACTTTGCATCTTATATTTTAGGATATGCTAAAACAAATGAAGCCACAGACACTAGCGGTAAAGCCACAAAAACTATTGTTGGAGAACTTGGTATTGAAGCCAAATTTGATGAAACTTTAAGAGGTACTGATGGCTATACCAGTTACCAGCAGGATAGACTAGGCTACAAAATACCTGATACTGCCGAAACAACGGTTAAGGCTCTTGATGGCAGTAACATTTATCTAACTATTGATTCAAGTATTCAAAGATTTACCGAAACAGAAATAAAGAAAATAGAAAACGAATATAGTCCAGAGTTTGCCATTCTAACAGTTATGGACGCTAAAACAGGAGATATTCTAGCAAGTAGTTCAAGCCCTTCTTTTAACCCTAATACAAGAAATGTATCTAACTATGAAAACCTTCTTGTAACAACGGCTTTTGAACCTGGAAGTACCATGAAAACATATACTTATATGTGTGCTATAGAAAAAGGCACCTATAAGGGAGATGATACTTTCGAATCTGGTAGTATTACCGTAGAGGACGCTACTATAAAAGACTGGAATGTTACAGGTTTTGGCACAATAACTTTTGATAAAGGTTATGAATACTCTAGTAACGTTGGTGTTACTAATATGATAGGAAAGTTTATAGACAAAAACGATCTCAAAGACTGCTTTAATAAATATGGCTTTGGTAAAACTACCGGTGTAGATATCGCAAGAGAGTCCGCAGGAAGTCTAGGGTTTAAATACCCCGTTGAAGTCGCCAACGCTGGTTTTGGGCAGGGTATAACAACCACAGTAATTCAGCAACTACAGGCTCTTACAATAATATCTAATAATGGTAAATACTTAACGCCCCATGTTGTTAAGAAAATAGTAAACCCTAATACCGGAAAAACAACCTATAAAAGAAAAATAGAAGAGTCTGATACTGTCATCAGTGCTACTACTGTTTCAAAAATAAAAGACCTTATGTATAACGTAGTAAATAGTGATGACCCACTAGCGACTGGTAAAAAATATAGAATAGATGGCTTTGACGTTATCGGTAAAACTGGTACTGCCCAAATAGCCTCATCTAAAGGTGGCTATTTAAAAGGCGATAATGCTTATATTTATTCATTCGCGGGTATGTATCCTAAAGATAACCCAGAAATTATAATATATGCCGCTATTAAAAGACCTAACGTTGGAACATCTAATGGTATAAGTGAGGCTACTGTTAACCTAATGAAGAACATTGCTAAATATAAAAACATGTTCACAGAAGGCACTAAAACATCTAACACTTCAAAAGTAACTTTGAATTCGTATATAAATAAAAAAGTAGAAGACGTTAAAGCATCTTTAACAAACTCTTCTATAAACCCTACCGTAATTGGTGATGGGGATAAAGTAATAAGTCAGTACCCAGCCAAAGGGGAAGACGTGATACCAAGTGATAGAGTTATTTTAATCACAAATGGTAGTAAGAATATTATGCCAGATATTACAGGTTACTCAAGAGCAGAAGCAATATATCTAATGAAAGAGTTAAATTATGATTATGAAATAAATGGCTATGGCTATGTTACTGCTCAAAGTATCGCCGCAGGTACTGAAGTAAATGGCAAAATAACAATAACATTATCAGAAAAATATAACGAGGAGGGATAAATATGAAAAATATTATGGTCGCAGGAGGAGGCGTTTTAGGAAGTCAAATAGCGTTTCAAACAGCCTTTTCTGGGTTTAATGTAACAATATGGCTTAGAAGTGAAGGAAGCATTAATAGGACTAAGCCTAAACTAGATAAACTAAAAGACACCTATATAAAGGCTATTAATAATATGGCAAATAATAGTGAGTGGTGTCATGGTATTGCGGATTATGATACCTTTGATAAGAATGAGTGTTTAAAAAAAGTAGAAAATGCTTATAACAATATAAAATTAGAGTTAGATCTTAAAAAAGCCGCTGAAAATGCTGATCTAGTAATTGAATCCATGGCAGAAAATTTAGATGCTAAAATAGACTTTTATATGAAACTTTCACCCTACTTACCAAATAAAACTATTGTAGTTACTAACTCATCTACACTATTACCATCTAAAATGGCTAAATATACAGGGCGACCTTCAATGTTCTTGGCTATGCATTTTGCTAATTCAATATGGAAAAATAATATTGCTGAAATTATGGCACACAGTTCTACAGATATGGATAACTTTGATAAAATTATTAAGTTTGCTAAAGAAATAAACATGATACCACTACCAGTAAAAAAAGAAAAGTCAGGCTATTTACTTAACTCTATGTTAGTACCATTCTTGTTTTCTGGTTTAGATTTGTATGTTAATGGCATATCTGATGTAGAGAGTATAGATAAGGCTTGGACGCTTGGAACAGGTGCTCCAAAAGGACCATTTCAAATTTTAGATACCGTTGGTTTAGAAACCGCTTATAACATAGTAAGTATGTATACAAAAATACCTTCTTTTCTAGCACCTTATAACTTTAAGGCAATGCATAAACTACTAAAAAAATATATAGACGAGGGAAAACTTGGAATGTCATCTGGTGAGGGATTTTATAAATATTAACTAAAAAAAACACTAAAGTTCTAGTGGTTTTTATCCTTATCTGATATACTGTTTATAGATAGGAAGGTGTTTGTTATGAAATGTTCAAAATGTGGTATGGATAATAATGCTGATTTTAATTTCTGTGCCAGTTGCGGGGCAAAGTTAGAAAAAAGTATTGTGTGTCCAAACTGCAAAACAGAAAACGAAAATACTTCAAAGTATTGTAAGAATTGTGGCAAGGAGTTAGAAAATTTTTCTATTACAAGTAATGCGAATACTCCAGGAGTGCGTAAATCAATCAAAAGAAATGCTAGAGAAAAGAGTAAATCAAGCATTATACTAACATTTCTATCAATGTTTGGTGTTGGCATTATTTTGTTTTTAATGTTAATTAGTGGAAGTGCTATTTTTAATGAAAATGTGGCTTTTGCTTGGTTCTTTGTTATTATTCTGGTAGTATATATATTATCTCTTTATATAGTTAAATTTGGTACGACAATCGCAAGTTTAAACCTTGCTAGGGGAGATGATGTAACCGTAGGTGATACTTTAACTTATGGCTTTAATAATATTATTGGTGTAGTTAGAACCGTAGGTGCAAGCATCTTATTTACCGTTTGCACTTCTGTAATTGGAATTTTTCCATTTATTGGTACAATCGCCGCCTTTGCCTTCATTATCTATATGGCACCAGTACTCGTAGTGTTTGGTTATCTTCAGGCTGATAATAAGCAAGGAAATATTACTTTTACAGATGCTTTACAAAGAGCGTTAGGCTTATGTGATGGTAAAAGAGTTGCGTACTATGGACTTATTATAAGTTTTATAGGTTGGTATTTACTTGGATTTGCAACACTAGGTATTGCTTTTATCTGGGTTATTCCCTATATAAAGATTAGTCTTGCGAATTACTATAGAATGCTTATAGGCGAAAAGAACTTTGATAATTCAGAATCAGGACTTAGCAATGTCTCTGTTATTGCCTTAGGGGCTATATCATATATCTTTGTAATTATCATATTTACCATAAGTATAATCATTGTGACTTTTGTTACGCTTGGAGAACCGAGGGGTAGTGATTATTCAAATTTTATTGATGAGTATTATGATAGAGTATAATTTTGAAAAATAACATATTTTTGTTATAATATACTCCCGTAAGGGGGTATATTTGTGAATAAGAGTGAACTTTTGGAGCAGTTAAAAGATGTAACTATTCCTTATAGAGATAGTTTAAATATGAAAGACAATGCCACATTTGGGGTAGAGATAGAGGCTATAAATGCTTATATTCCGGATTTCTCTACAAGATATGATTTTATTAGATTTATCGATGATTATTTGAGAGAAAAAAATATAAAAGAAATTGATTATGAAAATGCACCATGGATAATTAAACCAGAACGTACCTTTTTAAATGAGGGGTTGCGTGGTTCTGAAATGGTCTCACCAATATTACATAACACTAAAAAGGACTATGAAGATTTAAAAAGAATATGTCTTTTACTTAAAGACAAAGGTGCCCGCACAGGATATTGTACAGGTGGACATATTCATTTTGGTGTTAATAGTTTTGATAATATAAATGTTTCTAGTATCCTTAATTTACTTGAGTTGTGGGCTGTTTTCGAAGATGTTATATACCTTTTTAGCACTGGCGATTATACTAATTTAAGACCAATGGTATATCAAAATGCTGTGCCAATTAGAAATGATGTTATGAGAGTAGCGGATGGCCTATTAGATTTTAAATGTTTATTTACTGATGATATGGACGAGTTACTAGACGCCTTTGGTACCGTAGATAGAGGCCTTAGACTAGAAAACTTGAAAAGTAATAGAACCTTTAATCAAAATAAAGATACCATAGAAGTAAGATGCCCAAATGGAACACTAGAACATACTATTTGGCAAAATAATATTAGTTTCTTTTATCATCTTTTAGATTATGCATTAAGTGATAGATTTGATGCAGAACTTATAGAAGATATGTTAAAAAGAGTAAAACCCAATAAAGGCACTATCAAAAAACAAATAGAAAATTATATGAAATTAGACATAGATAAGGCTATATTACTTGGTAATCTAATCTTTACAGATGAAAAAGATAAACTTTATTATTTAAGAAGTTTGTTAAAAGTAAAAAGTGAAGAAGAAGATTACTATATGCAGAAAGTAAAGAAATTTTATAAGCAGTAGGTGAAAAAATGAGATATAAGATATATACTTTGGGCTGTAAAGTTAACGAGTATGAAAGTGAAGTTATGGAAAACTTACTAGATAAGAATGGTTTTGTAAGATCAGATAATCCAGAAGTTTGTATTATAAACACATGTACCGTTACCAACAGTGCAGATTCAAAATCAAGAAAAATGATAAGAAAAGTAAAAAAAGAATTTCCAACGGCTATTATAGTCGCTGTTGGTTGTTTAATTCAAAATAAAGAAGCTCTTTTGGATAATCTAGAAATAGATATTGCCTTAGGTAATAAAGAAAAAAGTAAAATAGTAGATATTTTAAATAATTATAAAAAAACAAAGATTAAAAGAGTATATAACATGGATGAAACAGATGAGTTTGAAAATATGACTTTATCAAATTCTGATTTAACTAGAGCATATATAAAAATTCAAGATGGCTGTGATAATTATTGTACATACTGTATTATTCCTTATGTTAGAGGGCACGTAAGAAGTAAAAAACATGAAGATATTTTAAGCGAAGCAAAAGAACTTATAGAGCAAGGTCATAAAGAAATCGTACTTACTGGTATTCATACAGGAAACTATCATGATGATGAGTATGGCTTTTCTGATTTGCTTATGGATTTAAGTAAAATAAAAGGATTAGAAAGATTGCGTATTTCTTCTATTGAAGTCACAGAACTTGATGATAAATTTTTAAGTGTTTTAAAAAATAGTAATGTTTTAACAAACCACATGCATATACCTCTTCAAGCAGGGTCTGACAATATTTTAAAATTAATGAATAGAAAATATGATACTGAATACTTTATTAATAAAATTAATGTTATAAGAAGTATTAGGCCAGATATTAATATTACTACTGATGTAATTGTTGGTTTTCCAGGAGAGACTTCAGAAGATTTCGAAAACACAATAGACACTATTAAAAAGTGTGGCTTTACTAAATTACATGTATTCCCATATTCTAAAAGAGAAGGCACACCTGCCGCTAAAATGAAGAACCAAATAGATGGTAATGAAAAAAAGAAAAGGGTAAGAAGATTACTTGATTTATCTAAATGTTTAGAAATAGATTATATGAATAAGTATTTGGACACTACTGTATCGTTTATTCCAGAAGTATACAAAGATGGATATTTAACAGGTCATACCGATAACTATTTATTAATCAAATGTGCTGGTGAAAAGGGCGATCTAAAGAAAGATATAAAGGTGCATACTGAAAGTGTAAGTTATCCATATTTGATGAGCACAAAAGTTAATGATTAGTTATTGTAATTAATTAACTATTTGAATAAATATTATAATTACAAATAAAAAATCAAGGGTCTAGATGAACTCACTTTGTTCGCTCTTGATTTTTCATTTGTAAGATAGTTCTTTTTTGAATGTCTACCCTAAAGGGTGCATTTCAGTTATACTTGTAGTTCTTTTATTTCTGGCTAAGACAACCCCATAACATCTGAAAACAGCCCTCGGTACGTCTTTCCTCTTTAAGTAATCTGTCATTTTCTTTCTTGACTTGTTATAACTAAAGAGCAATAATTATTTATAGTATTCAAAATATAAGTATGTAGCTTTAAAAAAAATAAAAAAAGATTAAAAACCTTTGAAATGATATATTATATATGATAAACTATATAATGTAAGTTAAGAAGTAGGAGTGATAAGATGAGTTTATTGTTTGAGATAGCGGATAAGGATTTAATATTTTTGGCACTGGCTTTTCTAGCCTTAATAATATTTGGTGTAATTATATTTTATGTAGTTACCAAGAGTAATAAGGTAGTCCCTATTGATGACGATGATAGATTTGATAGCGATGAAGATGATGATGAATTTTTTGAAGAAGTAGAACTTACTGATGAACAGAGAGAAGCTAAAGAAGAACTTGAGAGAGTATATAATAAAATGAGTGCTGCTTTAGAAAGAGAAACTAAAGAGCCTATTAAGGAAGAAGTAGAAATTAATAATATTGATGCTTTTGAAAGAGAACAAGAAGAAAACGCTATAATAAGTTATCAAGAACTATTAAAACATGCTGAGGCACAAAAGAAAATAGCACCTAAAAGAGAAGAAAAGAGAGCATATGACGAAAAAACTAAAGTACATGAAAAAGAGCAATTATCTTTTGAAATTGATAAAGAAATAGAAGAGCCAAAGAAGTTTAAGAATTCTGAAATAATATCTCCAATATTTGGTATTCAAAGTGAAGGCAAGCATGTTCAAAGGCATGCCATAAAACAAAAGAAAGTTACTCCTAAAAATAATCAAGGTGAAAACGAGGAATTTCTAAATTCACTAAAAGAATTTAGAAAAAAATTATAGACAATTTTAATAAAATATGATAATATCAAAACATAAATCTGTAATGAAGGAATATTAGTAAGTCTCTATATAAAGTGAATTTGGGATAGTGAGAACCAAGTAATATACTTATCTAATTCCTACCTTCTAGAGCGTGCAAACACGCCGGGTAAGACCGTTATCTAAATTAAGTAAATAAAAGGATGGTACCGTGCTTGAAGCACTCCTTATTGTGTACTGTCTTTTTTTATATAAAGGAGGAGAATATAATGAGATTAAAAAACAGTTATTTTCATACTATAAGAGAAAATATAAAAGATGAAGAAATAACTAGTGGAAAGTTACTAGTAAAAAGTGGGATGGTTAAGAAAACTGCTAGTGGTATATATATGTTTATGCCACTCGGCTATAAAGTAAAGCAACAGGTAGAAAATATTATTAGAGAAGAAATGAATAAGACGGGTGCTCAAGAAGTTCTAATGCCACAGTTAATTGCAGGTGATATATTTGTTCAGTCAGGTAGAAGAAATGCTTTTGGAGACGATATGTTTTCTTTAAAAGATAGATATGATAGAGATTATGTTCTGGGGCCTACTCATGAAGAATTATTTGTAATCGCAGCAAAAGAACAGATAAAATCATATAAAGATATGCCATTTAACTTATATCAGATAGGTAATAAGTATCGTGATGAGATGAGACCTAGATATGGACTTATTAGAACTAGGGAATTCACCATGAAAGATGCTTATAGTTTCGACATTGATAAGGCTGGCGTGGACGTATCTTATGATAAAATGGCTACAGCCTATAACAATATATTTGATCGTTTCGGTATTGATTATCGTGTAGTTAGAGCTGATACTGGTGCTATGGGAGGAGAACTCTCTGAAGAATATCAAGCCATATCTGAAATAGGTGAAGATACGCTTGTCTTATGTGATAATTGTGATTTTGCTTCTAACATTGAAATTGCAGGGACTATTCCACGAGCATCTATTACAGAAGAAGAAAAACAAATGAAACTTGTAGAAACCCCAGGTGTAAAGACAATTGATGACATTGCTAAATTTTTAAAGATTGACGTTGCTAAGACAGTTAAAACTTTAGTATGTAATGCGGATGGCGAGATTGTTGTTGCCTTAATAAGAGGCGATAGGGAACTTAATGATACTAAACTCAGAAAACTATTAAACGTTAAAGAAGTAAATATGGCAACTGAAGAAGAACTTAAGACTATTACCGATGGAACATTTGGTTCTTTAGGACCTATTGGAATAAATGCTAGAATAATAGCTGATAACGAGATAGAAAGTATGACTAATTTTGTAGTGGGTGCTAATAAGACAGGGTATCATTATATAAATGTTAATTTAAAAGATTTTAAAGTCTCTTTAACTGGCGATATTACGAATATTAAAGAAGGCGATACATGTCCTAAATGTCATGGCAAGATACATTTTAAAAAAGGTATTGAAATTGGTAACCTATTTAAATTAGGGGATAAATATTCAAAAAGTTTAAATTTAACGTATTTAGATAAAAATAACAAACCACAGTATGTTCAGATGGGGTGCTACGGCATTGGTACAGCTAGATGTATATCAGCCATTGTAGAACAAAATCATGATGACAAAGGCATAGTATGGCCAAAAGAAATCGCCCCTTATAGAGTAGCAATTGTAGTTATTAATACTAAAAACGAAAAACAGATGAAGGCGGCAGAAGAACTATATAATGATTTAACTGCTTTAAATATAGATACATTACTTGATGACAGGGATGAAAGACCTGGGGTTAAATTTAATGATATGGATTTAATTGGGATTCCTGTTAGAATAACTATTGGAAACAAAATAGAAGATGATATTATAGAAATTAAGACAAGAAATGGTAAAGTAGATAAGACTATAAAATTAGAAGAGTTAGAAGAAACTTTAAAAGAAGTTTTGTAACGCCTATACTTTTATAAACATTTTTAGTATAATTAATAAGGTATGAAAAATATATTAATTTGGTTTATAAGATTATATCAGAAAATTCCAGGACCATGGCATAATGAGTGCCGTCATATTCCTACATGTTCTAATTATGCGATAGAGGCTATTAGTTATTATGGCACTTTAAGGGGGACATATATGGCCGCTAAAAGGATAATTAAGTGCAATCCCTGGGGAACATATGGGTATGATCCGGTTGTTAAGGAGGAAAATCATGAAAAAAGTAATTAGTATAGTATTAATGGTATGTGTGTGCATTTCACTAACTGGATGCGATATAAAAGCAAATAGTATGGAAGACATTAATATATATACAACAAATTATCCTACTGAATACATTACACAAAGACTGTACGGTGATCATGCGACTGTAAGTAGTATATATCCAAATGGAGTAAATATTAATGAATATAAACTTACTAAAAAGCAAATAGACGATTATAGTAAGGGTAATCTTTATATCTTTAATGGGTTATCAGAAACCGAAAAAGGTTATGTAACTAGTTTTAGAAAAAAGAATAACAACCTTAAAATAATTGATACAACTCTTTATATGGAATATGAGAATGATATATCAGAACTTTGGCTAGATCCTTCTAACTTCTTAATGATGGCTCAAAATATTAAAAAAGGTTTTAAGGAATATATAAATAATTACTATTTGAATGAGGATATAAATAATAATTATACTGATTTAAAACTCGAGACTTCTAATTTAGATGCTAAAATAAAGCAAACTATTAAAAATGCTTCTAACCCAGTGATTGTAACTTCTTCAAGCATGTTTAAATATTTAGAAAAATATGGCCTAACGGTTTATTCTTTGGAAGAAAATGACAGTTTAACAGATAAGACTATCCAAGACGTTAAGAAACTGATAAAAAATAAAGAAATTAGTTATATTATTGTAAAAGAAGATGAAGAAGTTAATGATACCATAAAAAGCCTTATAGATAATACTGATATAAAAACGTTAGAGTGGCATACGTTATCTAACATAACTGAAACGCAGAAGAACGAGAGTCAGGATTACTTTACTTTAATGAATGAAAATATAGATATATTAAAAGAAGAACTTTATTAAAGTTCTTCTTTTATATATATAATAAAAACGGTTTGATTAAGCCGCTTTATTCATTATTTTATTTAAAGTTCTAAGTTCTCTCGCAGTCATTCTAACTTTTTGACCATTAATTGTAACTGTTTGTAAATTTGGTTTAAAAGCATGTTTAGTTGCGTTACAAGCATGTGATCTACGATTTCCAGATAAAGGTTTAGTGTTTGTTACTTTTTTAGCCATGTTCTTACCTCCTTCAAGTTTTTTCCTTGCTTATTAACTTTATCATAAAACAGCGTATAAGTCAAATCAATATATATTTTTCTTTCAAAAAATAATAAATTATAGTAAAATATTATTAAAGGTGATAATGTGGATACTGTCTTAAACATAAAAACTTGTAATTATTTACTTACTAGTATGATAGATATTAAAGCTCTTGTTAAAGTGGCCAAAGAAAATAATATCAAATCACTTGGTATTGCGGATAATAATATGTATGGTGCTTTAGAGTTTTATAAAGAATGCAAAAATGCTGGAATTAAACCTATTATTGGGCTTGAAGTGTTAGTACAAAACTTAAAACTTGTTTTATATGCAGAGAATTATAAAGGCTATCAAAATTTACTTATGATTACATCTATAGAGGAGATAACTATTTCTGTACTTAAAGAATACTGTAGTGATGTTCTTTGTATCATGCCTTATAAAAGTAATATATTGTATGATGATTTAAAACATATTTATAAACATTTATTTATTGGTTATGAAAATATAGAAGAAAAAGAACTGATAAAGTTAAGTGATAAGATTTATATTCGTGATATTTTCTGTATAGAAAAAGAAGATGAGAAATATTTAAAGTGCCTGCACGCTATTAGAGACGGCGTTAGTGCGTTAGAAAAAGAAGATTTAAAGGGCGTTAGTCTACTTCCTATTTACGAAAACACTCAAAATAGGGTTATAAGTGATTTATGTAATGTAGAAATTAAATTTCATCAAGATTTATTACCAGTATATCCATGCGATAACTCATACGAATATTTGAAGCAAAAATGTATTTTAGGACTTAAAAAAAACTTTGGTACAAGCGTTAGAAAAGTATATCAAGATAGATTAAAATATGAACTTAGTATTATAAAGAAAATGGGGTTTTGTGATTATTTCTTAATAGTTAGTGATTATGTTAATTACGCTAAAGAAAATGGTATATTAGTAGGTCCTGGAAGGGGAAGTGCCGCAGGCTCTTTAGTTTCATTTTTACTCAATATAACAACAATTGATCCTTTAAAATATGATTTACTTTTTGAAAGGTTTTTAAATCCTGATAGGGTAACTATGCCCGATATCGATGTTGATTTTGAAGATACTAGAAGAGAAGAAGTTATTAGGTATTGTACAAGAAAATATGGCGATAACAAAACTGGTTACATAATAACATTTGGTACTTTAAAGGCTAAAGCCGCAATTAGAGATGTTGGAAGGACAATGAATACTCCTTTAAATAAAATTGATTTACTTTGTAAAAATATAGACGCCAATTTGTCTTTAAAAGATAATTTAAATAATGTAAATATAAAGAAAATTTTAAATATGAATAACGACTTAAAAAAAGTATATTTAATCGCTATGAAATTTGAAAATTTAAAACGACATACTTCGGTCCATGCAGCAGGTGTGGTTATTTCAAAACGTGATTTAAGAAGTGTAGCTCCCGTGCAGAAAAAAGAGTTTGGTACTGTTATAGGGTATGATAAAGACTATTTAGAAGAATTAGGTTTACTTAAAATGGATTTTTTAGGACTTAAGAATTTAACCTTGATAGATAATATTTTAAAAAGTATTCCAGCGATTAATTTTGATGATATTCCTCTTAATGATAAAGATGCAATTAAAATTTTTACAGATGTTAATACAGTAGGAATTTTTCAGTTTGAGTCGGCAGGTATGGTTAATTTTTTAAAAAAGTTAAAACCAAATAGCTTTGATGAAATAGCGGCTGCTCTTGCTCTATTTAGACCAGGACCTATGAAGAATATAGATTTATATATAAAAAGGCGTAATGGACTATCAGATATTAATTATTATCATGAAGATTTAAAGGATGTGCTATCTTCAACGTATGGTGTTATTATTTATCAAGAACAAATTATGCAGATAGCATCTATTTTAGCTGGTTATTCCATGAGTGAAGCAGATAATTTAAGACGCGCAATGAGTAAAAAGAAACATGATGTCTTACTTAAAGAAAAAGATAAATTTATAAATCAAAGTGTTGCTAGAGGGTACGATGCTGCTATAGCCAATGAGGTATATGATTTAATTTTAAAATTCGCAGAGTATGGATTTAATAAATCACATACTATTGCGTATGCCATGATATCTTATAAGATGGCATATTTGAAGGCTCATTATCCTAAAATATTTATGAAACATTTACTTGATAGTGCGATTAATAGTGATAGTAAAACGAAAACGTATATATATGAATGTAAAAATTTTAATGTATTCGTAACTGGCCCTGATATTAACGTTAGTGCAGATACTTATGTCAGCAGCAATGCATCTTTGGTTTTTCCTTTTACTAATATAAAAGGGATTGGTATAAATAATGTTACAAATATTTTAAAAGAAAGAGAGAAGGGGGTATTTAAAGATATTTTTGATTTTGTTCAAAGGTGTGATGTACCCGCTAATGTTTTAGAAAATCTTATTATGGTGGGGTGTTTTGATAAACTAGGGTATAATAGGAAAACTCTTATAGATAATATTAATGTAATAAAGAATTACGCTGATTTAGCGGGTTATTTAGATGAAGACGTTTTTAAACCAGAACTTAGTATAAGTGCAGAATATACAGATGAATTCATCGCAAGCACAGAACTTAAGTTATTTGGCTTTTACTTAAGTAATCATCCCATTGTTAAGTATAAGAACAGGTATAATATAATTCCATTAAGCAGGTTAAGTAATTATTTTGATAAAAGAATAAGAACAGTTATATATGCCGAAAAAGTAATAGAAATTAATACTAAAAATAATGAGAAGATGGCCTTTATTACTGCCTCTGATGAAGTAACGAGTGCTGAAATGGTTATTTTTCCTAAATTATATAAGACACTTAATATTGAACACGGAGATATTTTACTTATAGATGGTAAAGTTGAAAAGAGATTTGATAAGTTTCAGGTTATTATTAATAGTGCTAAAAAACTCAAATAAAAAAGAACTTAAATGTTCTTTGCAATGATGTTTGACATTTTTGTTTGTTCTTCTTTGCTGGAATTTTTCCATAATGTCTCGAATAAAACACCAAGTCCTGGGAGAGTTTCTTCTTCTTTACTTTTTAAGGACATTTCGATAGAAGATGTTATATCGCTAGCTCCCGAACTTTCAAAGTTCTTTTTTACATAATCCCTTATTGTCATATATTATTCCTTCCCTTTTATATATTGTGCATATTTATGAAAATTATTATATATTTTTTATTAACTTTAGTGTATAATTAATACCAGAATGGAGGAGAAAAATGGTTCTAATAATTATTGTGGCTGTCATTGTTTTACTAGCACTTTATGTTATGACTACTTATAATACTTTGGTTTCTTTAAGAAACAAGGTAAAAGATAGTTGGTCTCAAATTGATGTGCTTTTAAAAAGAAGAAATGATCTTATTCCTAATTTAGTGGAAACAGTTAAGGGATATGCGGCTCATGAAAAGTCAACTTTGGATGCAGTTATATCTGCTAGAAACAAAGCTGTTTCTGCGACTGATAAGGAGTCAGAGATGAAGGCTGCTGGTGAACTTAGTGGGGCACTTGGAAGGTTACTTGCTATATCAGAAGCTTATCCTGATTTGAAGGCTAATGAGAATTTTGTTAATTTACAGAATAATTTGCAAGATACTGAAGATAAGATTTCTTATTCAAGACAGTTTTATAATGATGCTGTTTTGGTATATAAAAACAAACTTGAGATGTTTCCTTCAAATATAGTGGCGTCTATGTTTGGATTTAAGCCAGAGGCTTTCTTTGAAGCAAGCGAAGCAGAAAAAGAAGTACCAAAAGTTAATTTTAATTAAAAAGAAGTTGCACGAAATTAGTTCCTAGTTTTGTTGCAATCTTTTTTTATCTACACTAAAATATAATGAATACTATATAGCATGAAAAAGAACCACAATGGTTATGCTTGTAGTTCTTCTGCTTTTTCATTAAACCTAGAAATATCCGGTACAAGTAGTGTATCTAGTTCGTGGAACGTCTAGTGGCTCATATATCCCAGTGCTTGCATCTTAACTTATAAAGTCCTAAAGTGAGTAATTAATATTAGTTATTCTAATAGAGTTTATAAGTGAATCGTTCACGTATAAGATTTGCCTTATAAGTCCATTGAAAAAAGTCATACAACTTTAGGTATGGCTTTTTACATCATTTGATAATTTGATGAATTATAATTTGATGATGCACTATAATTACTAGAATACATTCTTTCTAAATTGTTTACCCTTTGTTCTAATGAGTTTAATCTATTATTTATATTTGATATATCAGATGATGATGTATAGTTTGTACTTGTTGTATAAGTAGGAGATGGCATAGGTAGTGGCATTGGCATTTGAACTCCTGTTACTGGCATGGTAGGCATCATTCCATATACTGGATAGTTCCCACAGTTTCTATCTTTTTTCACTTAAAAAACCCCTTTCGCTATTCATTTAAATTATATGCTTTTAGGCACTAAACGTGAATTAATTATAAGCAAAAAAAGTTCTTATATTTTTTTATTTACTGATGCATGCACAAAAACTTTACCTAATTTATAAAAAATGCTATAATGTTATAGTGTAAAACGAGGTGGAGTATGAAAGAAAAAATTATTAGGGCTCTTGAGAGAATTAAAACTTTCATAGTTAAATTTTTATATGGTGCGAAGGATTATTTTAAACATAATGTTTTATTTGTGTCATTTGTAATTTTATCTTTAATAGAAGGTAGTTTACTTAGGTTTTTTACAGTAAAGAACTTTCTTTCTATAAGCCCAGTGCTTGCGGATGCGTCCATTATTCTTTTGGTAGGCGCTTTTGGATATTTGCTTAAACCTAAACATAGATTTAAATATTATATGTTTTGGTCCATTGTCTTTACGTTAGTATGTGTTGTTAATTCAGCTTATTATTCAAACTACGTATCTTTTGCATCTTTCTCACTACTTGCGACTTCCTTGCAAATATTTGGGGTTACTGATGCTTTAGATACAATAATTGAAATTAAAGATTTTAGTTATATACTAGCACCTATCATACTATATTTTATTTATAAAAAGTATAGGTATACTAGTTTTTGTGATAATGTTAAAGGTAAAAAAGTATGTAGGAAGACTTTCTTAAAAACATTACTTCTTATGTGCATTGTACTAGGATTTTTCTTATCAACGGTTACTAGCACAGATATAAGTAGACTTTACAAACAGTGGAATAGAGAGTATGTTGTAATTAAATTTGGACCATATATTTATCAGGTTAATGATTTAATAGCGTCTTTAAAACCGCAAATTAGCCCTTTGTTTGGATATGATTCTGCGGCGAAAGAAGTAAGAGAGTATTATGATGAGTATCCAAGTGAGCAAAAAGATAATGAATATACTGGTGTTTTGGAAGGTAAAAACGTACTTGTTATTCACGCTGAAAGTATGATGAATTACTTATTAGATACTGAAATAAACGGGGTAAAAATCGCTCCTAATTTGAAACGTTTAGCGGATGAAGGAATGTATTTTTCAAACTTTTATGCACAAGAAAGCGTGGGTACTAGTAGTGATAGTGAATTTACCCTTAGCACATCTTTATTGCCTGCTAGTAGTGGAACCGTATTTGTAAGTTACTGGGATCGAGAATATACATCTATTCAAAAATTAATGAAATCTAAAGGTTATTATACATTTAGTATGCATGCGAATAAATGTAGTTTCTGGAATAGAGAAGTTATGCATAAAAAACTTGGCTATGAGAAATTTTATTGCTATAACGATTATGATATAAAAGATGAAGATATTATTGGTCTTGGCCTTAATGATAAGTCGTTCTTTGAACAGTCAGTTAATAAATTAAGCAAAATAAATGATAAAGAAGATAACTGGTATGGTACAATGCTTATGCTTACCAACCATACGCCGTTTACTGGTCTTGAGGGGAAAAACACATTAGATTTAACATATAAGACAACTAAAGTTAATCCAGATACTGGTGTAGAAGAAGAAGTGTCTAACAGTTATTTAGAAGGTACTACATTAGGAAATTACTTTACAACTGCCCATTACGCAGATGAAGCCATTGGGGAACTTATGAATAGACTTGATGAAAAAGGACTTCTTGATAATACAGTAGTAGTTATTTATGGTGATCATGACTCTAAAATTAAGAGATCAGAGTATGATTATTATTACAATTATAATCCTGAAACTAACTCAAAATATACAAGTGATGACCCTAATTATCATGAATTTACTAAATATGATTATGAACTTAATAGAAAGGTACCATTTATTATTTGGACAAAAGATGGTTCACTAAAAAAACATATTACCTCCGTTGCGGGTATGTATGACGTACTTCCAACCCTTGGCAATATGCTTGGCATTCATAGTGATTATGCTTTAGGACATGATGCTTTATCTAATGATGAAAATTTTGTGGTTTTTCCTAATGGCAGTTGGATAACTGATAAGATGTATTATAATGCCCAAGCAGGTGAGGGAATAATGCTTGATGAGAATGATACTATTAGTTCTGATTATATTGAAAAATATACTAAAAGAGCTGAAACTGAAGTATCAGTATCTAATGATATAATTGTTCATGATTTAATAAAGAAAACGAAAGAAACTAAAAAAGTAATAGAGGGAGAAAAATAATGGCTAAAAAAAAGACTAGAAGAGTTAGTAAAAAAAAGATTTTTATGTTTATAGTATTACCCCTACTCATAATAGGGGGTGCATGCTATTACGTGTTTTTTGGGCAAGATAAAACTGATAAAGTAGTTAAACCGAAAAGTTCTGATACGATTAAAGGCTATGATTATACTTTGAGAAGTGACGCTACTAAATATTATAAAAAGTTATTTAAGGAACTTAAGAGTACTTTAGAGGCTGACGAGGTAGATAGTGATGCTTATGCTGAACTAGTCGCAAAAATGTTTGTCTGTGATTTTTATAATCTTGATAATAAGGTTGGTAAAAATGATGTGGGCGGAGTTCAGTTTGTTTATAAAGATTATAGAGATGATTTTACTAAAAAAGCTACAAATAGTATGTATAAAAGTGTAGAATCTAATGTATATGGTAAGAGAAGTCAAAAACTTCCTATTGTAAGTAATGTGTCAGTTGCCAAAAATGACGGTGAACCTTTTACATATGGTGATAAGACTGATGCCGAGGCATATAATATAAGCTTTGAAATTACCTATAAGGAAAATTTAGGCTATCAAAATAAAGGTACTTTGACTTTAATTCATAATGATAAAAAGATAGAGGTCGCATCTTTAGAAGAATAATTATTTGTACTCTTGTAAAAAACAATATTAATGTGTATAATACTACTAGAAGATAAAAAAGGAGATTTGGTTATGAACGGAATATTTAAAAGTATGGGAAATACATTCAAAAACTTAAGTAGAAAGATTACTAGTTTTGTACGAAATCATAAACCTTTATGTATTGCACTCATTGTAATAATAATTGCTTTGGTTATTGCATCAGTTGTACTTTCTGGCATGAACAAAACAGAGAAAGGTACTAAAGACGGAAAAACAACAGCAATTACTACTGAAGGTATTGTGAAAGATGAAAGTTTTGAAGGTTTATCTTTTAAAAACTTTGTCCTTGTTAAAACTGGAAATATGTATACTTTAACTACTGATGTTACTAATACATCTAATAATGAAATTACTACTAAACAGGTAAATATCAATATCAAGAATAAAGACGGTAATACTATTATTTCATTACTTGGTTATATTGGAGAAGATCCAATGGCTGTGAACGAAACTAGAACAATAACTGCATCTACACAGGTAGATTTATCAAAAGCATATTCTAAAGATATTACTGCATATGCTGAATAATTACAGTTAGAAACTCTTATATTTGAGGGTTTCTTTTTGTAGAAAGAGGTATTTATGAAACATGCATATTTGATTATGGCATATAATGAAGGGTATATATTATCAAAAACTTGATACTTTATCTTTTGCGTTTGCCAATTCTTTTATCAAAAATTTAACTTTGAATGAAGGAATAGAAATAATTTCGGATAATGTTTTTCAAAATAATTCTTTTACTTCGGTTACTATTCCAAGTACAATTAAGAGGATTGGAAATAATATTTTTTCTCAAAATGTGGCTTTAAAAACGATTAATATAAAACGAAAAGAAGGAACTGTAGGAAATGCCCCTTTGGGATGCCACAAATGCTACAGTAAATTGGACTGGTAATAATTAAACATATTTTTATAATAAGACATTAGAAACATACATTTAATGTCTTTTTGTTAACTACACCAAAAGTAGAAATATCTAAAATATATGTCCAAAGGCAAAAAAAGTGAAAAAATTTCAAAACAAAAAAGAAATTTGCGAATAAACACAATATATTACTAGTGAGGGAGAATAAAAGGAGTGTTCCCCTAAATAAAAAGGTGCTAATTAATGGAGTAGCGCATGAGTAAAAAGGGACTGTATTCATTTTTTTGAAAGGAGGAAGATAAGATTATGAATAGTGTTAAAAACACGAAAAAAATGGATACAAAAAATATTAAAATAAAGGAGGTGTTATCAGACGGAACCGTATTCTATAAACCACTAGCGGACTCTGTATTCAAGGCTATGTTTGTAGGAAGAAAGAACTTATTAAAATTCTATTTAGATATGTCCATGGAAGAAAAGGTAACTGTACTTGATTCTAATATTTTAGAGTTACCTTATAAAAGCGTGTGGTCAAAAAAACAAAGGGTAGATGTCATGGCTACTTTGGAAGGTGGTAGACATGCGATTTTAGAAATGAACTCATCTTTTTATGATGGCCAGCACGAAAAAGGACTTCTATATCTTTGTACTCTTTTTTCTAATACTATAAAGGCTGGGAATGATTATAAAAACGTAGATGAAGTAATACTCATAAACTTTACTTATGGTCTGCCTGCTTACTATCCAGAAAAAGCCGTATACGTTCTTACTGATAAGGAAACAGGCCTTGAGTATTCAACGAAATTTAAAATCATAGAATTTAATGGGTCTAAAACACTTAGGCCATGGTATAATAATGGTAAAAGCAAGTACTTTCATGTGGCGATGCTTGCATTGAATAAAGAGGAATTAGAACAATTAGATGCGAATGGAGATAAGATTATGAAAGAGTTTGTAAAGAGTGTAAAAGAGATTAATAATAATTCTGATTTTATAGAATTCATGACCAAAGAGGAAGACGAGGAGAAAACTCGAAATACTTATTTTGCCAATGGTGAAGAAATTGGAGACAAAAAGGCTAGACTTGAAACCGCAAAAAATATGTTGAAGGAGCATTTGCCAGTAAATACTATCATTAAATGCACAGGCCTGTCAAAGAAAGATATCGAGGAATTAAAAACAGAAAAATAATATTCTAGTAAAGTATATTTGACCGTATACTAGGAAATTTATAAATAAGGATTATCGTATAACTGCATATTATACGTTCATTTTAGTTGAGGTAATAAAATGAGACGGAGAAAAAGATTACATAGAAGAGAGATAAAACGTCAAAGAAAAATAATTATATTAAGTTTATTTACAGTCTTAATATTTTTGTCTATTGGTTATGCATCCTTTAGTACAAATATAAGTTTATCTGCGAAAGGTAATGTATATAAAGTATCTGATAATGGAGATGGTACAGTAACTATAACTGATTATGATAAAACATGCGGAAGTGAGGTAAATATTCCGTCAACTATAAGAGGACTTACTGTTACTAGAATTGCTGATGGTAATTGGAATTTTAGTTGTACTACTGGCTTTTGTGCTTATTGACCTTTTACTAATAAAAATATAACAAGTATTACAATGCCTGATACAATTACATATATAAGGGGTAGAGCATTTGAATATAACCAAATAACTAAAGTAAAATTAAGTAGTAATTTAATAAAAATGGGTTTTGAAGTATTTGCGTCTAATAATTTAAAAGATGATAGTGCTATAATATATGGTAGAAATAGTGATGGCTCCATAGATTATACAACATTAAATTCTTATGCTGGTAAAAATATAGATAGTTTAATTATTCCTAGTACGATAACTACACTTGGACAAAGAGCCTTTGACGATGTAGGTGGTACAGAACTTATAGTACCATCTATTGTAAAAACAATTGATTATGCATGCTTTACAAATAGTTTGATACAAAATATAGTACTGGAAGAGGGAGTAAGAAACATTGCTGGCAGTGCTTTTTGGCAAGGTAGTGTGAGCCACGTAACTATTCCTTCTAGTGTAGGGAAAATTGGCGAAAATGCTTTTTACAGTACCCCTAATTTAAAAACAATAACTATAAATAGAAAAGAAAATGCTATAGATGGCGCACCATGGAGCAGTACTACTGCTACTATGAACTGGACAGGTACCAATTAGTAGTATCTTTAATAGGTTTGCTTTTTAAACCTATTTTTGTTATAATGTTTAAGCAAGTTCACATAAAAAGAAAGGAGAAAAAATGAGTAAAATTAAAATATTTGCCTTAGGTGGGCAAAATGAAAACGGAAAAAATATGTATGTCGTAGAAGTTGATAAAGATATATTTATATTAGATGCTGGGCTTAAATATGCTGATGATAAGATGCTTGGCGTAGACTACATAATTCCAAATTATGATTATATTAAAACGAATATAAAAAGAATAAAAGGAATTTTTATAACACATGGTCATCAAGAACATATGGGCGCTTTGTGTGATATACTTAAAGATATTCCTAAAATAAAAGTTTATGGTACTAAATTTACATTAGAAATTATTAAAGATGAATTATCGGAAGAGAAGTTACCGCTTGACAGTTTAGTAGAGATAACTCCTCATAAAAAAATTAGTTTTGGCAAGGTTAGCGTGTTTCCAATATCGCTTACACATACTGTTCCAGATGCAGTTGGTTATGTAATCAATACTAAAGACGGTGCGATTTTCTACACTGGTAACTTTATGTTTGATTCTACTATGTTAGGAGCATACAAAACAGATATTGGTAAACTTGCATACGTAGGAAAACAAGGTGTTCTTTGTTTACTTTCAGAGTCATTATATGCTGATAAGCAAGGCTTTACTTCACCTGCTCACAGAACTAGTAGAATGGTGTCAGAAATATTAAATCACTACGACGGAAGAATATTATATAATATTTATCAGGCACAGTTACATCGTATTCAGGAGTTATTTAATGAAGTAATGCTCACTGACAGAAAAGTTGTAATTATGGGTAAAGCTCTTGAAAATTTGATTTTAAAGTCTATTGATATGAATTATATTAAATTTGATAAAAAGCGAATATACAATATCCATCATGTAACAGATCCTAAGGTAGTTGTATTAGTATCTGACGAGAGAGAAAAACCTTTTTCTAATTTAAAGAGAATTTTGAGAGGATACGATAAGTTTATAACTATAAATAAAGAAGATACAGTTGTGTTTGCATCTCCAGTATATGATGGTATGGAACATACAGCAACTAAAATAGAAGATAATATTGCTAGGATTGGGGCAAACGTTGTAGAACTTAGTAGTAAAAAGTTTCCTTCACATCATGCGTCATCAGAAGATTTAATGCTAATGCTTGATTTAATGCGCCCTAAATATTATATGCCTGTAATAGGTGAATACCGTCATCAAGTCGCAAACGCTAATGCCGCTAAAAAAGCAGGTATGAAAGAAGAAGATATCTTGCTTAAATTAAATGGCGAGGTTGCGTACTTTGAAAATGGTAAGCTAGTAGACAAGGGATATAAAGTTCCTGTTGATGATATTTTAATAGATGGTACTGCCGCAGGAGATGTCGGAGAACTTGTACTTAAAGATAGGGAGATGCTTAGTGATAATGGTATAGTAATTATTACAGCTACTCTTGATAAGAAGTCAAAGGAAATACTTGCGGGACCAGAGATACTTACTAGAGGATTTATTTTTGTTAAAGATAATATTGATTTAATAAAGGAAACAGAAAAAATATCATTAGAGGTTATAAAAGAACATACTAAAACTAATTATGTTGATTTTGCTAAAATAAAATCTGGTATTAGAGATAAAGTTGGTAAATATCTTTATGAACAGACAGAATGTAAACCTATGGTACTTATTGTAATTGGAGAAGTGTAATAACTTCTTTTTTGCTGCCGATTTTTATTCAACAGTTAGAATGAGTTTGATGTTTACTAGAAGCGGTATTAGGCAAGTTAGAGGCTATCTTAATGGGCTTTGAGAATTAGGTTTGTTTGCGTTGTAGTTAAAAAATGTATGATAATTTGCCAAATAAAAAATTATTTTCAAAAACAGTTGACCTGCGTACGCATGTATGTTATGATGATTTTAGCTTAAGTGACAGAAATAATACCTTTTTTGATATTGTTATAATGATTTTGGGAAGGAATGGTTGTATGAGTAAAGTTATAGTAATTGGAGCGGGCGCTTCTGGGATGCTGGCAGCGATATATGCTTCTGCCCATAATGAGGTCATATTGCTTGAGAAAAATGATAAAACTTGTAAAAAAATACTTGTAAGCGGGAATGGTAAATGTAATTATTTTAATAGTGATCAAAATATTAGTCATTATCATAATTATTTTTTAAAGGATATTATAGATAACAATACAAATGAAATATTAGAGTTTTTTGGTAAAATTGGAATAGTTCCTAAAATTAAAAACGGTTACTATTATCCTTATTCAGAGTCTGCGGCTTCTATAAAAGAGGCACTTATAACAGAATCTAGACTTTGCGGCGTTAATATTATTACGGACTACACTGTTACAAAGATAGAGAAAAAAGATGTTTTCATCATCAACGATGAGTTAAAAGCGGACAAGGTTATTCTCGCTTGTGGTTCTTTAGCATCTAAATTTGGTACTGATTTAGGGTATGAAATTGCCAAGTCTTTTGGGCATAAAATAAACAATGTGCTTCCTGCCTTAACTGGGTTAAAAAGTGATGAGAAGTTTTTAAAGGATTGGAATGGTGTTAGAGGAAGCGCTAAAGTTAGTTTATATATTAATGATGAGTTTATCAAAGAAGAAGAAGGCGAGGTTCAATTTACGGATTACGGAGTAAGTGGAATATGTGTATTTAATTTAAGTTATCTAGTTTCTTTAAACCAGGGTAAAAATATTAAATTAAAAATAAATTTTATGCCTTTTACAGATAATGTATTAGAATTTTTAGAAAAGAGATGTGAGATTGTAACGGGCAGAACTATTATAGAATTTTTAGAGGGAATTATTCATTATAAATTAATTAAAATTATTTTAAATAATGCTGGTATTAATGGACTTAAATATTATGACGAACTTTCTAAAAAAGAAAAATATAAATTATGCGAAGCAATATCAGAAATGAAGATAAATATTATAGGGACAAACAGTTTTGATAAGTCACAGGTATGTACAGGCGGCGTTGATATAAATGAAATAGATATGAATACTATGGAATCTAAACTCATAAAAGATTTATATATAACAGGTGAGTTACTCGATGTTGACGGAGACTGCGGAGGATATAATTTATCTTTTGCGTTTATAAGTGGCATGCTTGGAGGTAAGGCAACAAATGATTAGAGTTAGAGGAGTAAAAGTACCTGCAAGCAAAAATACTAGTGATGAAATTATAAGATGTGCATCAAAAAAGGTTAAAGATAAAGTTTTAGAATATAAAATACATAAACAGTCGGTAGATGCACGCGATAAAAATAATGTATACTTTGTATATGAACTTGATTTATTACTTCAGAATGAAAATAATGTAAAATTTAGTAATAATGTTTTTATGCCAAACGATACAGAATATAGGTATCCTAAAGAAGGTAATATCATGCTTAAAAATCGCCCGATAATTGTAGGTGCTGGACCCGCAGGATTATTTTCTGGATATTTGCTGGCAGAGATGGGATATAAACCTATTATTATTGATAGGGGAGAAAAAGTAGAAAATAGGGAAAAGACTGTAAATAAATTTGTAAATGATAATATTTTAAATGTTAACTCTAATATTCAGTTTGGTGAAGGTGGCGCTGGAACTTTTTCTGACGGGAAGTTAAATACTTTAGTTAAAGATAAAAATGGTAGAATGCGAAAAGTTTTTTCTATATTTGTAGAGTGCGGGGCACCAGAAGAAATATTGTATTTAAATAAACCTCATATTGGAACTGATATTCTTAAGAATGTTATTATAAATATGCGAAATAAGATAATAGAAAATGGTGGCAGTTTTATGTATAATACTGTGCTTGAAGATATTATCATAGAAGATGGAAAAATCAAAGGTGTTATATTAAATGGCAAGACTATTTATACAGATATTTTAGTTCTTGCTATAGGTAACAGTGCAAGAGATACTTTTTATATGTTAGATAAATATTTAGAATTAACTAGTAAACCTTTTGCGGTTGGAATTAGAATTCAGCATCCACAAGAATTTATAAATAAATCGCAATTTGGAGAGTTTGATAAGTATTTGCCTTCGGCTTCTTATAAACTTAGTTATACAAATAAAAGAGGAGTATATACTTTTTGTATGTGCCCTGGGGGTTATGTGATTAATGCTTCATCAGAAAATGAAAAACTTGCGATAAATGGTATGAGTAATCATGCGAGAGATGGCGAAAACGCTAATAGTGCGATTGTTGTTACTGTTTCTAAAGAAGATTATGGGGACGATACTTTTGCTGGCATTAAATTTCAAAGAGAGCTAGAGGCTTTAGCCTATAAAGAAGGCAACGGGTGCATTCCAGTTCAGTTGCTTAAAGATTATATGGAAAATAGAAAGTCAGTGTCATTTGGTAAGGTAAAACCAAATTTTAAAGGTAAATATAGTTTTGCTGATATAAATAATATATTACCTTGTTATATTAATGATAATATAAAAGAGGCTATAAAATATTTTGATACCAAGATAAAAGGTTACAATATGGACAATGCTATAATCGCGGCTGTAGAAAGTAGAACTTCCTCACCTGTTAGAATTTTGAGAAACACTGAATTAGAGGCTAATATTAAAGGTGTATATCCAGCTGGCGAGGGTGCAGGATACGCTGGTGGTATTACGACATCTGCTATGGACGGACTTAAAATTGCGGAAAATATTATTAGTAAATATAGTAAAGTAGAGTAAAAAATATTAATACATACTGTTTTTTCTTTCGGTTTTTGATATAATATTTATTGTAAGGTGAATATAAATGGATCTATATAAATATGAAAATGAATTATATGCTAGGGGAATTAATAACATTGTTGGTACTGATGAAGCTGGTAGAGGTCCTTTGTTTGGACCTGTAGTCGCGGCGGCTGTTATGCTCCCACATGATTTTAAACTCGAGGGACTTAATGACTCAAAAAAATTATCAGAGAAAAAACGTGATGAGTTTTATGACTATTTAATTAATCATGTTATATATGGAGTTGGGGTCATATCCGCTTCAGAAATCGACGAGATAAATATATATCAGGCTAGTAAAAAGGCTATGATGATAGCAATAAATAAGGTAAATAAACAAAAAAAAGTAGAGTATGTTTTATCTGATGCAATGCCGTTAGAGTTAGATGTGCCTACTTTACCAATTATTAAGGGAGATGCTAAAAGTGCTTCTATCGCGGCGGCTAGTGTAATTGCTAAAGTTACTCGTGATAGAATGATGTATGAAGCCGACGCTAAACATCCTGAATATGGTTTTAGAAATCATAAGGGATATCCTACAAAAAAACATTTAGAAGCAATAAGTAGATATGGACTTATTGAAGGATATAGGCTTAGTTATGGCCCAGTGGCTAAGGTAAAGGAGATACAAAATGATAATTAATTCAAATAATCAAAATAATTTTAATAGAATGAATAAACTTCCTAATGCTATGAAAAGAGGATTTAGTCAAACTCCAGATTATATTAGAAATAGTATTCAAAAACAAAATGATAGTTTTAAAAGAAATCAGGTTATTACTAATAATCCAAATAATATTACTTTAAATGACAAAATCGCTGGTTTAAATAAATTAAATAGAATTAATAAAGGGGGTAGATAAAATGTTTGAAGGTACTTTTATATATTTCTTTTTACTGTTTGTATTGTATTTAGTTATTTATATAACTGTTAGAATTTGTATCGGTAGTCTTTTAAAAAGGGCTAAAGAAAAAGCTTGGAAAGCTTATATCCCTTTTTACACTGTATACTTCTTGGTAGATATGTTAAGCTTAAAAAAAAGTGTATTTTATATGACTTTTATTCCAGTCGCTAATTTATATTATTATAATATTATTATAAAAAAATTGTTAGAGAATTTTGGACAAGATAGCAAAGACTCTGTACTTTATTTAATTATTCCTCTTTATAAGTTTCCAGAACTTGTGTTTAAAAAGCCTAAATATTTAGCCAACGAGTATGATCTTACTGAAGGTTTTGTAGAGGCTGAAAATATATTATTTAATAAAGATAATAAAGACAATAAAGAAAATGAACAACCTCTTATGACTTCTTTTACTGATGACTTTAATCAAATAAATAATATATCAGAAGTCAATAGTACGGTTCCAAATAACTTTAATCAAATAAATGATGTACATGATATTAATCAGAATAATACTCCAGTATCAAATGATTACAATCAAATAAATAATATATCAGAAGTCAATAGTACGGTTCCAAATAACTTTAACCAAATAAACGATGTACATGATATTAATCAGAATAATGTTATAGATAACACTCAGAGTACGTTATACAATTCAAATCAAAGTTTATTTAATAGTAGAAATGCTGAAGTAACAGACTCTGATTTGAATGTAAATGCAAGGAAAATTACCCATGAAACTTATGTAGAAGCAGAGCCTAAAGAAGAAGAAAAAGAAAAACCTGCGATAGTACCTTTTGCAGAAGGACGTCCTAAATTTTGTCCTAATTGTGGCGCTAGACTTTCTTCTTCAGCCACTACTTGTTTCTTATGTGGTCATAGTTTATAAAAAAGAGGTGAGATAATGTTTGTAGATGAGGCAGTTTTAGAACTCTTCGCCGGTAACGGCGGAGACGGTTGTAAGGCTTTTAGAAGAGAAAAAGGAGTACCTCTAGGTGGACCTTTTGGAGGAAATGGAGGAAGTGGCTCTAATATTGTTTTTAAAACAGATGAGGGACTTAATACTTTAGTTGATTTTAGATATAAAAAAATTGTTAAAGGAGAACGCGGCGAGAATGGCCTTGGTAAGGGAATGAATGGTAAAAATGCTGCTGATGTTGTTTTAACAGTTCCCCTTGGTACAGTTATTAGTGATGAGAATACAGGACTTATAATTGCAGATTTAATAAAAACTGGCGATGAAGTAATCGTTGCTAAAGGTGGTAGAGGCGGTAGAGGTAATATTGCATTCGCAACTCGTACTAATCCGGCTCCTGATTTCGCCGAAAATGGAGAACCCGGAGAGTATAGAAAAATTAAACTTGAACTTAAATTGATGGCCGATGTTGGACTTGTTGGTATGCCTAGCGTTGGCAAAAGCACTTTTATTTCTAAAGTATCTGCGGCAAGACCTAAAATCGCTGATTATCCTTTTACAACTTTAAAACCTAATTTAGGAGTTGTACGCACTGGCGATAACAGAAGTTTCGTAATCGCAGATTTACCTGGATTAATTGAAGGTGCAGCTTTAGGTCATGGTCTTGGAGATCAGTTCTTAAAGCATGCACAAAGAACTAGAGTTCTTGCCCATATCATTGATATGAGTGGTTATACAGGCAGAGATCCTTATGATGATTATACAATAATTAATAGAGAATTACTTAGTTTTGATGAAAATATGATGAAAAAGCCACAAATCGTAATTGCTAATAAAATGGATAGTGAATTTGCTGCTGATAATTTAATCAAATTTAAGGAAAAAGTAGATGTTCCAGTTTATGAAATATCCGCAATAAATGGTCAAGGCATTGATAAGGTTCTTTATAAACTCGCAGATCTTTTAGATTCTATTCCTAAAAATAATTTATTTGAAGAAGAAAAGTTTGAAAGTCATGTTATTTATAAATTTAAAGAAGAAAAACCATTTACTATTGTAAAAGAAGGAAACGCCTATATTATAAAGGGGGATTTACCAGAAAAATTTCTTAGAATGAGCAGATTTGATACCGATGAGGCTGTACTTAGATTTGCTAATAAACTAAAGAAATTAGGTATTGATGAGGAACTTAGAAATATGGGTATTGAAGAGGGAGACACCGTTAAAATACTCGATTATGAATTTGAATTTGTCGAATAAGAAAAACTTATTCCTTTTTCTTTATTTAAACACAAAAATTTGATACAATTATATTATAAACAAACTAAAGGAGGATTGATGTTAGTGAATAAAACTAAAATAATTGCCACAGTTGGCCCATCTAGTTATAAAAGAGATATTTTAGAAGGAATTATTGATTCTGGTGTTGATGTGATTAGAATTAATATGAGTTATGCTAATTATCAATTTTGTGAAGAGATAATTGATGCTGTTGATGAGATAAATGAAAAAAACAATTCTGCCGTTAGTATTATGCTTGATTTAGAAGGGCCTTGTATTAGAACTGGTGAGTTTACATCAGGTGAGGCAAATTTTAAAACAGGTGATAAGATAAGAGTATATATGAATAAAGTTATGGGAAATAACGTTCAGTTTTCGGTTAACTATTCTAAACTCATTGATGATTTGAAATATCGTTCTATTATTAAACTTAGCGAGGGTGCTGTTGTTCTAGAAGTTGCTGAAAAAGGTCTTGATTATGCTGTGCTTGAAGTTTTAAGGGGGGGCATAGTCAAAAATTATTCTAAAGTATATTTACCTGGTATTAAACTTAATAGGAAGTTTTTAACCAAACAAGATAAAGAAGATATTTTATTTGCCAATAAGACAAATATTGATTTCATCGCTATTTCTAATATAACAGATGCCGAAGATGTTTTGGAGATTAGTGATCTTTTAATTGGACTTGGAAACAACCATATTTCTTTGCTAGCAAAAATTCAAAATGAATCAGCGACCGAGGAGTTGGATAATATCATTGATGCCGCTGATGGTATTGTTTTGTGTAGAAACGATTTATCAATTGAAATACCACTAGAAAAAGTTCCTAATATAAAGAATGACGTCATAAAAAAATGTCATGATAAAGGAAAGGTTAGCGTTGTAACTGCTGAAGTATCAAGTTTCATCAAAGAAGAAATTGTGCCAAACAGATCAGAGGTCTCTGATTTAGCTAATCTCACCACTTCGTCTGTAGACGCTATTATGTTAACAAGTGAAACGACAGTTGGCAAGCACCCATTACTTGCGGTACAAGAAATAGAAAAAGTTGTAAGATCTGCCGAAGAAGAAATTGACTATGAATATTTCTTTAATTCAGCCTTAAAAACAGAGGCTAAAAATATCGCAGGTACTATCGCTTCTTCTGTTGCCCTTGGAGCCATTGAACTTAAGTGTAAAGCCATTATTATTGCTACTAATAGTGGTTATACAGCAAGACAGATGAGTAGGTTAAGACCACCTTGTATTATAATTGCGGCCGCTCCCAATAGGGATGTAGCAAAAACACTTAATATGCATTTCGGGGTTGTGCCAGTAGTCGTAGACGAATTTGAATTTGATTCTTTATCTGCGAAGAGTACACTTATTGCTCAAAAGTTACTTGATTTAAATAGTGGTGATAAAGTTATTATTACTGGTGGTTATCCATTTAAAGTAATGAAGCATACTAATTTTATGATGATAGAAGAAATATAAAAGGGGATGTAATAGAATGTATAATTTAGGAGAACAATTTTTGATAGATTATAAAAAAGCCGTTAGTAGTCCTAAAGCAACTATAAAGGGTACAAATTATCGTTTTACTATTTTGACGCCAAGAGTTATAAGACTTGAATATAATACTAGTGGATTATTTGTAGATGCACCATCAGATTTAATTCTTTATCGTAATCTTGCGGCACCTAATTTTCAAACTAGAGATGACGCTAATTATTTAGAGATTAGTACGGATTATTTTAAGTTAACTTACACTAAGGAAAAACCTTTTTTAGGTACAAAAATTAATCCGTCATCTAATTTAAAAGTAGAACTTTTGGGTACTGATAAGGTATGGTATTATGGACATCCTGAAGTAAGAAACTTTAATGTACCCGCAGTACTTTTGTCAGACGGGATAGATACTAAAACTAAAGGATTATATTCTGCTGAAGGCATGGCTAGTATTGATGACTCTAATCATAAATTATTTAAACAAAATGGTGAGGTAGAAGATAGACCATCCAAAGGAATAGACATATATTTATTTATGTATAACAAAGATTTTTTATTAGCTTTGAAAGATTATTATGAACTTACTGGTTATCCTGCTTTAGTACCAAGATATGCTTTAGGGAACTGGTGGAGTAGAAATGATGATTATAATGATGAAACTTTAAAAGATGTGGTTGATACTTTTTCAAAACATCAAATACCTATTTCTACTGTTCTATTAGATAAAGATTGGCATATTAGAAAGTATGATGGTAAAAGACATTTAAAGTCAGGTTTTACTTTTAATAAAGATTATTTTAAAAATCCATTAGTTATGGTTAAATATTTGCATTCTAAATATATAAAACTTGGCCTTAGTATTGATCCTACGGAAGGTATATATGACACGGAGACATATTATAGTGAGGCAATTAAATATTTACCAGCCGATAAATCTGGTAAAATTTCATTTAATGTTCTTGATCCTAAATTTATAGACGTATACCTAAAGTTTTTTATCCATCCTCTTGATAATATGGGAATAGATTTCTACTGGCTAGACACTCCTGTGGAAAATACCGAAAGTAATGCTTTACTTAAACATTATCAGTATTATGATATGTATAGGAACTATAAAAGAAGAGCTATGGTAATGGGACCAAATTATGGACTTGCGGCACATAGATATCCAGTTGCGTATTCTGGAAAGTCACTTGTTAGTTTTAGTACTTTGAGAAAAATTCCGTTTTATAATAACAATGCTTTTAATATAGGTGTAGGTTTTATTGCCCACGATATAGGCGGCTATTTTAAAGGAATTGAAGATAGTGAACTTTATACTAGATTTATTCAACTTGGCACTTTTAGTCCAATACTAAAATTTGGTGTAGAAAAGGGAAAATATTATAAAAGAGAACCTTGGAGATGGGATATCAAGACGTATACGATTGCTAAAGACTTCTTAAGACTTCGTCATAGATTAATTCCTTATATATATAGTGAGGCTTACAAGTATCATAAAGACGGTACGCCACTTATTACGCCAGTTTATTATACTAATCCAAAGTTTTATGATGATGTATTATATAGAAATGAATACTATTTTGGTTCACTTTTTCTAGTATGTCCAATATTAGAAAAAAATGATCCAGTTATGAATAGAGCACTTCATAATTTTTATATTCCAGAGGGTATTTGGTATGATTTTGTTACTGGCAAAAAGTTTCCAGGTAACAAAAATTATATATCTTTCTTTAAAGATGAAGAGTATCCTGTATTTGTAAAACAAGGTTCAATTATTCCTATGGGATTAAATGAGAATGTGAACAACACAACACCACCAGTAGATATGGAAATTCATATATTCCCCGGTAAAAGTAATACATATACTCTTTTTGAGGACGATGGAGAAAGTGATTTATATCGTAAGGGGTTTTATATCTTGTCTGAAATAGAGTATAACTATATGCCAAGCAATTATAGCGTTATTATTAGAGCAAAAGAAGGAAAAAGTGGAATTATTCCAGATAACAGAAACTATAAAATTGTATTTAGAAATACAAAAAGAACTGAAAATGTATCTGTATATGTAAATAGAGATAAAGTTTCATTTAAAACTTATGTAGATGGTGCCGACTTTATAGTTGAGGTAAAAAATGTAAGTACAACTGCTCAACTTACAATAAATTGTAAGGGTAAAGACATCGAAATAGATGCTGTGCATTTAATTACCCAAGATATTGAGAGTATTATAAATGACCTTCAGATAACAACAGAGATGAAAGACAAAATAGACGCTATTTTATTTAGCAATTTATCAATTGCTAAAAAACGTATAGAGATAAGAAAACTAAAGAGAAAAGGACTTGATTCTAAATTTGTAAAAATGTTTATTAAACTTTTAGAATATATTAACGAAATATAAAAGGCAAGACTTATGCCTTTTTACTTTTGATAACCTTTTTACTATTTATGAAAATGTTATATAATCAGTTGACAATATTTGACAAATAGGGTTATAATTAATTATAGATAAGGTCTAGAAGGTGATGTTATGAGTGAGACTACAAACATAAATTTTTCAGTAATAAAGATGTGGATTCAAAATCATTTGAAGAAACAGAATAACCTTTTGAGTTGTAATAATGCTGAAAGAAAAATTGTTATTCATACTATTACAGGTTACAAATATGTTGAGATACCACCAAAAACAGAAGCCAATAAAGATGAATGGATAGGGGCATGGATAAAAGTATATCAAACCTGTTTAGAGGCTTTAGAAGAAAAGATTCAGTTTTTATGCATGAATGATCCTTTGGTAACTCATGTATCCGGTTATAAAATAAGGGTTGGAAATAAGACTATTGTATTACCAAGTGATGTTAATGATGTAGCGTATATAAATACTTTGGAGACTATTGTTAATTTTTACGAGATGTTAAAAAGGCAGGAAAAGGAAAGACAAAAAATAAAACCTGAAGAAAAACCTATTATAGTAAATTATAGGGCTGTTCAAATAGATAAGCCAAGTTTACTAGTGCCAGAAGAAACTACTAAAGATACGGTTAAAGCCGTAAGAATACCAGATCCTAATATGGAAATTAAAAGTACTATAGAAGAAGCTAAAAATGTTTTACATAAAGCCCGTGATGCTTATAACAAAATTAGATGTCAAAAGATTGCGGATGATGATTTAATTAGTAAGACTGATTGTAACAGGTTTAAAGATCAAGATGATTCTTATGTTCTTGTTACTTGCACCAGTTTAAGTAAAGGTGAAGATGTATTTGTTGCTAATGCAGATTTGTGCACTAAAGAAAAAATACCGATGGGTGCTTTTATAAGTGGTAAGGCTGTTAATAAAGAGCAGGGAGATAGTGAGTCTAAAAAGATAATTAAATTACTTTCTAATTATAAGATGCAAGGACCAGTATTGTATGAAATTAATAATTCTGAAATAAGGAAATGTAAAGAAGATAATGACAAAATTTTATCTATTGTAGATACTAGTATGCAAGTAGCAGATGAGCTATGTAAAATGGGTTATAAGACACTTATTTGTATGGATTTAGATATTGAAAAGATTATTGAAAATGTTCATAAGACTTTGAGACCTAATTTTGAACCAAAACATAAATCTATTTTAAGGATTTTGCCAAGACAAAAGGAAGATATTGATGAAAATCAGTCAACTGTCTTAATGGATCCAGTGTATGATTATGATATTGTAACGATAAATTATTAAGTAGGATAATGCCTACTTTTTTCTTTACTTTACCCCCTTTAGGTGTTATAATAGCAAACTAATAAGTCAGGGGGAGTAAGTTATGCATGAAATTTATTTTGCGGCTGGAAGTTTTTGGGGTGTCCAAAAGTATTTTGATTTGATAGACGGTATAGTTGATACAATGACCTGTTATATAAATGGTAATAAGGAAAACCCTAAGTACCGTGATGTTTGTAATGGTAGTGGTCATGCTGAAGCGGTTAAAGTAGTTTATAATACATCTATTTTGTCATTAGATAAACTGCTTGATTATTATTATGATATTGTTAATCCTACTGTTTATATTCAAGGTAAAGAAGGAAAAAAGCAATATAGAGCGGGTATATATTATGAAGATAAGAAAGATGCGGAGACTATTATAAATTCTTTAGATAACCTTCAAGACATGTATTTGGAACCAATTGTTATTGAAGTTGAAAAGGTAAAAAATGTTACTATGGCGGAAGAGTACCATCAAAAGTTTTTACTTAAATATCCGTTTGGCTATTGTAATATAGATAAATGTTTTTTAAAAAAAATTGAAAAGGAAAATTTAAAAATTTCTGATTTGGCTTATGATGTTATTAAGGGCAAAACTGATGAACCGGCTTTCAAAAATGAATACTATAATAATTTTTTACCAGGTATATATGTGGATATTAAAACGGGTACGCCACTCTTTTCTTCTAAAGATAAGTATGATTCTGGTTCTGGATGGCCTAGTTTTACCAAACCTATTTTAGATAATTTATTGCTTTATAAAACTGAACTTAATCATTTTATGTTTAGAACTGAAATTAAGGCTAAAGATAGTGGCAATCATTTAGGTTATGTTTTTAACGATGGGCCAAAAGACCATGGTGGCAAGAGGTATTTAGTTAATAGTGCGGCGGTAAGATTTATTCCAAGAGAGAAGATGTGGTTTCTTGGCTACAAGGACTATATAAAATATTTATAATGTGCTATTATATATATGGTGATATGATGGAAGATAAATTAAAAAAGATAATAGAAGTTTTATCCAGTAAAAATAAGACTTTAAGTACTATGGAATCTTGTACTGGTGGTGCTTTAATTAATAAGTTTACTGATATTCCGGGGTCTAGTGAGGTTATTAAATTTGGTGCTGTAACTTATAGTAATGACTTTAAAGTTAAGATGGGCGTACCTAAAAGCCTCATTGACACATATAGTGTTTATAGTATAGAGACTGCACGCAGTATGGCTAAAGCTATAAAGACTTTTACATTTTGTGATTATTCTGTTGGTATTACAGGAAAGTTAAATAAACCTGATCCTTTTAATAAGACTGGAAGGGATAATGAAGTTTTTGTTTCTATATATGATGGCGATAAGTATTATGATTTGGATGTTTTTGTTCTACACCAAAACAGAGCCGATAACAAAAATGAAGTAATAGACAAAATTTTAGACAAATTACTTGAAATAATCCAATAAAACTATTGCAGTCCTATTTTTAAAATGCTATAATGTAATAGTCAGATGTCTCGTTAGCTCAGTTGGTAGAGCAACAGACTCTTAATCTGTGGGTCTAGGGTTCGAGCCCCTAACGGGACACCATTTGATTATTAACCTCTTTTAGAGGTTTTTTACTGCGTTAAAGTTTGAAAAAAATAAACAAATATGATAGAATGTATACAGATGAGGAAATCCTCATAAAATAAAAAAGGAACATTTGATATTCCTGTGTCAGATGTTGCCAAAAAAGTTTGTTTTGACCATCTAATTCAAAGAAGAGTTAGATGGTGATTTTATATAATTTATTTTGTATAAATTATTAATAATACGATTATGATAATCAAAGATGAAATTAAAAAATCCTTCTTTGTCATCATATCACCTCCCTCTAAAAAAGAGTTTGGCATCCATCTAACTATCAAATGTTCCAAATGCATAATACCATAGCACAATGCTTAAAAGCAATGATTTTGGTGTAGTTTCTGAAAAGCGGAAATTGATAGTATATTAAGAAATTATCATAACAATTTTTTTTGTTGATTGCTTTAGTTTTTATTGTGATAATGTGATAAAAATGATATACTGTTATCTGTAATGAACAATTACGTGAAGGAGGATTTATTATGGAATTAAAAGGAAGCAAAACAGAAAACAATTTACTTGCGGCATTCGCCGGAGAAAGTCAGGCAAGAAATAAATATACATATTTTGCTAGTACGGCTAAAAGCGAAGGATATCAGCAAATTGCTTCTATCTTTGAAGAAACCGCTAATAACGAAAAAGAACATGCTAAATTATGGCTTAAGTTATTATTTGGCGGAGATATTAAAGATAGTCTAAAAGTAAATACTATGGAAGCACTAAAAATGGCTGCGGAAGGCGAAAATTATGAGTGGACTGACATGTATAAAGAGTTTGCTAAAACAGCCAAAGAAGAAGGTTTTGATAGAATTGCGTATTTATTTGAAGAAGTAGGAAAAATAGAGAAACATCATGAAGAAAGATATTTAAAATTACTTGAAAGCGTTAAAGAAGAAAAAGTATTTAAATCAGAATCACCAAAAATGTGGGTATGTCGTAACTGTGGTCACGTACATTATGGTGAAAAAGCACCTATGGTTTGTCCTGTATGTGCACATCCACAATCATATTTTGAAATTAAAAATGAAAATTATTAAGGTAGTGTTCTACCTTTTTATTCTATTCAAGTACAAAATTTACAAATTTATTTGTGCTTATAAGGTAGTTTGATGTTATAATATATATTAATTGATGTTTTACATACCAAAGGAGAATTTTTATGGATACATTAGAGATAATTAATAATAAATATAAAGGCTTAGAACTTCATAAATCAGATGTTGAGACTATTATTTTAGGTTATGCGGCCTCAGAAATTGATGACGATACTATGAAAAAATTTTTGGAAGCCATACGTGAGAATGATATGACTGAAAAGGAAATTGCGGATTTCGTAGACATTTTGGTGCATAACGGGGATACGTTAGAGTTCCCTTTTAGAACTATTGATGAATATTCTACAGATAATATTATGGATAAGTCTTCATTAATATTGGTGCCATTACTTTCATCTATGGGAGTTAAAACATTAAATATTAGTGAAAGTGATAATGCTGGTAATGCTTTAAGACTTGGGGCAATTGACGGAATACAGTTAGAACTCTCTACTGATGAAGTTATTAAACAAATGGAAGATAAGAAGGCCGCTTTTGTAGTACAAGGAGAGAATGTTTGCCCTCTTAATAAAAAAATATTTAATCTTGCGATAAAAAACAATTTAGTTTCTTTGCCTTTAGTAATTGTAAATACTCTTTGTAAACTTTTAATTTCTAATTCTAATACAATAGTACTTGATATAAAAATAGGTTTAGATGGTTTTATTACAAATTTAGAGGATGCTAGAAAAGCTGCTGATATAATAATAAAAATTGGTCACTTGAATGGGAAAAAGATTATATGTGTTTTAACTAATCAAAATATGCCGCTGGGCAAAAACATAGGTAATAGTCTAGAAATATTAGAGGTAATTGATACTTTAAAAGGAAACGGTACTAAAGAACTTAATGAATATATAATTAATTTAGGTTCATTAATGCTTTCATTAGATAAAGATACACCCGTGGAAGAGTCTATCGAGTATATCGAAAATGCTCTTGAAAATACATCAGGCTATGATAAGTTTAAGGAAATTATAGAGTATCAAAAAGGAAATTTAGATAGTGTTACACTTTCTGCAAAAAAGCTTTCTTTAAAATCTTTGGGAACCGGTTATATATGTGGTATTAATTTACACCGTTTATGCGCCCTTACAAAAGAACTTGGCGGATCAGACGAGAAAAATATTAATAATGGTGTAGGCTTTAAACTGCACAAGACGGTAGGAGACTATGTAACTACTGATGATGAGTTAGTTACGGTTTACTATGATAAACAAGATTTGGCTTTAAAATCTATTTATGAATGTTTTGTATATAGTGATGAGAGGGTAGAAAAACCAACTATTATATATGATATAGTAAGGTAGTTTTCTATCTTTTTTTGTTTTCACAATTTCCCATAATTTTATCAAATTATATACACAATTATTTTGTATCATTAATTCAGAGTTAGGAAATAACTCTAAAGGAGGCGGTAGATGTAGAAATAAAAATGTAATAGTGTTATACTTTAGATGAGGCGAAGAAATATGTACAAAATTTGTTTAGTTGAAGATGAAGTAAACCTTAATAATTTGATTAAATCTTATTTAGAGAAAGAAGGGTATGAAGTAGTTCAGTATTTTAACGGTACCGATGCTTTAAATCACATAACTGATAAAGTTAATTTATGGATACTCGATATCATGCTAGGAGATGAGATTAGCGGATACGATTTAATAAAAAAAATAAGAGAAAGCGGACCCGTACCTGTTATATTTACTTCGGCAAGAGATCAAGATTTAGATAAAATTATTGGGCTTGAACTTGGTAGTGATGATTATGTTACGAAACCATATTCTCCAAAAGAACTTGTGCTTAGAGTTAATAATATTATAAAAAGGACTTATAGTGCGATAACGGAAAAGGTTTTGTATAATGATTATACTGTTGATATTGATAAAAGACTTGTAAATGAAAATGAAAACGAGATTTTGCTTACTACTTTAGAGTTTGATTTACTTGTATTACTTCTTAATAATAAAAATAAATCTTTAAGCAGAGATCAAATACTAAATCATGTTTGGCAAGATAATTTCTTTGGTAATGACAGAGCGGTTGATGATCTAGTCAGAAGGCTTAGAAAGAAAATGCCAAAACTTAGAATTAATACCATTTATGGATATGGATATAGGTTAGTATGAAACTAAAACATAGTATATATAGGCAAGTAGTAACAATTGTAATTATTATGTTTTTGGTTATTTATGTCGCGGTTGCGATAGTATTACCTAAAGCTCTTATTCCTATATACGAAAATAAGTTATATAATGATTTGAAATTACCACTTGATGTCGTAAGAAGTGATATCTCTAGTAGTAGTCTTGAAGAGAATATCGCATATATATTTGTTATAGATAATGAAGTATCAAGTTCAAATAATTTATCTCATATAACTCAAATGTCCACTAAACGAATTTTGAAAGAAATAAAACACCCCTATGGTAAGCTTGATTACCAAGGAAAAACCTACTATTATAATACTAAAAATGATGCTAGTGGCTATTACAAAGTAGCCATTACAGACGACGATTATATTGTTCAAATGAAAAAAGATATTTTGAGATCGCTAGTACCAGCCCTACTAATTACCTTACTCATTATTTTGCTTATTGTAGCACTTTGGACTAGGGTACTGGCTATTAGAATAAAGAAACTTAAAGATAAGGCTTTGCATTTGGACGACGACAATTATAATGTTAAAATGCCCTATAAGTTTGATGATGAGATAACAGATTTATCCTATGCGATTGATGATATGAAAGTGACTTTGCAAAAGCAAGAAGAATATAAAAATCAAATGTATCAAAATATTTCTCACGATTTTAAAACCCCTCTCACAGTTATAAAATCTTACGTAGAAGCGATAGAAGATGGCATGGAAGACGAAAAATCTGGTTTAGCCATTATCAAACAAGAGGTAAAAAAATTAGAAATAAAAGTACACTCCTTACTATATTTAAACAAATTAACCTATATGAAAAATGCTGATAACTACAAATACGATACAATTAATATTGTAGATATCATTTCGTCTTCGGCAGCTAAGTTTAAAGTAGCACGTCCAGATATCAAATGGAACGTTGTTATTGCCGATAAAAAGACGATCTTTAATGGCTCACTAGATATGTGGGAAGCTATTATCGATAATATTTTGAGTAATTTTATGCGATATGCAGATAAAAATATTAAGATAACGGTGAAAAATCATCAGATAATTTTATATAATGATGGTCCTAATATTGATGAGACAATATTAAATGACATTTTCACGCCTTATAAAAAAGGCGTAAAAGGTCAGTTCGGTCTTGGACTTTCGATAGTTAAGAAAACCGTTTCCCTACTAGGTTATGAAATAACTGTCAGAAACGAAAAGAAAATTGGCATAAGTTTTATAATAAAGTGATCCTTTGTGGTTGCTTTATTTTTTATCTACACCAAAATATGTTTATTTAATGAAACACTCTATAAAACAAAAAAAGAGGATGTACCTCACAACAGTTTTAGACCACGATTTTTTAAATTATTTTGAATATTTAATTTTATAATTATTCATCATTTAATAAAGCTTCTTTTAATTCTGAAACATTAGTATAATAATCTATCATCTATCTTTCTATTTAAATATATCATATTTTTATAAAAAAATAGCCTTAAATATTAGTATCCCACCTATAATAAGTATTATTGTATCCTTGCTTATAAATACTAATGACTATAAAACGTTAATTGAGTCAGTAATATCGCCACCTGAGGGGCTTTTTCCTGTAGTGTGGACTATTTACTGATTGGTATTAGTGCTTATGTAGTTTCAAAAAAGTACCTTTTATATACTATATAAATTTATTTTTTAATGTTTTATGGTCTATAATATTTTTCACTTTGAAATTAAGAAGATGTGCGATTATATAGCTTGTAACTCTTATTGTAATTTTATGATTAAAATAGGTAAAAAGGCAGAAATACTTCAGATACCATATTTAATTTGGTGTTTATTTGCTCTATATTTTATGCTTAATTAAAATAAAAACCTTGGCAAAACCAAGGTTTAAATTCATAATGGCGGAGTGAGAGGGATTTGAACCCTCGCGCCAGTTGCCCGACCTACACCCTTAGCAGGGGCGCCTCTTCAGCCTCTTGAGTATCACTCCAAACTTACGTATTTAATTCTACATGAAATAAAAGCGTATGTCAAGTGCAAATTTTACGGTGTACAAAATAAATTAAAAGTGATATAATACTTTCGGTGATTTTAAGTGGAATTATTAGAAAAATTAGGAATAAAACCAAATAATATGGGACTCTATGAAACAGCATTTACTCATACCTCATATGCGAATGAAAATAAAGTAGAGAGCTATGAAAGATTAGAGTTTTTAGGCGACGCTGTTTTGGAACTTATAATGAGTGATTATCTTTATAATAAGATAGATGAAGATGAAGGTAAACTTACAAAACTTCGTGCTCACTATGTTTGTGAGACTGCACTATATGAGTTTGCAAAAAAACTAGATTTAAGTAAATACTTAAAATTAGGTAAAGGCGAAGAAGAAAGTGGTGGCCGTAAGAGTAAGGCTATTGTATCAGATGTATTTGAGTCATTTCTAGGTGCTATATATCTAGATCAGGGTATAGATATGGCAAGAAAATATATAAAGGAAAACGTAATTCCCCTAATAGAAAAACACGAAATAGACTTCTTTGATGATTATAAATCTGCTTTGCAAGAGTATGTTCAAACAGATAAAAGAAGTTTAGAGTATAATATGGTATCTGAAACTGGGCCTGCCCACAATAAAGAGTTTACTTTTGAAGTTTTAGTGGATGGCATAGTATATGGTAAAGGGACTGCCCATAGTAAAAAGGCTGCGGAACAAGAAGCAGCTAAAGATGCTTTGAAAAAAGCCCAAAAAGGAGGAATGTAGTGTGGGAAGAGCATATGAAGTAAGAAAGGCTAGTATCCAAAAGACAGGAGCGGCCAAAGCAAAATTATATTCAATGTACGCAAGAGAGATATACCAAGCGGCTAAATCAGGTGGTACTGAATTAGAAAGCAACAGTGCTTTAAAAAGATTAGTAGATAAAGCTAAAAAAGAACAAGTACCAAGCGATATTATAAATAGAGCCATTGACAAGGTTAATAGTGGTGCTGACGAAACATATGTTGAAAATAATTATGAATTATTTGGACCAAACGGTTCTACTTTAATAGTATCTTGTTTAACTGATAATGTAAACAGATCTGTAAGCAGTATTAAAGCTGTTATGAATAAGTGTCATGTAAAGATGGGAGCACAAGGTTCAGTAAATTACATGTATGACCATGTATGTATTGTTAGCTTTAAAGGTTTAACTGAAGAAGAAACCATGGATGCTTTAATTGAGGGCGATGCTGATATCGAGGATATTGAAGAAGAAAATGGCGAGATAATTGTCTATGGTAAGCCAACTGAACTATTTAATATTAAAGAAGCTATTACGACAAAACTTCCTAATGTAGAGTTTGATATGGATGAAATTACTTACATCGCAAAAGAGAAAGTTACACTTACTGGAGAAAATTTAGAAACTTTTGAGAAGTTACTTACTATGCTTGATGATGTTGAAGATGTTCAGCACGTATATCATAATGTAAATTTATAGAACAAATTACCTAAATTTGTTCTTTTTTTGGCGTCAATTTGGTAAATTTGCCCTTGCTTTTAGGACAATTTGTAAAATTAAAAACTTGCCTTAAAAATGCAGATTTTTCTTTTAAAATGTTGTATATTACTTGCGGGGGAGAAATGTCAAAATTATTTAAAAGGAGGAAAACATGAAAAAAATATTTTTGATTGTAGTATTGTCATTTTGTTTTTGTTTGAATGCTTCGGCCGCTAGTTATACCCAGTGGAGCGACTGGGGTGAATACACTGAGAAAGAACCAATTTCTAGTGATTTAATTGATGTAAGAAAAGAGAGAAGATATAATTATTATAAATATAATAAGGCTTTAGGGCCCTATGGCACTGCTTCTTTGGAATATCCTTTTATTGATACTGAAGATACCACAAGAGTATGCACACAGTGGAGTGATGAACCTATAGAGGAAAGCTCCGAATACGAAGTTGAAACAAAGGAATTTTATCATTATAAAAAGGCTAAACCCGTTAATAAGGTTACGGTAAAAATAGAGGGCGATTATTCTTATAAAAGTGCCGCCATATATAGTCATGATGAAATGGTAAGTACTACATTAGATCCTGATAGCACGTATGATTTTTTAATTTTTCATTTAGACAGAGCATATGATGCTGATGAGTTAGATGTTAAATTATTTGAGGCTCAATCCCATAGCACTGTAGATTTGGTATATATAACTATTGATGGTTATGCGGATGATGAACATTATACGAATATGATTACCGGTTTTAATGGCTGGGGTACTATAACAGCTGAGGGTTATCACAATACGCCTATAAAAATGGATGATTATTATACTATAGCGCCAATGACTGTAAAAGATACTTTTTTGATGAAGGATGAGGGCAAGGTTTTAAGATATAGGAAATGCCAAAATGAATATAGGACTTATGCTTTAGAAAAGGAATACTATGGCATCTACACAGCCTCTTTAGTTGATGACTATATACTTTATGACGAAGAAGACTATAAGGATTATTATTCGTATAGACAAAGAGAATATATAACGGTTCCTATAGAAAATATCATAGCTTTAGAAAACAACACAGAAAATCAAGAGACAAATGAACCCACTAGCGGTGTAGATACTAAAAATATTAAAGTAAATGAAACACTCAATCAAATACCAGAAAAAGAAACTACCTTAGAAGTTTTAGGAGAGACTATTGTGCCAAAAGAAAATATAACGGTGCCTAAACTTACCAGTAACAATCTTACAATAGACACAGAAAAAGGTAACAGTCTATATAAAACATTTTCACTAATATTATTGCTTATTCTCATATTAATTCTAACTTTGTCGAAACTATATAAAAGGCACAAAAAAGGTGCTAAAGTATAGTGGGTGATGAAAGTGTTAGATATTGATTTAGCAGTTCAAAAAGGATATTTGTTTATTAATTTAAACGGCAGCCTTAGTAAAGATAGTACTAGTAAACTAACAAAGATGCTTAAAATACTTAAAAATGTTGGCATTAAGAATATTATTGTTAATATAAATAACGTATCTGTTATTGATGATTATGGAAAAAATATTATCCTAAATATTTGTACAATTTGTAAGGAAAGCAGTGGCAACTTTTATATATATGCACGAAATAAAAGTGCCTTTGAAAGTCTTAACAAACTTATTGTTCCAAGAGAAGACCTTTTAGCCTAAATTAGGAGGAAATATGGAACTAGATGAAATAATCCGTAATAATGCTGGACTTATATATAAACTGGCACAGTACTTTGACGGATATAAGGATAAGGAAGATTTATACCAAGCGGGTTATAAAGGCATGATAGAGGCCTATAAACATTATGACCCCACGCGTTCCAAATTTACAACTTATGCTTATCCTTATATACTAGGAGAAATGAGAGCCCTAGTAAGAAATAATAGACCTGTAAAAATCAGTAGGGACATAGGTTATTTAAAAAACAAAATAGAAAAGGCTTCTATTTTATTAAGTCAAAAACTTATGCACGAACCTAGTTATCATGAACTAGCGTGCTTTTTAGAAATTGATGAAAATCTTGTTATAGAGGCTATGAATACGGTTATAACTACAAAAAGTATTGATGACTTCGTTTATGATAACGTTAGTATGCATGAAGTAATAAGTGATAGGAGTACCGATTTAGATAGTTTGATTTATTTAAGAGAGACGATTTATGCTTTAGAAGAACCTGATAGGACAATAATGATTCAAAGATATTTTGAAGACTTAACCCAAAGTGAGGTTGCGAAAAGAACAGGACTTACACAAGTAAATGTATCAAGAAGAGAAAAAAAGGTTTTACAAAAAATAAGGAGCAATAATTAAATTGACTTTTAAAATTGTTTTTTCTATAATTATACTTGGGTGATAAGCATGAAAAAAGCATTTACGTTAGTAGAATTAATTGGAGTTATAGTATTGCTTGGGCTACTTGTTTTAATAAGTGTACCTTCTATAAATAAGGTTATAACTTCAGGAAGAGAAAATATATATACTGAACAAATAAACAGAATAATATCTGCGGCTAAATCATATATGTCTAGTAGTAAAAATTCACTAAAACTCCCCACAAATAAAAGTGAATCCTATTGTTTAACTGTTGATACTTTAAAAAAAGAAGGAAAGTTATCTAATGAAGATATTCAAAATCCAAATTATAAAGAAGGTAATGGTGAAAATAAATATCTAAATGGTGCCGTAAAAATAGTGTATCAAAACGGTTATACCTATACATATATGGATTCTGCTGATTGCACAAAAAAACATAATTAATTTTATGTTTTTTTGTATATAAAAAAATATTTTTTCCATAATAAAAAAGAGGAGGCATATATGGAAGAGTATAAAAATATTGTAAACGAAAATAGTCCTAAAGAAAATGTTTTTACGAATGCTGTTATAGCCTTTATAATTGGTGGTTTAATGGGAATACTTGGAGAAGTTTTAATTGAATTATATTGTTACTTCCTTGATGTGTCTACTAAAGAAGCAACAATATTTATGCTTATTACTTTAATATTTTTCTCATGTTTATTTACTAGTTTGGGGTTCTTTGATAGTATTGTAAATTTTGCAAAGTGCGGTCTTATAATACCGATAACTGGTTTTGCGCATGCTACTATGAGTGCCGCTATGGAGTATCGCAAAGAAGGATTAGTAACTGGAATAGGGGCTAATATGCTTAAGTTATCTGGAGCCGTTATAATTTTTGGTGTAGTTAGTGCTTGGACGTTTAGTTTAATAAGACTGATAATAGGGGTGATATAATGACTTTTAATTTTAAGAATGTATATCTTACTGAAACAGCTACTGTAACAGGACCATATGAGAATAATGGACCATATAGTAAGATGTTTGATAAAAGTTCTGATGAGTTTTATTTTGGCGCTAAAACTTTTGAAGAAGCCGAAAGTAAACTTATAACTGAGGCTGTAGATATTTTATTAAAGAAGGGAAATCTTGGCAAGTATGACATTGATTTAATGTTAAGCGGTGATTTATTAAATCAACTTGCGGCTTCTAATTATGCTGCGAAAAACTTTCCTTTTCCTTTTATTGGTCTTTATTCGGCTTGTTCCACAAGCACACTTGGACTTATTTTAGGCAGTATTATGATAGAATATTGTAATTTAGAAAATGTGGTTACTGCAGTATCTTCACATAATAATGCGGCCGAAAAACAATTTAGATATCCAGTAGAATATGGTGGTCCAAAACCAAAAACTACGACATTTACTTGTACTGGTGCAGCAGCTGCTTTGCTTACTAATAATAAAAGTAAAATAAAAATAGAAAGTGGTACCATTGGTAGGGTAATAGATTCTGGAATAAATGATGTATTTAATATGGGTGGTGTAATGGCTATATCGGCTGCGGATACTATATATAAACATTTAACTGATACAGGTAGAAATGTTAATTATTATGACCTTATTTTATCGGGAGACCTTGGAATATATGGCAAAAAGATTTTAAAGGAATATATCAAAAAAGAATATGGAATTGAACTAAAAAATTATAATGATACTGGTACTATGCTTTATGATTTAGAAAGGCAGCCTGTGTATGCGGGGGCATCAGGTCCTGCGTGTGCTCCATTAGTTGTGTATACTGATATTATAAATAAAATGAAAACAGGTGAATTAAAAAAAGTTTTATTAGTCGCAACCGGAGCATTACAAAGCCAAACAACTGCTAATCAAAAAAGAACAATTCCAACCGCTTCACATGCTATAAGTTTGGAGGTGGCTGAATGATATATTTAAATGCTTTCTTGTTCGCTGGGTTAATATGTGCTATTGGGCAAATTATATTAGATAAAACTAAACTTACGCCTGGACATATTACGGTAATATTTGTTGTAATTGGAGCCTTTTTAGATGTCTTTAATTTATATGATAAAATAGTTTTGTGGGCTGGTGGTGGTGCTTTAGTACCAATTACTAGTTTTGGTCATATGCTTACGCACGGATCCCTGCAAGGATATAATGATTCAGGGTTAATAGGACTATTTGTAGGAGTACTTGATTTAACTTCTGCGGGTATATGTGCCGCAATCATATTTGCCTTCTATTTCTCCTTAATATTTAAACCAAGAGACTGATACAGTCTCTTTTAAAATGATAAAAAAATTTCAAATCAAAAAGAAATCTGCGAATAAAAATATAGAGAGGGAGAACGTAGGTAATGAAGTTCATTATATATTGATAAAGGTACTAAAGCGTCTATTGCCAAACTCAAAACGGAAGAAAAAGTAATTCCTACATTTAATTTTACCATTTACACGAATCTGTAATTATCGTTTTTTTAGTAAAATAAAATTATACATCCGCATATCATTCTATTGGAGAGTGAAAAATGAATAAATACAAAATATATGTCTATGCCATTAGTAAAAATGAAGCAAAATTCGCCCAAAGATGGTGCGATAGCATGCAAGAAGCCGACGAAATTTACGTTTTAGATACCGGCTCCACCGATGACACTGTAAAAATATTAGAAAAAAACAATGTCCACGTTAAAATAGAAAAAATAACCCCATGGCGTTTTGATACTGCCAGAAACAAATCCCTAAATATGGTGCCAAAAGACGCTGACATTTGCGTATGTACAGATTTAGACGAAGTCCTAGAAAAAGGTTGGCGTAAAAAACTAGAAAAAATCTGGAATAAAGACACCACTAGACTAAAATATAACTACAACTGGAGTTTTGATAAATATGGTAATCCAGCCGTAAACTTTTATAATGAAAAAATTCATAAAAGAGAAGGCTATAAATGGACTCATCCTGTCCACGAAGTATTAGTATACAATAAAGAAGAAAGGACCATAACAACAGATGAAATAACCTTAAATCATTATCCCGATACATCTAAATCCAGAGCAGCCTATCTTCCGCTTTTAGAACTTTCTGTAAAAGAAGACCCCGAAGACGATAGAAATATGCATTATTTAGGTAGAGAATACATGTATCACGAAAAATATGATAAAGCCATAGAAACCTTAAAAAAACACCTTACCTTAAAAAAAGCAACTTGGAAAGACGAAAGAGCAGCCTCCATGCGCTACATTGCCAGATGTTATGAATATCAAGGTAAAATAAATGATGCCGCTATATGGTATCAAAAATCTATAAAAGAAGCTCCGTACCTTAGAGAAGCCTACACCGAGTTTGCCTTTTTAGAATATCGAAATAAACACTATAATAAAGTTATAGAACTAGTAAACCTCGCTCTTAACATAAACGAAAAATATAAAAACTATATAACAGAACCATACTGCTACGACGGAACTCTCTACGATCTTCTATCCATGTGCTTATATGAAAAAGGAAGAATAAAAGAAGCTTACTTCTACACCACTATAGCGTTAAAGTATGCTAAAGACGATGAAAGACTAAAAAACAATAAAGAATACTTTGAAAAATTAATAAAAAATGCCACTCCATAATAATGGCTTTTTTAGCGTAAATAGTAAAAATTTATCTTCTTGCACTTTTTAGCACTTATCTATTGACAGTGCTAAAAAACTATGCTACAATTAATGTGCATTACCTAGAGAGGGTGCAAAAGAGGTGAAAAAAATGTTAAGCCAAAGACAAGAAGAATTACTAAAATTAATCGTCGAAAACTATATAGACGAAGCGAAACCAGTAAGTTCCAAGGCTCTATGTGAAAATATGAATTGTTCAAGTGCAACTGTTCGTAATGAAATGGCTATATTAGAAGACTTTGGCTTACTAGTTAAAACTCACACATCATCAGGAAGAGTCCCAAGTGATAAAGGTTATAGATATTATGTTGATAATATCATGATTCCCAAAGAACTAACAGGCGAAGACATCTTAAAACTTCAAACAATATTTTCAAATAATAGTTTGGCTTTAAGTGATGTCATTACCAAAAGTATGGAAGTAGTTTCAGAAATAACTAACTATACCGCTGTTGTTTTAGGTTCATCTTCTATGCATAATAAAGTTGCAAAAATAGAGGTAGTACCAACCGGTGATAATCACTTCACAACACTTATAATTACTGATAAAGGTCATGTTGAAAGTAGAAATATGATTTTAGAAGAAAACGTTAGCGTCCATGATATTAAACAAACCGTTGAACTTATCAATAAATTAATAGTGGGAACTATACTTTCAGAAGTCAGTAAAGTGCTAGAATACGAAGTAAAACCAATAATTGGTAATTATGTAAAACAACATGAAGCCTTGTATAATGCATTTTATAATGCCTTTAGTGATTTTGTCGCGAAACCAGATATTAAAGTAAGTGGAACAACAAAATTACTTTGTGAGCCAGAATTTGATGATGCTGGACGCATCCGCGAAATCCTAGGTAAGTTTGAAAACGAAAATATAATAAAAAACATCAAAGAAACAGATGAAGGTATAAATGTTTACATAGGTAACGAAAATATGATAGATGATGATATTTCTGTTATCAAAACATATTATACTAAAGATGGAGATGAAGGAACAATCGCCATTATCGGCCCAAAACGTATGCAGTACGGAAAAGCCGAGGCCCTTCTAAAGTACATCAAGGATAATATATAGGAGGTCATGATGAAAGAAGAAAATAAAGAAAATGAAAAAGTAAAAAAGGTAGAAGAAAAAAAAGAGCATAAAAAACATGCTAAAAAAGAAGAAAAGTGCGAGAAATTAGAAACTAAGATAAAAGAACTAGAAGAGGCACTGCTTAGAAAAGATGCTGATCTTATCAACTATCGTAAAAGGAAAGACGAAGAAACACAAAAAATGCTTAAATATTCAAATGAAGACATCGCTAAAGATTTAGTTGGCATTGTCGACAATTTTGAAAGAGCCATATCGATGGATGATAATGATTTATCAGACGAACTATCAAAATTTTTAGAAGGATTCAAAATGATATATTGCCATCTAACTGACCTTTTAAATAAATATGAAATAAAAGCCATAGATGGTACAAGTAAACCATTCGATCCAAACTTCCATCAGGCTGTACTAACCGAAAAAATAGAAGGTGTAGAAGCTGGCGAAGTTGTAGAAGTCCTTCAAAAAGGATATTTACTTAAAGATAAAGTTATTAGACCTGCAATGGTAAAGGTCTCAGATTAAGAAAGGATTTGATATATATGAGTAAAATAATAGGAATTGATTTAGGAACAACAAATAGTTGTGTATGCGTATACGAAGGTGGTGAAGCCAAAGTTATCGCCAATGCCGAAGGAAACAGAACAACCCCTTCAGTAGTAGCGTTCAAAAATGGAGAAATTATAGTTGGTACTGCCGCTAAAAACCAAATAGTTACAAACCCAGATACTATCTCATCAATTAAAAGATTAATGGGTACCAAAGAAAAAGTTAAAGCTGGTGGTAAAGAATATACTCCAGAAGAAATTAGTGCTATGATATTAGGTGATCTTAAAAAGACTGCTGAAAGTTATCTAGGAGAAACAGTAAGTAAAGCCGTAATTACTGTACCTGCCTACTTCAACGATGCTGAAAGACAAGCAACTAAAAATGCTGGTAAAATTGCTGGGCTTGAAGTAGAAAGAATAATCAACGAGCCAACTGCTGCTGCCTTAGCGTATGGACTAGATAAACAAGAGAAAACAGAACAAATACTAGTTTATGATTTAGGTGGAGGAACATTCGATGTATCTATCCTTGAGATTGGTGACGGAGTATTTGAAGTTAAATCTACTAGTGGTAACAATAGACTAGGTGGAGACGACTTCGATAAAAAGATTATTGATTACCTAGTTTCTGAATTTAAAAAGGAAAATGGTATCGATTTAACTTCAGATAAAATGGCAATGCAAAGACTAAAAGATGCTGCTGAAAAGGCTAAAAAAGACTTAAGTGGCGTTAGTACAACTAATATTTCATTACCATTCTTATCACAAGGAGAAAATGGCCCTCTTCACTTAGACTTATCATTATCTAGAGCCAAGTTTGAAGAATTAACAAGCGATTTGCTTGAGTCTACATTAGAACCTATCAGAAAGGCTTTAAAAGATGCTAACCTTACTAAAGATGATATTGATAAAGTATTATTAGTAGGTGGATCTACAAGAATGCCAAAAGTCGCAGAACTTATCAAAAATGAACTTGGCAAAGAGCCATCAAAAAATGTAAACCCAGACGAAGTAGTCGCAATGGGTGCTGCTATCCAAGGCGGAGTATTAGTAGGAGACGTTAATGACATCGTATTACTTGACGTAACCCCTCTATCACTTGGTATAGAAACACTTGGAGGAGTATGTACTGTTCTTATCCCAAGAAACACTACAATCCCAACAAGTAAATCACAAATATTCTCAACTGCTGCTGATAATCAGCCTGCTGTTGATATCCACGTTCTTCAAGGTGAAAGACCAATGGCTGCTGATAACAAAACATTAGGAAACTTCCAATTAAATGGAATTGCCCCAGCACCTAGAGGAGTACCACAAATTGAAGTTAGTTTCAATATAGATGCTAATGGTATTGTTAATGTAAAAGCCACAGATAAAGGAACAGGCAAAGAACAATCTATTACCATCACATCATCAGGAGCATTATCAGATGAAGACATCGATAAAATGGTTAAAGAAGCCGAGGCTAATAAAGAAGCTGATGAAAAACGTAAAAATGCCGCAGATACCAAAAATGAGGCAGAACAAACAATTTTCATGACTGAAAAAGCCATTAAAGAACTTGGCGATAAAGTAGACGCTAAAGATAAAGAAAAAGCCGAAAATGAAATCAAAGAATTAAGAGAAGCTTTAACAAAAGAAGATATCGATGACATCAAAAAGAAAACTGAAAAATTAAATGAATCAGCAATGAATCTAGGTGCTAAACTTTACGAACAAGCAAATGCCGAAAGTGCTGCAAACACTAGTAATGATGCTCCAAAAGACGATAACATTAAAGACGCTGAATATGAAGAAAAATAAGTATAGAAGTTCTAGTAACCTAGAACTTTTATCCCTATTTTTATCCCTATATATAAAAGAAAGGACAATAAATGGATAATAAATTAAGAGAAGAAATAGAAGACAAATACAAATGGAATTTAAGCAGTGTATATAGTAGTACCGAAAAGTTAGAAGAAGACTATAAAAAAGTAAAAGAAAGTTTAAAAACACTTGCTAGTAAAAGTGAAACCTTCTGTACATCTGGTGTGAATTTATATAACTTTTTAAAACTAGATGATAGTATAACTATTATATTAGAAAAAATGTGGACTTTTACTTCACATAATTACGATACTGATTTGGCTAATAACCAAAACCAAATGTATAAAGAAAAAATATCTAATCTGTATGACGAATACGAAAGTGCAACAAGTTTCGTATTGCCTGCGATACTAGAGTGTGAAGATAAAATAAAAGATTTCTATAAAGAATGTCCTAAACTAGAAGAAGAGTATTCATTCTCATTAGAAACAGTTTTGAGATTTAAACCTCATACTTTAAGTAAAAAAGAAGAGAAAGTTATTTCTGATTTAAGTCCTGCCATTGCTAATACTGGTGATATTGCAAGTATGCTTACAGATTCAGATATAAACTTTGGTAAAATAAAAAATGAAGACGGAAAAGAAGTAGAACTTACAGATACTAATTATGTTCCTTTTCTTGGCAGCAAAGATAGAAGAGTTAGAAAAGATGCCTTTTATACTTTATATAAATCTTATAAACAGTTTAGTAATACACTAGCACTTTCACTTTCAGACGAAATATCAAGAAGAGCCGCAATTGCTAAAGTTAGAAATTATAAAGATGCTTTATCCGCTGCTTTGTATTCAGATAACATTCCAAAAACAGTATATGATAATCTTATTACTGCTGTAAGCAACAATCTAGAGCCATTATATGAATACTATAAAGAAAAACAAAAGTTATTAGGATTAGATGAAATGCATATGTATGATGTATATGCCGATGTAGTAGAAAAAACTAATACTAAATATACATATGATGAGGCTAAAACTTTAGTATTAGATGCTTTAAGTGTTTTGGGTGATGACTATATTACAAACCTAAAAAAAGCCTTCACAGAAGGCTGGATAGATGTTTACCCTAATAAAGGTAAAAGAGGTGGGGCTTACTCAGGCGGAAGTTATTTAACTAACCCTTATGTTTTACTTAACTTTAATGGTACATATCGAGACGTTTCTACATTAGCGCATGAACTAGGTCATTCAATGCATACATATTATAGTACTCATAATAACCCATATCAGTATTCAGAATATAGAATATTTGTAGCAGAAGTAGCGTCTCAAGTTAATGAATTATTACTCAATAATTATATGTTAAATAAAGTAAAAACTAAAGAAGAAAAACTTGATATATTAAATCAAATATTAGATCTTTTCAAAGCCTCAATTTATAGGCAAACTATGTTTTCTGAATTTGAAGAAAAAATAACTAAAGAAAACGAAAACGGTGAAATACTAACGGCTGATAAAATGAATACTATTTACTATGAGCTTGTAAAAAAATACTTTGGTAATGATGTCATAGTAGATGAAGAAATAAAATACGAATGGTGCCGTATACCACATTTCTACTATAATTTCTATGTATATAAATATTCAACAGGACTTGCGGCTGCCACATACATAGTAAATAGAATAATAAACAAAGAAGAAGGTGCCGTAGAAGATTATCTAGCATTCTTAAAAACTGGTGGCAGTGATTATCCATTAAATGAACTTAAAATCGCGGGTGTAGATTTAGAAAATCCAAAAGTCATAGAAAGTGCCCTTAAAACTTTCAAAAATTATTTAGATGAATTTAAAAAAATAGTTAGGTAGTGATGAAATGAATAAAAAAGATTATTATGAGGTTCTTGGCGTAGACAAAAACGCCAGTAGTGCCGAAATAAAAAGCGCCTTTAGAAAACTTGCAAAAAAATATCATCCAGACGTTTCTAAAGAACCTGATGCCGAAGAAAAATTCAAAGAAGCCCAAGAAGCCTATGCCGTTTTATCAGATGAAAATAAAAGAAGACAATATGACCAGTATGGACATGCCGCCTTTGATAATAATGGCGCTGGTTTTGATTATTCAAATTTTGATTTTTCAGATATCTTTGGTGATTTATTTGGCAGTGGCTTTAGTAACTTTGGTTTTGGCGACTTTGGGGGCAGTAGAACCTCAAGAAAAACCAAAGGTAAAGATGTCTTAATAAAAATAGATTTAGATTTTGAAGAGGCAGCCTTTGGTACTAAAAAAACAATTACATTAGACTTAAATGATAAATGTTCAAAATGTGATGGTGAAGGTGGCTTTGACTCTACTGTCTGTGATAAATGTCATGGCTCTGGTACTATTACCATGCAACAGCAAACCATTCTAGGTGCCTTTATGACTAAAACAACCTGTGATAAATGCGCGGGAACAGGAAAAACTTTCAAAAGAAAATGTAGTACTTGTCATGGTACAGGAACAACAAGAGTTACAAAAGATTTAGAAGTAAAAATCCCTGCTGGTGTAGATACAGGTAACCAACTTAGAATCGCAGGTAAAGGTGAAGCTGGATTAAATGGTGGCCCAAATGGCGATGTATATCTAGAGTTTTATGTTAAAAGCCACTCAATATTTGAAAGAGATGGTAGTGATATATACCTAGAACTTCCACTTACCGTAGTAGAGGCTACGCTAGGTACTAAAAAGAAAGTACCAACCCTTTATGGTAATATAACCTTAACAATACCTGCCGGTTCAGAAAGTGGTGAAAAACATCGTTTAAGAGGCAAAGGTATAGAAAACATAAATTCATTCGGTAAAGGTGATATGTATGTTGTATTAAAGGTAAAAACACCAAAGAAACTATCCAGAGAACAAAAGAAACTATTTGAACAATTATCAAAAACCTCATTAGATGATGATAAAGAATTTAGAAAAATAGAAGACTATTTAAAATAGTAGTATAAAAGCCAAAAATATACAAAGATTTACAAAAAAAATAAAGTATTCAAAATTATGTTTTGTTACTTTATTTTTTTATGTTATAATGAATGTGTGTAAAAAAAGTATATAAGGAGAGTCTTCATGAATAAATTTATAAAATATATATGTCTAGCTTTTATAATATCAATAAGTGTATTTTATGCAGGAATGAATAATGCCAAGGCTATGGGTACTCCAGATGGTAATGGGTATGCACTATGTAGTTATACATGCCAAGAAACTTGTCGTGGTGAGGGATGTGGCCTCTCTGGTACAATGCATACATACGTAATAGCGGTGGAAGTATTTAGAAATACTAAAGGAAATTATGACGGATATGCCTTTGTTAATGCCGGTTCCGGCGATCCCTGGGATGGAACAGTTGTCGCTAGTGGCGGAAAGTATTCTTTTAGAGACTCAAATTATACATCAATATTTAATAACTCAAGTAAACTAAAAGAAAAATTTTATTCAAATAATTCGTGGAGTTGTCCAAATATATATAGCTCATATGCTCCAAATAATTACTTTGAAATACAGTTTGAACAAAAATTTTACCTAGGCGGTGCGGTTTATGATGTGTGTACAGGTGAGGATAAATCATCACAAACAGGCACATATACATTAAAAAACAGTGATGCTTCAAGAAAAAAAAATGATGATGGCACTTACGAAACAGGAGGTTATGGTGTAGGAGAGATAGACCAAATAAGGGAAGCCATTCAAACATGCAATGTCGTAAAGACGGGAGATACCACTACCTATTATGATCAAGATGGAAATGAAATAGAAAAAGACGAGTTTGAATCGGTGTGTATTAACTACGCATCGGCAGATTGTAGTATTTTCAGTCCTGAAATTGTTACATTTTTAAATAATTTATTTTGGATAATATCTATCGCAGGTATTATATTATTAGTTATAATGACTATGGTTGAATTTGTCAAAGCCCTAACAGGAAGTGACGATTCTGGATTAATAAAGGGATTTAAACATACACTTGTTAGAATAGTTACAGTAATAATCTTATTATTACTACCTACTATAATAACGTTTATATTAACTTTAGTTAATAGATACAGTGATTATAAAATTGGGGATGACGGCAACGTCACATGTGGTGTTGGTAATAAAAATTAATATTAATATAAAGGAAGGAGAATGTAAATGGAGTTTGTAACTAATGTTATAACTAACGGCATAAGATCACTAGCGTTCACTTTTGATTATGTTGCTTATACATTAATTGGTTATTGTTATCAAATAATACTATATCTTTCAAATATTGATTTAAGCAACTTTGGTGGAGTTTCTAGTTTGATTAATCGTATATATATATTACTTGGTATATTTATGTTATTTAAACTAGCATTTTCCATTATACAATATGTTGTGGCACCAGACAGTTTTACCGACAGTGGTAAAGGCTTTGGTAAACTTGCCACTAATGTAATGGTATCAATGGCACTACTTGTCGCAACTCCCTGGATGTTTAGCATGTTATACGAAGTGCAAGGGTATGTTTTAAAAAGCAATATTGTTGGAAGATTGGTTATGGGGGCGACAATAGCAAGTTCTGATAGTATATCAGGCGATAAAATAAAAAGTATGGCACTAGATACAGAGTTTTTGCTTTATGGCGGATTCGCTTCATTAAATACGGATGTTATAACTGAGTGTGAAGGAGCGAGTATAATGGGAACCACCGAACAAGTAACTGTCAATAACGGAGAGTGTATTAAGGCGTTAAAAACAAAGTTTGAAAGTGAACTTTTAAAAACAAGTGATATAACTTTATATGATTTCTTTAAATACAAGGAAAATGGAAATATAGAGGATAAAAGAGATTTTGGCGCTTTTTCTAATATTATAACATGGCAGGAAGACTCAAAATATGTAATAAATTATATACCATTTATTTCTACTTTAGTAGGCGGATATGTAGCTTTTCTTTTAATTTTTTACTGTATTGATATTTCGTTGCGTGCTGTTAAACTCTTGTTTTTACAAATGGTAGCACCTATATCCATTATTTCTTATATTGATCCGAAAGAATCAATTAGCAATAGTAAGTTAGCAAACTGGCTAAAAGAAGTATTTACTACATGGGCATCATTATTTATAAGACTATTAGTTATATTCCTTGTAATGCAGTTAATATCAATAATTGCTACTGGTGTTTTTGGTGATGGATTGAGTGGCATTAATTTTGGTGACTCCGGCTCACCAACAGGATTAACTCAAATGTTTATATATGTATTTTTAGTAATAGGCTGTTTCCAATTTGCTAAGAAAGCACCAGAGCTAATAGAAAAATTATTTGGTATTAAGATGTCTGGTGAGTTACGTATCGGTCAAACTTTAGGCTCATTTACTGGTGGGCTTGTTGGCGGAGCCATAGGAAGTGCCAGTGGTTTAGCAGGAGCGTTTGCGGCATCGAGAGATAATGAACTTGGTGCAGGCAAGACGATGTTAAATATGGCAAGAGGTTTTGGCTCTGGAGGTATAAGAAGTATGATTTCCGCCGGCAAGGCAGGAGATAAAGGTGTTGGAACTTGGGCAAAAACAGGAATGTCAGCTGCAGGAAGACAATCTAGAGCAGTTGATATTAGAGGGACAACAAATACATTAGACAGAGTAGGTGCAAGAGTAAGAAACGCCATTGGTATGCAATCTAAAAAAGAATCAATGGATTCAAAACTCGAAACGTATGATAGTATTAAAACAAAGATTGACGATATGGAAAACAGAGCTAAAGATCAATTGGGTAAAAAAGACGATAATTGGAAATTAACTCAAATTAAAAGGGAAAAACTAAAAGAAGATTATAAAAGTGGTGCTTTAATAACAGAAGCCATGAGCGCTTTGTCGCAAGAAGAGAAAGAGCAACAAGAAAAGGTGGTTAGAAAAGCAAATAATATTCCTACTGAGGGTTCATTAACCCGAGCACAGTATGACCAATTGTATGGACAATATCAACAACGTTGTGCGGATGTTTTCTATCAGAAACAATTACAATCATTTAAGAAAGACGAAGACCAAATGGTTAAAGACTATATTGAACGTGGTGGAATTACTGAAAATTCGGATGCTGATCTTGAAAGTATGAAAAAAGAAGTTAACAGAATTATCGATGAAGGTAAGGTTACTGTTAATGGAAAATCAATTAAAAAAGGCGACAAAAATGTTGATTGGGATACCTATGGTGAATTTAAAGATTATGCTAAAGATACCGCAAGAGATGTCAGATCTGGTGACAAATACGAAAACGCTACTAAAGTTGAACAGTATATAAAATCATCTGTTGGTCAGAAACACATGAATAGTTAGAGGTGATTAGATGGCTAGATTTAGAGATTTACTAGGTGGTGTAATTCGTGAAAAGACAGGAATGCAACAAAAAGTTGAAAGTTATAACAATATATTATCTGTATACGATTCAGTAATTAGTGGTGTTAACGATATTGAAAAAGAGGCTATTACCGCATTAAAAGATGAAGCAGTGGGAATGTATGAACTCGCAGAAATTAAACAAGAAAGATTAAAAACGCAGTATATAAGTGGTGAAATAACTGACGCTGATTATGTTATCGCTAAAAATTTTTTGCAAGAACAATTAGATAATTTAGTTGCAGATTACGTTGACTCCATGCAAAATCATGCAATAAGAGTTCAAAGAGATAAACTTGTTAGAACTAAAACAAACTATTCACATTTGGCAGGTTTCGATATTATGAATTTTGATAGTTTTGAAAATATGAAATTATCTAGCGAAACAGCCCAAAGTGTTAAAAATAGTTTACAAAATGGAGCGGATTATGAAAGTGCCAAAAAGGTCGCAGAATCTATTTGGAGATATAGAAGAGATAATCATATGAAAAGGGGATGATTAAATGAATGAACAATATTTAATACCTGCAAACTCAAAAAAATCACTATTGATATTTAGTGCATTCAACTTGTTTGATTTAGGTTTGTTTGTAGGTGGAGTAGTAGTTACTTTACTTCTCTTACTTGCAATAAGTCCTACCTCATTTGTAGGAGCAATGATAGACATTGCTCCTGCCCTAATATGTGGGTTTCTGGTATTACCTATACCTAATTATCATAATACACTAACAATTATTAAAGAATGTTATAGGTTTTTTACTATGAGAAGGCAATATGTTTGGAAAGGTTGGTGTGTGAAAGATGAGTACAAATAGTAGTAAGTACACAAATTCATTTGTGCCAGTAAAATCAATTGCAAATGGTATGATAATACTTGATAATAATTTAAAAGTTACAGGAGTTAAAATATTTCCAAGAAATATATTTATTCTAGAACCAGATGTACAGTATTCTATAATTAATAATTTAAAGAATGTCTACAACATGATAGATTATGAGTTCTGGATCGTTTGTGCTGATAGACCAGTTGATATAACTGCTTATTTATCACAGTTACAACTTTTATATAACTCACAGCAAAATCCAGTAAAAAGAAAATTAATTATAGATGATATTAATAAAGCAAATATGTTTACTAATAATAACGTAGTTGATACTGAATTTTATCTTTTATTTAAAGAAAATGATATGGATAAGATTCAAAAAAGAATTAGAACATTAATTCAAAATTTTGCGAATGCAGGACTTCAATCAAAACAAACATCAAACGAAGATTTAAGGGTTATATTAGATAACTTCTTAAATGGTGGAAGCACAACTAAGTTTGGGACGGTGATTGGCTAATGGATATAAAAACACAAATAGCACCTAAAGGGTTAGAATTTAAAACAAACAGTATTGTTTTATCTGATAAATATGCTTGTATACTTACGGCTATTTCTTACCCTAAATATATCGCACCAGGCTTTTTATCACACCTAACAAGCATGAGCGGTATTAAAATGGTTATCAAACATATACCCATGGATTTTAGTATCATTCAAAAAATGATAAATAAAGAGATTGCTGACTTAAAAGTTAGATATCAAGAAGAACATGATTTGACAATACAGGAAAAATATAGACAAGATTATGAATCTTTAGAGCAGTTCATTAAACAGTTAGCAGCTTCACAAGCCAAAATATTTGACTTTCAGTTGCACGTTATGATTACTGCAGATAGTGAAGATGAATTAACCTCTAAAAAATTGCAGGTAAAAAGCTATTTAGAAGCCATGGAAATGCGTGCCATTCCATTAAGATTTGAACAGGACAAAGTTTTAAAATCAATGCTTCCCATATTTGATAGACAAGATGTAGAAGATAGAATAGGAACTCCTATTCCGTCTCCAACTATCGCCGCTATGTATCCGTTTGTCTTTGATAGTATTAAAGACCCAGGGTTATCGACTTTATTAGGTTATGACTTTTCTGGCGGTGTAGTATTATTTAATCAATTCCTATATCAAATTCAAAAAGAAAATAATAGAAATAATGCCAATATGATTATTCTTGGTACTTCTGGTTCGGGTAAATCAACCGCAGCCAAACTAATGATTAGAAATCATTTAAGAAATGATAATCAAATAGTAATTATTGACCCAGAAGGTGAAATGGAAGATATGGCAAGATTATATGGTGGAGATTATATCGAACTTGGTAAAGGTGGAGAGTACGGTATGATTAATCCACTAGAAGTTATTATGGACGCCGATGAAGAAGAATTAAGACAAGGTATGGGATATGCAGTACTTACAAGATCTCTTCAAACAGTAAAAGCTTTTATGAAATATTATGATCCATCTATTACTGAAGATGTACTAAATGTATTTAGTGAAATGGTTCAAGAAACATATAAAAGATTTGGTATTGATTTTGATACTAATTTTAGAGGCTACACTTCTAAAAATTATCCAACCTTTAAAGATGTATATGCGACAGTAAGAGGTAAAATTACTGCTATGCCAGAACAAAATAAAGAAAGAGATATTTTAGAACAACTAGAATTAAAATTAAGACCATTAATTAAAGAACTTAAATACTACTTTGACGGTACAACAACTATATCTCCAAAAAGTAATTTTATAGTATTTAATATTAAAGAGTTGATGAATACTGATACTAATATTAGAAATGCATTATTCTTTAATACGTTAAAATATTCATGGAGTTTAACATTAAATCCTAATGTAAACACTGTTTTAATGGTTGACGAGGCCCATGTACTTTTATCTGGTAATAATACTTTAGGTGCTGACTTTCTAGCGCAAGTACAAAGAAGAGCCCGTAAATATAATACTGGTACAATGATTATAACCCAGCAACCATCAGACTTTAGTGATCCATATGTCATAACGCAAGGTAAAGCAATATTTGACAACGCATCTTATTACCTAGTAATGGGATTAAAGAAACAGGCCGTTGAAGATTTATCAAAATTAATTGATTTAAATGATAATGAAAAAGATAATATAAAAGGATTTAATCAAGGAGAAGCCTTATTCATATGCGGAAGAAAGCGTATGACAATTAATGTTGTAGTTACCGAACAAGAACTTGATTCATTCGGTTCAGGAGGAGGACTATAATAAGTTAGACAGGTGGTGAGAATATATGCCAGGGTTTCTATTAAAAGCAAAAAATATTTTAGGTACAGCGGCCAAAAATTATGCTAAAAATAAAGTCACAGAAAAAGCCGTTCAAACCGCAACTAATAATGGAGAGACAAGTATAACAAATCTTGCGGGTAAAGTTGTTATAATTTGTGTATCTACGATGTTTATATTTATGGCATTATTCTTACAACTTGCTGATGCTTCAAACATTGATAGTATTTTTGGAGCCGTAGGTGGCTTTCAAAGTTCTGATTCCTCTAGTGGCGGTGGCTCTGGGACTATAACTAGTTCCACCGAAGTAGGGAATACCGTGATAAATTGTGCTTTAGAACAAAAAGGAAAACCTTATATCTGGGGTGCTGAAGGACCAGATTCATATGATTGCTCTGGGCTTGTTAAATATTGTTACGAAAAAGCAGGAATTAGCCTTGCTCATCAAACTGAATCAATTATGAAGACTGCTCATAATAGTTCAGAGTGGCAAGTAAGTAATTTATCTGATGATTATAGAGCCTATCCAGGGGATATATTATGGAGAAGCGGTCATGCTGGACTTGTTAAAGAAGTAGATAGTAATGGAACTATTATTTCATACGTACACGCTCCAACTTTTGGAGCAGTAGTACGTGATACTGATTCACTATCGTGGTCAAATTTTACCGAAGTCTTTCATTATGTTGGTTAGGGTGATTAGATGAAAAAAATAATAATGTTATTAATAGTGATAATGCTTACCGGCTGTACTGTTAATTATAATGTTACCATAGATAAAGACAATATAACTGAAAATGTAAAAATATCAGTTCCTATGAATGAAGTAGAGGAAAACACCTTTAGTGAACAAGTAAGTGGGTTTAATAGTAGTTATAATATTAAAACAGGCACTGAGGGCGATAATTATATCGCAAATTTAAATAGAAACTTTGATTTTAATAATTATAATAATTCAACATTTATGAATAAATGTTATGATGAAGTAAATATAACTAATACAGATTCTGATATAACAATAAAAACTAGTAATACCTTTCATTGTATAAAAATGGAAGATGGCTTCGAAACGCAAAAAGTTACAGTAAATATAAAAACAAAATTAAAAGTAAAAGATAATAATGCTGATGAAATAAACGGGGGTACATATACGTGGATTATTGACAAAAATAACTATGCCGATAAACAAATATACATGCACATAAATAAATCACTAATAAATGTTAGTGATACCGTCAAAAAAAATACATTAAGTAGTTTGGAATTAATTGCTGTAATATTAATATTTGTAATTCCAATAATCATTTTAGCAGTAGTGATATGGTTTAAAGCAAAAGGTAAAAACGAAATATAGGGTGGTGTTGTTATGATAGAAAAAATAAAACATAATACAGTAATAAAATATATTATTGTTTTTTCTATTACTCTTATATTTGGTCTTTACTTTTCTCTAACTCCTGCGAAAGCCAGAATAATTAAAGAAGGACCTAATACAGATGCAATTTTATCTAATAAAAGTGCCGAAGAAAGACAACTTTGGGATAAATTACAATTAATGAAAAGTGTCGGAGGAAATAAAATAAATGTTCCTGCTCTTATGGCAACAATATTATATGGAAGTTCAAGTTTAGATGTTGCATCTGCTGAATACGAAAAAGATTACGATCCTAATGTGTATACCTCATTTTTTAAGAATATCGTATCAGACACAAATACTAAATTTAGCGAGGGCGAAAATATGCAAGGTGGCGTAAAGCCTATTGAAGCAAACCAAATATCAAAGCTTACCGCAGCCTTCTTTTTAATGTATGATTCAAGTATTAAAAACGGAAGATATACTGATGAAAGTTATCAAAAGGCCTTGGAAAGTGATAAATTGTTTGGACACTTTTTAGATGATGAATCAGATAGTTATGAAAAAACGTGCTTTGAAAGTAAAGCATTTGACCTTGGGTGTTTACTTAATGACATGATTCGAAAAAGTAAGTCCAGTGTAGCGTATGGTTATAATGCTTTACTATGCGGAATGGGTGCCCTTGCAGATGCCGGCGGTACAGCCCTTGAAATACCGGGTTCTAGTATTCTTTGGGGAAATACCATAGGTCAAACTATTGATCAAAAATTTAATAGATGGGCTACTATGGCAAATGTATGTCATTATGGTTATCTAGAAGGAGTAAACGCCAATATAAGAAACATTACAGACGATGAAAAAAAAGCCGCTAAAAAGAAAGAATATGCCGAAGGGATTATTACTCTTGCTAAAATATATAGGTATTACTATGAAGATGAAGATAAATGTTTATATGATTCTGGAACTTCTGGTGATAGTGATGCCGCAAACTGGCGTCAATGTGATAGTAAATGGGGTAGTCAAAGTCTAGGTGGCAGTAGCAATATGTGCCAAATAGGATGTGCTGTAACCTCATTATCATATATAATTAAATCATCTGGCACATCTCTAAGTGTTGATAACTTTGACCCAGGAGTATTTGTAGAAAAAGCCTCATTTACAAACGGTAATATATACTGGCAGTCTTCTATCAGTGCCGTTTCTCCTAAAGGACATATGGATAAACAAGACCAGCCAATATCGTATAGTAATGCTGCTAGTGTCGTAAAAAACTTGTTAGAAACAGATACTAATGGTCATAAGACATTTGTCCAATTATATATCACTAACCACTATATTGCTGTAGACCATGTTGATGGTGATACAATATATGTTATGGACCCTGCCGCAAGTAAGTCAGGATTAACTACTTTAGATGATGCTTTAAATAGAGGAGGCACCCAAAGATCTCTTATAAGTTATAATACATTTTACTTTGACGATGTAAATTCAGGTGGTACAACTAATTCATCTAATACAAGTACTTCTTATAACTCCGATACCTATCAAAAAAGATTACAAAATGTATCCTCACTTGTAGATCAGAAAAAGGGTTCTGTTTGGAACACTGATAAAAAATATAACTCTGAAGATACAATAAAATCAAAAATGGAATCTGGAAGTGCCGTCGCAGCACTCGCTGGTGCGTATTACCTTTATACAGGTAAAACCCCAGATGGTTATGAATTTTATAAAGCTGCCGTTGATGACAATGTAAAAACAGATAATTCTAATAGTATGCAGCCATTAATAGACGGTAATGCTAAAACGTTAGAAGAAAAATTTGGTTTAACTGGTAAAAAGTTAAGTTCATACACTGTAGATGAAATAGTTAAAGAATTAAAATCAGGTAATAAAATTATTGCGGGAGTTAGAGATAGTAGTTTTGGTCAAGACCATTTCGTCTTATTAGACCACTATAATGAATCTAACGATCAGATATATGTTTATAATCCAAATAAAGAAAATCAAAAAGAAGGATATTTTTCTAAAGACATCATCCTATCAGATATTGTAAATAAAGTTGCCTTTGATTTAACCGTTATATATAGTAAAGATACAAATTTAGATACAAATTATTGTGATGTATCTGGAGACGGAGATATAGATCAGTTCATTAGTTTACTAGAACAACTAGAAGGGGGCTGTGACGAATGTACTGTTCGTGGTGAATCAGGCTGTAAATCGTATAGAGACACTGCCGATCAAACTGACGTTGGTAATACAACCGCATGGGGAATTACTCAAAGAAATAGTGTTGGCCCAGGACTCGCTAGAGAAGTTGGCTATGATAACTGGGATACCGATATGAGTAACGGTTGCGTTGATAAAGAACTCCTTACTAAAATGCTTCAAAATGAAATCGAAAAAGATACTAATATAGTTAAAACAATATATGAAGAAGCCTACCCAGGAAAAAGTTTAAAAACATGCCAGTACCATGCATTCGTACTTTTCTATCATCACTGGCCTGCAATGGCCCCTGAATTTATTAAAACGGTAGGAGGCATGGACTTCATGAGTTATGAAGCCTATAAATATTACCTTGATCATAATGGCGCCCACGGAATGCAAGGACTTTTAAATAGGCGTGAAGCCGAATATCACTTGTTAAATACATGCCGCTACGATATAACAAAAGTCGCTGACGCTAGTTATGATAAATCATACTGGGAAAGCCGTATCCAATTATACAAAGAAGAATTAGGACAATCCTAATTCTTCTTTACATGTTTATAATCAATATTGTTTTCTTTTAAAATTTTGTTTATCTCTTTATAAAAACTTACAGACTCTTTTTTCAAATAATCACATTTAGATTCAAAACCGTCATTCAAAATCGTTTTACATTCGAACTTTTTACTATCAATATTATAAGTTCCATATAAAAGCATAGTTCCATAACCATTTTTAGCATTCGCACCACTATAATTAAATTCACTTGTTAACGAGCCATCCTTACTCAAATATAGAAGTAAATTAGAACTCGTATAATTATTATAACTATTTATCTCTTTACTAAATAAATACTCGTCATTAAGCACCCTGTAAATGACCTCTCCATCGTCAGTATTCTTTCTTTTCTCATAAGAACCATCTTCTTGTTTAGTATAGTTTTTATCTAAATAATCATAAAACTTTTCCGTATTTGTGCTTGTAGTTATAAACCTATATCCAAAAAACAAAATAAGTATAACAATCACCAAAACTATAATAATTTTTGCGTATTTAATTCCTTTCTCAATTGCATCTGCATTTATATTCATATCGTCACCTCTACCATAAATTATAACAATGCAGAAGAATTTATTCAAGACAAAAATAATATTTAATTTTATTGACACGTAAAATATTAACCTATATAATTATATTAGGTGATAATTTATGAGCATAAATACTAGAAATACTATCGCAGGCGTTGTCTTAATCGCACTTTTCATAACCCTATTCGCAGTGTTTAACTACTTTAGTACAAAAGAAAAAAATATTGTCGCAGACAAAAACGGTAAATACATTATGTTAAACGAAAGTCTTATATGGCAAAAAAAAGGTAGTAAATTTGTACAGTTAAATAAAGTGCCAGAACATTTCTTTGATTATAAATTTACCCTTTATCATGGTACAAATAAAATAAATAACGTTATAGTAGATTCTTATGATAGTTTTTATTCTTATTATGATAAAGACTATAAAGAACTAAACTATAATGATTTTAGAGCTATTAGTAGAAACTATGATTTAAAATTTCCAGACTATACCATCGAGATGGATGAAAATAATAACGAATATCTAAATGAACTATTAAATAAATATGGTTATAAACAAACCCAAAACTACTATTCATATTACGTTACTTTAGACTTTGATAAAGACGGAACAGAAGAAACCCTTTACGCCTCAACAAACTATGAATTTAATAGTACCAATAAAGACTGTCATTCATTTTTTTACATGGTAAAAAATGATAAAATAGTAGATGTAATAGAAAATAAAGACTTGCCTTATAACTTTGTATCTGTGTTTGATATAGATAAAGATAATAAATATGAAGTAGTAATGTCATACGCTGTTAAAAATAACCCAACTTTGGACGCTTGCTATAAACTATATAAATACAAAAAAGATAAATGGACCATAATAAAAGATTGTGAGGGGTAATAAGTGATAGATGATACTACAAACCAAAAAAAAGTAAAAATCTTCGCACTCGTTATAGCCGTAATTTTTATAATAATTGTAAGCCTGATAATATTCATCAATTATAGTAAATTTAATAACTTTTTAAATCCAACATACCTAGTTGTAGATAACGATCTAATATGGAAAAAAGATAATAATACATGGATAAGTGCCACCAAAGATGACATTGCAAAAAAAATAAATTTTAAGATTTACTTTGATAAAACAAATACCAAAGAAGGAAAAATAAACTTCTATAGTGCGAGTAGTTTCGTCAAAGAAAGAGGAACATTTAGATATGTAGAAAAAGACTTTGAAGCTGCCATATCAAATGGTACATTAAGCATCGCAGATATACATACCACAAACATAGATAACATAAATAATGACGCAGATGCTAATGCTATATTTATAAACAGTCTAAACGAAGAGGAAAGAGAACAAATATATAATAACTATCAAAATAGAATATTTGGTCAAAAAATAAAAGTAGATATCAATAATGATAACAAAAATGAAAATATTTACATTTTAAATAGCCTAACAAAAGATAGCACAAGTTTTAGTTATAGTAACATATCCCTTGTTACAAACGATACAGTTCAAAATATTGTAAATTCAGGTACATATTATTACGATGTGAAAAAAATTATCGATATAGACAACGATAATAAATATGAAATTATCGTAAAAAAATCTAAATATAAAGATTCTAGCGAATACTGTTACGAGTTATATAAAAATGAAGATGGAATATATAAAAAAGAAAAATCATGTAGTTTAAATTAATAAAAGAATTGGGGTGATTGCCTTATGAAACACATTATCAAAATATCACTTATAAGTTTGTGTCTTCTATTTATAGTAGTAGGAGGCATAACAAAACTTACCGCACCTATAGAAACAGTTTCCGCAGATGAAAATAACGAAATAAAAATTATAAACATAAAGCAAACAAATATAAATGGAACAATCGAAAACATAAATACATCTATCTATAATGATAACCATACTGCCGGCTTTGAAACTAGTTTCGCCGATACTGGAGACTATATAGAATATAAAATAACCGTAAAAAATGAAGGTACAACTGGAGCTTATCTAACAGATGTTCAAAAAAAACTAATAAAAGACGAAAGCAATGGCTCTGTCTACATTACCGTAAGTGGTTATACCAAAGGTAAGGCCATAAAATCTGGTGAAACCCTTGACTTAATAGTAAAAATAGAATGCTTATATAGCCCAGTTAATACAAAAGATGCCTATCTAGATGTAACAGCCGAAGTAACATTATCTTTTGAAGCCTATGAAAAAGAACAGCAAAGATATCTTGTATCATATAATTGTAAGTTAAATACTGAAAAAGAATGTAATCAGTTTAATGAATATAAAAATTCTGGCAGCACTATCTTTCCCACTAAAACAGGAGAGACCACAAACGTTCCAAGTATAAGAGGGTACAAATTTCTAGGCTGGTCAGACGCAAATGGTAATAGACTCACAGACAGTAGTGGCGTACTACTTACTGGTAAAGAAAATATAACTATTACAAATTCTAGTGTAGATATAATTGGCCTTTTTGAAAAAAAAGAACCACCAGTCATTAAAAGCATAAATACATCATCTGCTACCACATCAAGTATAACGGCCGTAGTAAATGCCACTGCTACTAGTGATAAAAAAATTGTCTATTATGAATTTAAAATAGATAATGGTAAATACATAAATATCGGTAACACATCCGCCTATACCTTTATGGGCTTAAAGCCAAACATGAACTACACAATTACCGCACGGGTATGTGATGATGAAGGCTTATGTGCTGAAAAATCTACTGCCAAAGAAATTAGTTACAATAAAATAAAAGATAACACCGTAACTGAAAACGATGGCTTATATCTAGATAAAACTACGCAGGATAGATATGTATATAAAGGGAATAATCCGAATAATTACGTAAAACTAGGAAATACTTTATATAGAATAATTGCTCTAGAACCAGACGAAACATTCCTTATAGTAAGTACCAAAAGCTTAGGTAATATGCAGTATGATAATGGAAATAGAAATTCTAGCGTCAATACTGATTACTGTTATAATACTGGAAATACTGGCTGTAATATCTTTGGAAATAATTCATCAATTATAAGTACAAAAACTAGCAAATACATAAATGATATTCAATTAAATGGTACAAAATATACCTTGCCAACTAAATTACCCGTTATAAATATAGCCCTTAATAATTGGTATAATAATTTAGATGATAACATAAAATCATTAACTCAAAAGCATAAATTTAATATTGGTCATGTAGGGATTATCAAAAATCAAGCTTTAGAAAAAGATACTTTATCAGTCCAAAAATATCAGTGGGAAGGCTACGCAGGACTTGCGTCTATTATAGATTATGTAAACGCAAACTCTAACGCAAACTGTAATAATATATATGAAAGCACTAAAGATACCTGTACTACTGGGGGTTGGATGTCATCATCGTCTTGGCTTATTACCCCTTATTCAACATCCCAAAATGAACAATATATTATAAAAGCTAATAAAGTAACACATGAAAACGCCAGTTCAAATAACGAAGTATATCCAGCTATATACTTAAATAGTAGTGTAACCTTTACCGGCAGTGGTACTTCAGATGATCCGTATGTTCCCAATATATCGTCCGACAGCGGTGCAAAAACATCAAAAATAACTAAACCATCATTTGAATTTGACAAAACAGATGAATCTAAACTAACAATAACCTATGAGTATAAAGAAGATAGCACAAACCCTAAAAACACCTACGAATATATATATAGATTAAATGATATAAGTGACAGTTACTATGCCTACGATAAAGCCCAAAATAAATTCATAAAATATAGTAAAGATAATCAATCTGGAGAATTTTATCCAGAAAATAATAAAACATACCCAGCAACTTTAATAGACACTAAACTAACAGTATCATTTAATCTAGAAAACGCTGGCGATAAAGTAGTCGCCGAAATAAAAAACGTTACAAACCTATCCACAAATGGAGTAAGTAATACTATAATCTATACTCCAACACCCACCATAAAAGCATATAGTGGTGATAACTCATCGTTTGGCTTTAAAAGTAGTGATTATATAAATAAAATAAGCACGGTAACATTTGATACTTATACAAATAAAAATGATTACATATCTAATGCAACAAAAGTATGGGATATATCAGAAAAACAAAATAATTCAGTAATTGCTATTCTTACGACATCAAATGAAACATCAAATAACTATGACCTAACTATAAGTGGTTATGTAAACGACATCGAAGCAAATCCAAATTCTAGTTATTTATTCTCTGGAATGACAAATCTTACAAGTATCAATTTTGCATCTTCTTTTGACACCAGTAAAGTAACTAACATGAGTAACATGTTCGCAGGAACTAAAGAAAATCCGTTAAGTATGCTCTCTAGTATATCAGGACTAGAAGGATTTGATACCAGCAATGTTACTGATATGAGTAATATGTTTGCTTACACCACTAATATACCAGTGCTTTCGTTAAATAATTTTAATACTAGTAACGTTAAAAACTTCTCCGGAATGTTTGAAGGATGTGGTAGTATGCAAAGGGTAGATGTATCATCCTTTGATACCAGTAATGCCACAAATATAGATAAAATGTTTAAAGATACTAGTAATATACAAAACATAAGTGGTTTAGAAAAATTTGATACTACAAATGTTAAAAGCATGAATAGCCTTTTTAGTGGATGTAGTAACTTAAAAACTTTAAATCTGTGTAACTTTAATACAAACAAAGTAACAAGTAATACATCCATTTTCAAAGATACATCTAGCCTAAAAAACATTTATGTAAGTACAAAGTGGACCCTTAAAACAACCACTGAAATGTTTGATAATAGTAATATTAAAGACGTAACTACAAGTAGTGTAGATACTTGTAATATAGACGCTGATGGTATACTTTTAGACGCTAAAACAGAAATAAAAGGGCAAACATTAATAGTTACCATAGACGCTAGTGCAAACTCTAAAATCAGTAAATATTCATATAAATTATCTGTAAATGATACATACCAAGACATAAATGGAAATTCCTTTACCATAAATAATCTGTCATCTGGTAAATATACTCTTTATATAAAAGTAACCACAGGCTATGGTAACGAAAAAGAACTAACTAAAGATATTGAAATATAATGAATTCTATTATAACAAAAAGAACCACAAGTGTTATGCTTGTGGTTCTATAGTGTTATACATGTAACTGTTCTATTTGATATTTAGATAGACCAGTGTACTTAATAATGGTATCTATGGGTAAATTATCATCAAGCATATTTTTTGCGTCTTCTAATTTGCCTTTTTCAATACCATGATGAATATAAGTATTCTTCCATTTTTCAGCATCGTCTGGAATAGTAATTTTGTTTATGAGATTTGGGTCAGCATTAAGTTCCTTAACTTTCGCTTCTAAATCCATCATAAATTTATCGCCTCCTGCATACATTTTCAGTTCTTCTTCCGTTGTTGCGGATAAAAATTTAAAGAATTTATCCGTTTCACTTATGACATTATTATAATTCAAATTTTTATAATAGTCCATATTAATAGTAACAATACCAAAAACGACCTTGTATAATATGGCGTGTAAATTATAATATTTGCATTCCATATTTTTTGATAAAAAAACTACAAACGACACGTTTGTAGTTTTGTGGACTTAAACTGCTATATTATTATACTTGCAGTTGTTCTATTTGGTATTTAGATAAGCCTGTAACTTCTGAGATTAAATCAATACTGAAGTTTTTCTTTAGCATACTTTTAGCATCTTCTAACTTACCTTTTTGAATATAAGTATTCTTCCATTTTTCAGCATCGTCTGGAATAGTAATTTTGTTTATGAGATTTGGGTCAGCATTAAGTTCCTTAACTTTCGCTTCTAAATCCATCATAAATTTATCGCCTCCTGCATACATTTTCAGTTCTTCTTCCGTTGTTGCGGATAAAAATTTAAAGAATTTATCCGTTTCACTTATGACATTATTATAATTCAAATTTTTATAATAGTCCATATTAATAGTAACAATACCAAAAACTTTTTCATACATAATGGTATTGGTACTGTCCTCCTTTACAAATTGTCTTATGACAGGAATATTCGTAGTATCTAAGAACGGAAAATGTTTATCAGCATTCCACGTTAAATTTAACTGGACATGTCTATCTATTTCAGTATAACTTTGGGCCTTTTCAAGACTTACAGAAAGTAATTTACAATAGTATAGAAAGTTTCTCAAAGAAGTTTCACTTCTAAAATCATTGTTAACTTCTATGGAAACAACTCCCTTATCAGTATAGGCTAGTAAATCTAAAATCTTTCTTTTTTCGTCTACCGAACTTATAGGCAGTTCCTTATCTAAAAGTACAACTTTATTCGCAATAATACCAAGCCCGCATTTAATAAGTTTTTTTAAAGAATCTTCAGTATTAAAACTATTTTTAAATATCACATCATTTCTAAAGAAATATTTTATAGTATTTTTAGATTTACTATTTTTCTTTCCAGTTGCCATGGGTAATCACCTCGCTTTCTGATAGTGATTATATATAGCCTGTAAATATAAGTCAAAAAGGGGTTTTACCCAAATTCAGGCAAAAAAGTATAAGTAAATTACTTAAATTCGCCTTAGAGGAATTTGGACAATTTGATGTAAAAAAATACATCAATATGGGTAAATTCATAGTTTTTGAAATTTTTGTAAAAAAATTTTATTGATAAGATACTTGTATTACTTTTATACCATATGTTATCATTATAGTAGGACGTTAAGGTTACCAATAAATCTGGTAGCTAGGTATATTTTTTATCAAAAGTTAACATATAATTGTATGCTATATGTCAAGAAAACAATGAAAATCTTACTTTTGATATAAATAATTTGATTTAAAAATATCCTAAAATACCTATTTTAGGGCAAAAAAAAACGCAAAACATACAATTGTACGTTAATTTTGGTGGAGATGAGAACATGAAGTATAGAAGAAATTATAAAAATAAAAAGATATTAATAGGTTGTTTACTTGTGGTAGTCCTTGTAATGGCAGTAGGGTATGCTGCATTCTCAAGTAATTTAAAAATATCAGGTACCTCTAATATATCTACATCTTGGAATATATCAATCACAGACATTACTACTAGTAATAAAGTCGGTAGTGCATCAGTAAGTGGCACACCTGAACACAGTGGACTTACCGCATCTTTTAATACTAATTTAGTATTGCCAGGGGACTCTATAACTTATAATATTAAGGTAGAAAATAAAGGTAACCTAAACGCTAAACTTAATAAAATAACCCTAAAAAAAGATAATAATCCCGCAATATTATTTGAAACAAGTGGTATAAAGGAGGGTGATGTCTTAAAACAAGGTGCTTATACTACTTTATCAGTAAAAGTAACTTATAGTAATAGTGTTACCTCACAACCTACCAATCTAGATGCATCTCTAACAGTTACCCTAGACTTTGTCCAAAGTGACGGAAGTAGTGGTGACATTGGCGGAGATACTAGTAATACTGCCGCAGCAATGTTAAAAGCACAAGTAGTTACCAGTGGTGACGGACTATATACTGATTCTACGGAAGCAGGAAGATACATTTATAGAGGAGAGAGCCCTGATAATTATATAAAACTAGGCAACGATATGTATCGAATCATCGCAGTAGAAAGTGATAATACTATTAAAGTTATATATAATGGTAGTATAGGGAATAAGGCTTTTGACACAGCAGATTCATGTGATGAAGTTGCATATGTAGCCCCAAAAAACAAAACTAAAATAAGTACAGATGGAAATAGTACTACTTATGAGATAAATGGTGGTATTTATACTGCTCCAGAGTTTGGTGCTGCCGGTTGCAACAGGTGGTCAAGAAGGGCCGATTTAAATGTGTATTTAAACGATACTTGGTATAATACATTAAAGTATAATAATTTGATAACTTCCCATACATGGAATGTTGGAACTGTGAGTGATGAAGAAACTAATTTACAAACTAGTGTTAATGAAGAAAAAAAAGAAACTTGGGATGGGAAAATTGGACTTATGAATGTAACTGATTATGTAAAAGCCAGTACCAATTCTGCATGTACTAGCGTATCCGCTTACTTAAATGAGGAAACTTGCTACGAAAGCAGTGATACTTATAATTGGATATATATAGATATTGCCACAGATAGTGAGTTCCTATGGACGATTGCCCCAATTCTTGACGATCCGTACCTTGTCTGGGTTGTGAACAGTGACGCTAGCGTACTCGGCGGCACCATCGCTGCTGACAGAGCCGGCGTGGCCCCAGTTCTTTATCTATCATCTAATATCTCTCTTGAGGGAAAAGGAACTTTTAATAGTCCATATACTTTATCGGCTCAAAATTAAAAGCTCAGTGTAATTACTGGACTTTAATTTGCTTTTGAGATGATAATGTATATAATATACCTTACTGGTAAGGAAATCAGACTTTGTATAATATGGTGTGTAAATTATAAGATTTACATCCCGTATTTTTTGACATAATTTATTATGTTAATGAAATAAATCCTAAAAATTTGTTTTCCGTTTTATTATAGACTTTATTCTGTCAATTTGATACAATTAATATGGTGAGACAATTATGAAACAAAAAAACATCAGAAACTTCTCCATAATAGCGCATATAGATCATGGCAAAAGTACAATTGCCGATAGGTTATTAGAACTAACCGGTGCCATAACTGAAAGAGAAATGCAAAATCAACTACTTGATAATATGGATATTGAAAGGGAACGCGGTATAACCATAAAATTAAATGCCGTAAGATTAAATTATAACTATAAAGATGAAGAATATATTTTAAATTTAATAGATACCCCAGGACACGTAGACTTTTCTTATGAAGTTTCAAGGTCACTCGCAGCCTGTGAAGGTGCCATTCTAGTTGTGGACGCCGCACAAGGAATAGAAGCTCAAACCCTCGCAAATGTATATCTTGCCATAGAAAATGATCTAACAATAATCCCTGTAATAAACAAAATAGATCTGCCAAACGCTGACACGGAAAAAGTAAAACAAGAATTAATCGACACCCTAGGGTTTACTGAAGATGAAATAATACTAACTAGTGCTAAAACCGGAGTAGGTATTAAATGCTTGCTAGAGACTATAATAGACAAAGTACCCGCCCCAAAAGGTAGTCAGAATGATAAACTAAAAGCCCTCGTATTCGATAGTCACTTTGACCCCTATAAAGGTGTAGTTGCCCTTGTAAGAATTGTAGATGGCACTGTATCGTGTAAGGATAAGATAAAAATGATGTCCACGGGAGCCGTCCACGATGTTACTGAAATAGGTTATAACACCCCTAAAGAAAAAATAGTAACAAGCCTTTCTGCCGGTGAAGTAGGATATATATGTGGCAGTATAAAGACGATAAGAGATATCAAAGTAGGAGACACCATAACCCTAGAAAAAGACGCTGCCGAAACGCCACTAGAAGGTTATAAATTAGTAAAGCCTATGGTTTTCTGCGGACTTTATCCATTAGAGTCATCAAAATACCCAGATCTACGTGAAGCCCTAGAAAAATTAAGACTTAACGATGCCGCCCTAGAATTTGAACCAGAAACTTCTAAAGCCCTTGGCTTTGGATTTAGATGCGGATTTCTAGGTTTACTACACATGGAAATAACCACAGAGCGAATAAAAAGAGAGTTCGGACTAGAAGTAATTGCCACATGTCCATCTGTAATATATAAAGTAACAACCACAAACAAAAAAGTACTAGATATCGATAGTCCGTCCAAAATGCCTGATAGACAAAACATAGAAAAAATAGAAGAGCCATATATCAAAACTAACATCTTTGTACCAAATGAATATATTGGACCTATTATGGAACTATGTCAAAATAAAAGAGGTATCTATAAAAATATGGAATATATAGACAAAACTAGAGTTAACATCCACTATGAAATTCCTCTTTCAGAAATAGTTTATGACTTCTTTGACAAACTGAAAAGCTCGACCAAAGGTTACGCTTCATTTGACTATGAAATAATAGGGTATAAAGAAAGTGAGCTTGTCAAAATGGATATAATGTTAAATAAAGAGCCGGTAGACGCCCTAAGCCTAATTGTCCATAAAGACTTTGCCTATAAAAGAGGTAGAGCCATTGTAGAAGCCTTAAAAAAACAAATACCACGACAATTATTTGAAGTGCCAATTCAAGCAACCATCGGGAATAAAGCCATTGCTAGAGAAAATATTAAAGCCATGAGAAAAAATGTTCTTGCTAAATGTTATGGCGGAGATGTTTCAAGAAAAAGAAAACTTTTAGAAAAGCAAAAAGAAGGTAAAAAAAGAATGAAAATGGTAGGCAACGTCGAAGTTCCCCAAGAAGCCTTTCTTGCTGTGCTTAGTATGGAGGATGAGTAAATGAAAAAAATCTTATTACCACAAACACCTTCAATCGAAGAAGCTTTAAAAAAGGATTTTTCTTATGTAGAATATATTGTAGGTAAAGAAAAAAAAACAATACCAGAAATTTATCAAAATACTAAAAGATATGAAGAAGTTTTAAAACAAATATTATCATTTAGTTATGTAGACTCTGTTATCGAACTTCAAAAACAATATGAAATAGATAAAAAAGACATCACAAACGATATCAAAGAAAAAGCTCTTGAAATTGCAATTATACTTCTAGATGCTGATATGCAAGATTTAGAAAGTAATCAAAAAAAAGTTGTACAAAAAATAGATGTTATTAAAGGTACCTATAATACTATTGATGATCTAGAGTATCGATTTGCTCTCCAAAAGAAAAAGTTAGATGCCCATAAAAATAGCGTAAAAAGAGCCCGAGCCTATACCGAAGGAAAAATATCCGTAGGCCACCTTAAACCAGCCGATATAAAACATATAGAATTTCAAAATAGAAAAAATATCCTTATGGCTCAAAAAATAATTAAAGAAGCCAATAAAGCCGGCTTCGATCTAGAAGACCTAACCTTTGCGGAGCAATTTGAATTTCTAAAAAATAAAGGTTTCATCGATAAAAAAGGTCATCCAAAGGAAATAAAGGAATAATGAAATCAGTATATATTCATATTCCTTTTTGTCATACCATTTGTACATATTGTGATTTTCCAAAAGTATTTAGAAATGATGACTGGATAAATAAATATTTAAAAAAATTAAAAGATGAAATTAAAGAAAACTATAAAGGAGAATTAATTGAAACACTTTATATCGGTGGTGGGACGCCAAGTTCACTAAACATCAAACAACTAATAAAACTTTTTGAAATTATCAAGATTTTTAATATAAAAAAGGATGCCGAAATAACTCTAGAAGCCAACAGCGAAGATCTAACCGAAGAAAAATTATTGTTTTTAAAAGGCAAAATAAATCGGCTTAGTATTGGAGTGCAAACCTTTAATGACAGATTACTTAAAATAATGAATAGAACCGTAAATATACCTAATATAAAAAATGCCTTTAAATATTTTGAAAACATAAATATAGATTTAATGTATGGTTTTAATGAAGAAAATCCACGTATCTTAAAACAAGATTTAATAGAAATATTAAAATTAAAACCAGCACATATATCCACTTACAACCTTATATTAGAGCCTAATACCATTCTTTATATAAAAGGATATAATCTAAAAAATGAAGATACCACATATGAAAAAATAATTAATAAATATCTAAAAGATTATAGCCATTATGAAATAAGTAACTATGCCTTAAAAGGATATGAATCAAAACATAATTTAATGTATTGGAATAACGAAAGGTATTATGGCTTTGGCCTTGGTGCAAGCGGTTACATTAATAACGAGAGATATGATAATACTCGTAGTATTACTAAATATTTAAATGGTGAATATAGATATATAACGCACACTTTAGATGAAACAGAAACCCTGCAAAATGAATTTATCCTAGGTTTTAGAAAAATACATGGCATAAGTAAAGCAAATTTTAAAAATAAATATCAAAAAGATATCAAAGATATAGAAATAATCCAAGTACTTCTAAAACAGAACTTACTAAAAGAAAACGACACAAACATTTACATAAATTCAAAATACATATATGTATCAAATGAGATACTTGTAAAATTCTTATCATAAAAAAACACTTATAAAATAAAATTATAACGAAGCACAACAAAGCTTCTGTGAAAATAAAATGAAAAACTTGTTTAGTTCATAAAAAAACCTTTATATTATAAGTAAAATTTGCTATAATGAACATGGGAGGTAAAGAAAAGTGAAAAGAAATTTGCTTAAAGTAATCGGAATATCATTCTTAATTTTCGTAATATTAAGTTGGATCATTCCAGTAGGTACATATTCAAGTGGGAAACTTTCCACCGATGGTACAGACCCTATAGGGTTATATGATTTATTTAGTACACCAGTTTCAACAATACTTACTTTCGCTTTATATGCAGTAGTATTTGCTGCAATAGGGGGATTATATGGAGTTATTGACAAAACAGGAGCACTAAAACCAATGCTTGAAAAGGCTAGTAAGAATAAAGGTAAAGGTTTCTTAATCTTTTCAATAATATTCTTTGTAGTTCTTTCATCATTAACAGGGCTATCAATGCTATTATTTGTTCTAGTTCCTTTATTCGCAAGTATTATATTTGCTAAAGGTTATGACAAAATAACAGCCCTAGCATCAACAGTAGGAGGTATACTAGCAGGTTCTGTATGTTCTACATATGGATTTAATATTACTGGTTACACTAAAAATTTACTTAGTGTAGATATGAGTAATGAAATAGTTGCTAAACTAATTTTACTTGTACTTTTAACTGCAGCCTTAATATTCTTCGTTATAAAGAAAGCAGACAAATTAGCCAAAACAAATGCTTTAATTAACAAGGATAGCAACGAAGCCTTTGATATCGAAGAAGAGGAAATCAAAGAGGAGACTAAAAAAACTACTGCGGCTAAAAAAGTAGAAAGCAAAAAAGCAGATACTAAAAAGGCTGATGCTAAAAAAACATCTGCTAAAAAGACTACTACAACAAAAAACAAAACTAAAAAAACCACAACCAAAAAAGGTAATACTAAAAACTTCGCTATAACTAAAAATGTTAAAAAAGTTAAAGCTGAAAAAACAGTAAGTAGCATACCATTTATGGTAATAACTATAATCATGTTATTAATTGCTGCAGTTGGAATGTATAATTGGTATTATGCATTTGGTGTAGAGTTCTTCAATGATATCCATGACACAGTAATGGGAATTAAAATTGGAGATTACCCAATTGTTGAAAATATTTTCAGCAGCATAACACAATTAGGTTATTGGGGTAATACTGAACTAGTTGTAATAATAATTATTATTTCAGCATTCCTAGCATTTGTTTATAGATTAAGTTTAAATGAATACGTTGAGAGTTTCATAAAAGGTGTAAAAGAAATGATGCCAACTGCTATTTATGCAGCATTAGCAAGCGTTATTTTATATGTGTTATATACAGCATCATATTCTGGTTCTGGAACAATCACAAACACTATATTCGCAAAAATATTAGGCGACGATTTTAATGTTGTATTAACTGCTATTTCAACATTAATAGGAAGTTTCTTCTACAATGATTTATACTATCTACTATCAGGATTAAGTGCATTCGTCTCTAGTTATAGTGCTGGTGATTTAAAAGTTGCAGCATTACTAATCCAATCAGTATATGGAATTGGTATGATGATATTCCCAACAAGTATAGTATTAATCGCAGGCTTAAGTTACTTTGATGTTAAATGGACTGAATGGATAAAATACATTTGGAAACTATTATTAGGATTATTCATACTAGTAATTGCAACTTGCCTAATACTAACAGTATTATAAAAATAATCCATCAAAAGTGGATATAAAAGAAACATCGATATACAGTGTCGGTGTTTTTTTAAGCCTTAAATTTAACCACCTATTTAAATCGACTCTTCAAAATTGAGCGAAAGTAAAAAACATTTTATCTAAATTCTTGCATTAAAATAGCCTAAATGTAATTTGAAATAAAGTCAAAAATAATGTCTATATTCCAATTAAAACGTTGTAATTTACAAAACCAAAAATAACAAAAAACAGTTGACGTACGTACCAATGTATGGTATAAATGTTTTGGCAGTTCATAAACAAATTTGAAAAATCACATTTTTGTGAACATTATTGATTATAAAATATTTTCTTGACATATATTTTGTTTTAGTGTATAAATTATATTAGTTTCAGAAAGGAAGAGGTACTTTGGCAAAAAATTTAGTTATTGTGGAATCACCAACAAAAGTAAAATCAATCAGTAAATATTTAGGAAATGATTATGTTGTTACATCTAGTAAAGGACATATAAGAGACTTATCTACTAGAGGAAAATTTGGCCTTGGTGTAGATGTTGACAATCATTTTAAACCAGATTATAAAACAATCAAAGGCAAAAAGCCTGTAATAGACGAATTAAAAAAAGAAGCTAAAAAAGTAAGCAAAGTTTATATCGCAACCGACCCCGACCGCGAAGGCGAGGCTATCGCATGGCATATTTATGATGTTTTAGGTTTAGATGACAATAATTATAGTAGAGTATTATTTCCCGAAATAACTAAAAAAGGCGTTACAAACGGTATTAAAAATGCTCTAAAAATTGATAAAAATTTAGTTAATAGCCAAGAAACTAGAAGAATATTAGATAGAATAATTGGTTTTAGATTAAGTAAGTTAATACAGTCTAAGACAGATGGAAAATCAGCTGGTAGAGTGCAAAGTGTGGCCTTAAAATTAATTGTTGATAGAGAAAGAGAAATCATGGCTTTCAAATCAGAAGAATACTGGACAATAACCGCTAAATTTGAAAAGTTTAATGCCAGTCTAGCGTCATATAAAGAAAAGAATATTGAAATAAAAAATGAAGATGAGGCAAACAAAATACTAAATGCCTTAAAACCTGATTTTTGTGTAGATTCAGTAACAAAAAAAGAAAGAGCAAAATCTTCAAGACCAGTCTATGAAACCAGTACCATGCAACAGGATGCATCTAATAAACTAAACTTTAACGCTAGAAGAACAATGTCTATCGCTCAAAGGTTATACGAAGGTATAGACCTAGGTAACGAAACAGTCGGACTTATCACTTATATGCGTACAGATTCTGTAAGAATATCTGACGAATTCATCGCGGATACCAAAAATTACATTGCTGGTAAATATGGTAAAGAATACGTTGGTACAGTTAAAACAAGTAAAAAGAAAGATAACGTTCAAGATGGACACGAGGGTATTAGACCAACTAGTATCGAAAGAACGCCAGAAAGTGTAAAGCCATACCTAAAAGACGAAGAATTTAAACTATATAGAATGATTTACTATAGAGCACTTGCTAGTTTAATGAAAGACGCTAAAGTAGAAGGTACTACTATTCTACTTAATAATAATGATTATATATTTAAAGCAACTGGACAAGTAGTGGTGTTTGACGGTTATCTAAAAGTATATAAAGATTATGAAGATACGAAAGACGAGGAATTGCCAAGCTTAAATAATAATGACATATTAAATGCAAATGAGGTAGAAAAAGAACAACACTTCACAGAACCACCCGCAAGATATACTGAAGCAAAATTAATCAAAGATATGAAAGAACTTGGAATAGGAAGACCAAGTACTTACGCTACCATAGTCGATAACATAAAAAATAGAGGATACGTTACGTTAGATAAAAAGAAATTTATTCCGACAGAAATAGGTTTCGAGGTAACAGATAAACTTCAAGAATTCTTTAGTCATATTATTAACGTTGAATATACTGCGAATATGGAAAACGACCTAGATGAAGTCGCACTAGGAAAAGAAGTATGGTATGAAATATTAGAAAAATTCTATAAAGAATTTGAGCCTTCAGTCGAAGAAGCCCTAGAAAAATTACCAAAAAAAGAAGCCAAAGAGACCGGAGAAGATTGCCCAGAATGTGGCCATCCTTTAGTTATTAGAAATGGTAAATATGGTAAATTCACCGCATGTAGTAACTTTCCAAAATGTAAATATATAAAAAATGAAAATAGAGAAGAAAGTATAATCACTAAATGTCCAAATTGCGAAGAAGGACAAATAGTAGAAAAGCATAGTAAAAGAGGTAAATTATTCTACGGCTGTAATAACTATCCAAAATGTAAAACCGCATATTGGGATAAACCTATAGGAAAAAAATGCCCAGAATGTGGAAGTATGCTTGTTAAAAAGAAAGATAAAATAAAATGTTCAAACTGTGATTATACCGAATAAAGCACTAGAATATCCTAGTGCTTTTTTCTCATAAGTATAGAATTTAGAGAATTTAAGTATAAAACTACACCAGTAAATAAACATGTCCAAATAAAGGCAAAACACGCAAGTAATAAGCATCGCCACAACGCCGCACCATTTATACTAAATTTCACAAATTTTTATCCCAAAATTCCCAAAAAGAGTGCAAAAAAGATAAAAAAATGGTATAATTGTATCTAGCTTGGAGATGATGCTATGCTAATACTAGCGAAAGCTGCCATGGCAATGATGCTTGGTTTTGTCTTTACCGTTATCTTTGGATACTTTGTCATTAAATGGCTAAAAAAAGAAAAACTAGGTCAATCAGTAAGTAAAACATTAGGAAAAAGACACGAAGGAAAACAAGGAACACCAACAATGGGAGGAATTATGTTTATAATTCCAATAATAGTTATTACTTTAGGCCTTATTTTAACTGGAAAAATGGAATTTAGTAATAACATATTTATCGTATTGTTTGTATTTATAAGTTATGCCATATTAGGTTATGTCGATGACTATCTTATCGTAAAAAAGCACAATAACAAAGGCTTTCCTATATTTGTAAAACTGTTAATACAATTAATAATTGCTCTTGTATTTTTCTATATATTCTTAAGTAGTGGTAGTGATCCAACTATTAATGTTAGAGGAATAAATATTAATCTAGGTTGGCTTTATGGGATATTTTTATTATTTGTTTTAGTTGGTAGCAGTAACGCCGTAAATATTACCGATGGACTTGATGGACTCGCAGGAGGCCTATGTGCCATAGCGTTCGCTAGCCTAGGAATTTTATGTTTCGGTGCAACGTGGACCCCGGGAAGTGAAGATTTAGCCATCTTCTGTTTCATCGTTGTGGGTAGTTTAATAGGATTTTTAGTTTATAACTGTTATCCTGCTAAAGTATTTATGGGGGATACTGGTTCGCTAGCACTTGGTGCCGCACTTGGTAGTGTAGCCATTATAACAAATTATGAAATAACCCTGGGCGTAATCGCAGGAGTATTTATAATAGAAACACTTAGCGTTATCATCCAACTTATCGCCATTAAAAAATTTCATACAAAAGTATTTTTAATGGCTCCCCTTCATCATCATTTCGAAAAACTTGGATGGAGTGAAGTGGATATCGTAAGATTATTTTGGTCAGTAGGATTAATCCTAGGAATGGCCGCAATAATTTTTGGGGTATGGATTTAAAAGGAGAGAAGAAAAATGAGTAAAACAAAAGAAATCGAAATAACAGTAAATGGAAAAGAATGGGAAGAAGCATATAATAAAGCCTATAATAAAATTGCTAAAAAAGTAAAAATAGATGGCTTTAGGCCAGGAAAAGCTCCAAAGAATATGATTTTAAGAAATTATGAACAAAACATTTTAATAGAAACCGCAGATTCAGTAACAGAAAAATCATATATGGAAATGCTTGAAAAAGCCAAAGATGTCGTTGACGATTTAGTAGCGCGCCCAGAAATCGAAGTAAAAAAACTAGATAAAGATGGAGTGACATTTAACTACGTTTTAACTCTAAAACCAGATGTTAAACTAGGTAAATATAAAGACTTAAAAGTAAATAAAGAAAAGGCTGAAGTAACTAAAGAAGAAATTCAAGAAGTAATAAATAATATGTTAAAAAAATATGCTGAAAACGTTATCAAAGAAGGAAAAGTTCAAGATGGCGATATTGCAGTTATAGATTATGAAGGTAGTGTAGACGGTGTACCATTTGAAGGTGGTAAAGCTGAAAACTACCCACTTACAATAGGCAGTGGAACATTTATACCTGGATTTGAAGAACAAGTAATAGGTATGGAAAAGGGAGAAACTAAAGATATAAAAGTAACATTCCCAGAAGAATATCATGCCGAAGATTTAAAAGGTAAAGAAGCTGTATTCAAAGTTACTGTAAGTGAAGTCAAAGAAATAAAAATTCCAGAACTAGATGCAGAATTCTTCGCTGATTTAGGGATGGAAGACGTAGATACGAAAGAAGCCTTAGAAGCAAAAATATCTGAAAATCTTTTAATGCATAAAGAAAATGATATAGAAAATAAATATATAGATGAGTTATTAGATGCTGCGGCAAAAGAAGTAGAAGTAGAAATACCAGAAGTAATGACCGAAGAAGAACTAGACCGCATGATGGATCAATATAAACAAAATTTAGCGGCTCAAGGCCTATCATTAGAACAGTTCTATCAGTTTACAGGCTCTGACGAAAAAGCTCTAAGAGACCAAATGATACCAGAAGCCAATAAAAGAATTAAACAAAGACTTATGTTAGAAGAAATTGCTAAACAAGAAAAAATAGAAATTTCTGACGAAGAAGCAGATAAAGAAGCCGAAAAATATGCTGAAAAATACCAAATGGAAAAAGAAGAATTCCTTAAATTATTTGGTGGTATTGAAATGGTTAAGTACGACGCAAAAATGCGTAAAGCAATGGAATTATTAAAAGCCTAAATCTAGATTATTCTAGATTTTTTTCTTAAATATTGTAGTATATAACAAAGCAATTTGATATACTTAAAATAAAGGAGGAAAATCATGAAAATAGTTGGAATCGTTGGTAGAACATATTATAATATCGATAACCAAAAAATCTTTCAAAGTAACGAATACATAAGAAAAGTCCTAGTAGCGTATAACGATATAGTGCCAATCTTACTCTTGCCTACAGAAAATAAATTTTATACTGATATAAAAGTAGGCGATGATAAAATAAATGAAAAAAAACTAAATTATATTTTGGATAAATGTGACGCATTTATCCTTCAAGGTGGCACCACGTTTTATAATTTTGATGAATATATAATAAAACATGCTATAAAACATAATAAACCACTTCTTGGAATATGTGCCGGTTTTCAGTGTATCTGTTCAATGTTTGCTAAAACAAGAACAAAATTTGATATGACAGAAAAAATAATAACTAAAAATCATGTCGGAGATCCAAACAAATATATTCATAACGTAAAAATAAAAAAAAGAACAAAATTGTATGATATATTGAAACAAGAAATTATCCCCGTCAATAGCGCACATAATGACAAAGTTGATTTTGAAATTAATGAGCTTAAAATATCTAGTTATAGTGAGGACGGAATAATAGAAAGCGTAGAATACCCAAATAAAAAATTTATCATAGGTCTTCAGTGGCACCCAGAATACCTAATGGATAAAAATTCCATTAAAATTTTTGATGCCTTTATCCAAAGCATTATCAATTAAAAACTTACCACTTCTTTTAAAGCCGCAAAAACAGAGTAGTCTGTTTTTTTCTAATTCTGCATGATTTACTACACAAAAATATAAAATACCCTGGTTCAATGCGAAATAGCAAAGAAAAATTGTAATTCAAAAAAATAAATATACAATATATTGCAAAAAACCTCCATAAACCATTAAATATCATAAGCAAAAACTATAACAAACAAAAAACTTCGTATTACTAAAAATTTTTTTCCCATTTCCTTCCATATATAAAAAAATTGTTGATTAAAAAATATTATTTTTACCCACAATAATCATAGAATGTTATAGAGAGGAGAAAAATATGTTTAGCAATTTTGAAGAAAGTGCTCGTAAAGTATTGGTAAGTGCCAAAGAGGAGATGATGAACTTAAATCATCCATACGTTTCATCAGAACATCTATTACTTGCCATACTAAAAAAAGATAATAATGTTAGTACAAAATTAAAAAAATATAAATTAACATACAAAGTATTTAAAGAGGAAGTAATAAATGTTGTTGGAATCGGCAGCAAAAAAAGCGAATTTTTCCTTTATACCCCTTTACTTAAAAGAGTCATTGAAAACGCAAGTATAGATGCCAAAGATAATAATGAAGGAATTGTCACAATAAACCACTTGTTTGAAAGTCTTCTAGAAGAAGGTGAAGGTGTCGCAATTAGAATACTAATAAGCATGAGCATTGACATAGATGAACTATATAATGATTTTACATATAGACTGGCAACCTCAAAAAATAATAAAAAATTATTATTAGATGAACTTGGTGTAGATCTCAATAAAAAAGCCTTGTCAGGGAATCTAGATCCCGTTACCGGCCGTGATAAAGAAATACAAAGAGTGTTAGAAATACTAACCAGAAGAACAAAAAACAACCCAATATTAATAGGAGACGCAGGAGTAGGTAAAACAGCCATAGTAGAAGAACTTGCTAATATGATAGTAAGAGGCGACGCCCCAATATCATTAAAAGATAAAAGAATAATCAATCTAGATATGGGTAGTTGTGTGGCCGGTACCAAATACCGTGGCGAATTTGAAGAAAGAGTTAATAAAATTCTAAAAGAAATAGAAGAAGATAATAATATAATATTATTTATCGACGAAATTCATACCCTTGTAGGTGCAGGAGGAGCCGAAGGTGCTATAGACGCTTCAAATATTTTTAAACCCGCCTTAGCACGCGGAACCTTAAGATGTATTGGTGCCACGACAACCGATGAATATAAAAAATACATTTTAGAAGATAGCGCACTCGAAAGAAGATTTCAAAAAGTCTATATAGAAGAGCCCGATAAAAAAACAACAATCGCTATCTTAAATAATTTGAAAAATATATATGAAGGTTACCATAACGTTATAATAGATGATAACGTAATAAACCTAATCGTAAACCTTTCGGCAAAATATATTCATAATAGACATGAGCCAGATAGATCAATTGACGTATTAGATGAAGTATGCGCCAAGGCCAGTCTAAAAGAAAGTAAAAACTATCTTAAATATAAAGATTATAATAAAAAACTAAAAGAAATCATAAAAAGCAAAAAAACAGCCATCAAAAATAATGACTTCAAAAGTGCCTCAGCCTATAAAAATAAAGAACATAGAGTAATGAATGAAATAAACAAACTAGAACTTTCTCTCTATAAAAAACATAATAAAAAAGTTACAGCCACTCTGGTCGCCAAAGTAATTAGTGAAAAAACAAACGTCCCAGTTTATGAACTTTTAAATGAAAAAAAATCAATCATCAAACAAACAGAAAAAATTTTAAATAGTAAAATCATTGGTCAAACAGAAGCCATTAAAATAGTTTCAGATTTAGCCAAAAAAATAAAACTAGGATTAAACGATAAAAATTATTCCTGCCTCTTCTGCGGCCCATCAGGCGTCGGAAAAACATTACTTGCTAAAACCTTCGCCGAAAACTTAGTAGGAAGAAAAAATGTCATCAAACTAGATATGAGCGAATATAAAGAACCCCATTCAATAAGTAAAATAGTCGGAGCGCCACCAGGATACGTAGGCTATAATGACAATAATAACATACTAGACGAAATAAAAAACAAACCATATTCAGTCCTAATCCTAGATGAAATAGAAAAAGCCCACCCAGATATCATAAACCTATTTCTCCAAGTATTAGACGAAGGGAAAATCAAAGATAGTAAATCAAATATAGTAAGATTTGATAACGTCGTAATTATCATGACCTCAAACGTTGGCTTCCATAGTATAAATGTAGGCTTCAATAAAGAAAATAACATCAATACTAAATTAGATAGTAAATTTTCCATTCCATTTATGAATAGAGTAGATAAAGTAGTTACCTTTAAAGAACTAGCAAAAGATGATATCCATAAAATAGTACAGTTAAAACTAAAAGATTTAAAAGAAAAATATATAAATAAAATTGATATAAAATTTTCAGGTAACATTAATGACGATATCGTAGAATTAAGTAATTATAAAGAATATGGTGCAAGAAAAGTCAGCAAAGTCATTAAAGACAAAGTAGAAACCCAAATAGTAGAAGCCTTAATAAATGAAGAAAAAACTATAAATGTTAAAAATATCGGTCAAAGAGTATAAAACTTTGACCTTTTTATCTGAAGGCGAATAACACATTCTTTTAAAATTTAATGTGAGAAAAAAATACAATAAAGCTTTATCATCAATAAGAATCAAAATTGAACATACTAATAGAAGTATTAAAATATATAGAATAATTAAAGAAACTTATGGAAATCCCATGAATAGATATGATGAACGTTTGCAAGTTGTATGTGCAATATATAATATGAATTTAGATTAAATGTTTCCAAATCTCATGTTTATATATCTATACTAACACCAATTTTTAAACTTAATTTTGTTATTATAACCGTTTATAAAGACATTTTCACTATCTTCAAATATTAAGTAGTCATTGTCTTTAACTTTTAAAATATGGGATTTTACATAGGCTATATTAGTGTTTTTAAGACTTATAATACTTCTGTTTGTAAAAGAGTATTCTACATAAGCAAACTTACATATCATTTCAACTTTTCTTTTTTGGATGGATGATTTATAAACACAAAAAAATCATTCTTTCGAATGATTCATATATGTAAGTTCGGATTTTCCGAACAGATTCCTCAATGGAGCCCTTATGGTTCTGGTAAAGCAACCATTATAAGCAATAATTATAGGCAGTAATAACTACTAACTAAAATTAGTATAACATGATTTCAGTAAAATTAACCAACATTTTAATATTTTAAGTAAATAAAATGATATAATATAAACTGAAAGACAAATAGTAATTTGAAAGTGAGGTAAATATTATGGATTTGGTAATTGGATTGATAACAGGACTAGGTATTATATCTGGTATTCTTACTCTAATAAAGCGAGATAAGAAGATGGGAATTATTCAGTTGATATTGACTATTATTGTTCCTATTTCAATCTCATTATGGTGCTTGAAAAAAGAAGATTTCGTATTTGGAGGAACAGACTGGGAATTTATGATACAAACTGCTACTATTGATGTAATGCTGGAACCTTGGTTAATACTGACTTTATTTATAATATTATTAGTTTTAATATTTATAAATATATTCAAACTAATTAAAAAGAATAAATAACAAATTACAAGTTATCACACAAATTATAACAATTCAACTAATCGTTGATAAAAAAAATACCCCACTCAACGATTAGTCTGTGTATTTTTTTTAGATAATAATTTACACTTAAAGTGAAGGAAGTAAAAAATATGAATCAGATTAAAATAGGAAAATTTATAGCTGAATGTAGAAAAAAGAATAATTTAACTCAAATGCA
>CAKOWU010000007.1 GCA_934129885.1 uncultured Bacilli bacterium | reverse complement strand
TTATACTAGAATTTGCCAAAATAAATGAACATGCAAGAGAAATTGCGCAAGCCAGAAAATGGATAAAATTAGAAACTGCTAAAGCGGGAGTTCCTAATGAACAGGCTTTTGAAGAAGCAAAACAACAACTTGCGGCTTCTAAGCCTAGTAAGAATAAAGAAGGAGTGCAAAATGGTAAACAATTATAGTAATTATATAAATGTATTTAATGAATTATCTTTGGAAGATAAAAGAAGTTTTATATTAGAAAACATGGATGAGATAATTAGAATGTTATATAAAATAAATATTGATTATAATAAAGAGTGTGATATACTTCCTTTAAATGACTATGAAACAGAGGAAGAGTATTTATCTGAGGTATTTAAAAAGGTAGTATCTTTAAAAGGTGTATGTGCCTCAACTGTGGGGGTAATTATTGAAAATATGTATGAGGGGGCGAACAATGAGTAAAGTATTAAAGGAAACCCTTAACGGTGTAGTTATAAAAAAATATGTTCCTAATGTATATGAGAATGGTCAATATATAGATGAGGAAAAGATTGATATAATAACTATTGAGGTTAAATGTGGAAATAATGTTATAAGACTTGTAAAACCACGAGATAGCAAGTATTCACAGTTATTTGTAAATGATGAGGTAACATTAAATAAATATTTAATAGCGGGTGATTACGATACTTATGTAAATAATATTGAAGAATATATTTATAATTATAATTCAGCGAATGCTGATAAGGGTGCGATATTTGATAAGTGTGTTATTACGAAAGAAGAGTTTGATAAAAGACCGGTTGGAATAATAGATTATGAAATAAATTTTGAAAATTAATAATTTGCAATTTTTGTAAAATCTGCTATAATATGTGGCATTACATAGGGGATGATATGATGTTTAGAGATAAGGACGAGGTACTAGGGTATTTATGTACTTCTAATAGTGGTCAAAAATGGTTTGGCGAGCCGGCTGAATGGGCTGATGATGATTTAGTTATTGAGTATTTATGTAGAACTAATGACTTTAATACATGTGCACATTTATTAAATAGTAATGTTGTTAATACTTATTATAGTATGAAAAAAGATGATAGGGATTTTGACTTTGAGAATATTCCACATAAGTTTAGAACTATTGTTATGTATCATAGCATGCGTGATAAAAAGGGATTGCTAAAAGAAACTAAAATTATTATTGATTTGTTATTCAATGGTTTATCTATAAAAGATATTTGCCGTAAATATGGTGAATTACCAACAAATGTAAATGCTTTACTTGAGTATTTTGAAGGAAATGCAATTGCAGTTGAGATTGAGTATAATCTTTGTCTAGCAGAGGCTAACTTCTTTGAAAGCATTGATAGTGATATTGAAATATTACTAGAGGCTATAAAGGGGTTAGATTTATCTTGTAAGGTTTTATCAGTGGAGGATAAGATTAGGCTCGCAAATGAAACCTGTAAACTTAATAATTCTATTGCGGATGTTTATGAATATATAGTTGACAATAATCTTAATGAGTATTCTGATATTGTTACTTTTTGCAAGAAATTTTTAGGCTTTAAATTTGAACATGATGTTTCTTGGCTAAAAGAATTTGATATGAAAAATTATTTTGGTATGAAAAGAGGAAGACCTTCAATAACTATTACAAAAAAGAATTCAAATGGCGAGGCTGTAAATATTACGCCAGATGTAGTTGATGAAATTTTAGAGGTTTTGAACAAGAATAATATACCAACTTTTAAAATTATTGTAGATAAGGCTATTGCTAGTTATGCTGATAATGAATTTGACGCTTTTATAGATAGTATGAGTAAAAGTAAGACTAAAGATTTAGGATATTTAGGAGGCTTTTGAAATTAGGCCTTCTTTTGATTTGTTTTATTAATTAAAAAGTCAAGTGCAACTTTTTGCGAATAATGCTATATATGTTTATAAGCTATTTATGCCGAGAAAACTTTTGATAAAACTCAATAAATATGTTAACATGAATATGTCAATGTAATTTGCATAAAATAAAAAAGGGAATACTTAACTTTGGCTTGTTGAGTACTCACCAGTAATTTTGGTTAAAGCACTTAATCTATGCTAGATTGAGTGCTTTTATGATGGCTTACTATTTTATTAGTATAAAAAGTAGGCCAATTTGAAGTATAATGATTATAACGGGTGTCAGAATAAAAAAATCTTTTTTAGTCATCACTATCAGCCTCTACTTTCTTACGAAAGCAGGGGCAAGCACTCAAGTGTTAAGATTCCCTGTTTAAATTATACTATATAAATATTTATATAACAACTAGTTAATATAAAATATTTTGTGTTTTTTGGGCTTTTACTGTATAATGTTTGTAGTAAAGATAGGAAGGGATACTATGAAAGTTTTATCAGTAAATGCGGGAAGTTCATCACTCAAATTTAAATTATATAATATGCCATTTGAGGAAGAACTTGTATATGGTTATATAGAAAAAATAGGAGGCAGAAGTACCTATAAAATAATTATTAATGGTAAAACTAAAGAATATCAAAAGGATCTTAAAAATCATAGAGATGCAGTGGATGTTTTAATGCATGCTTTAATAGAAAATAATGTTATAAAATCTCTTGATGAGATAAAAGCCGTGGGACACAGAATAGTAAATGGAGCGGGTAAGTATAAGCCTACTTTAGTGGATGATGATGAGATAAAGAGACTTGAGAAGGTTACGTTACTTTCTTTGGTGCATATGCCTGGACATATCGCAGGTATAAAGGCTTTTGGAGAGGTTGCCCCAAAGATGAAACAAGTTTTGGTTTTTGATACTGCTTTCCACCATACAATACCAAAAGAAAACTATCTTTATGCGGTTCCTTATGAGTGGTATGAAAAATATAAAATTAGAAAGTTTGGTTTTCATGGTATTAGTTGTGCATATATTACTAGTCAAATGGAAAAGATTTTTGAACGTAAGGTTAATTTAATTATTTGTCATATTGGTAATGGTGCGAGCGTAACTTCAGTAAAATCTAGTAAGTCATTTAATACTTCTATGGGATTTACCGCTAATGCGGGACTTATGATGGGAACTAGATGTGGTAATATTGATTATAGTATAATTCCATATCTTTTAGAGGTAACTGGACTTTCTATGAAAGAAATCGATAAGATATTGAATACTAAAAGTGGTTTAGAGGGTATTTGTCCTAGTGCATCAGACAATAGAGATTTAGAAAAACTTATAGATAAAGGTGATAAAAAGGCTATTTTGGCTAATAAGATGTATATAAACAGGATTATATCTTATATTGCTTCTTATGTAATTATGATGGATAAGATAGATGCGATTGTACTATGTGGCGGTGTAGGAGAAAATGCAGTGCGCTTTAGAGCAAGTGTTTTAAAGGGTTTATCTAAACTAGGTATTAAAATAGATAATGATAAAAATGAAAAAATACATAAGTTTTCAAAGATAAATAGTGGTATAATAACTACTGATGATTCTTCTTTGCCAGTGTATGTTGTGCCTACTGATGAAGAGATTGTAATTGCAAGAGAAACTTATAAACTTATAAAATAGAAACCGGTGATAGTTATGTCTATATATACAAAGATATACAAAAAGATTAAAAAGGCTGATAAAATAGTTATCGCAAGACATATTGGACCTGATCCTGATGCGCTTGGTAGTTCTATTGGACTTGGCGAGATAATAAAGAATACGTTTCCTAAAAAGGAAGTTTATGTTATTGGAGCGTCTGCGAATAAATTTAAGTATATGGGATTACTTGATAAGTATGATGAGTCTATGAAAGATGCTTTACTTATTGTTACAGATACACCGAATGCTAAAAGGGTAGATGGGGTAAATCCACTAGAATTTAAAAATTCTATAAAGATAGATCATCATCCTTTTATGGAGAAAATGTGTGAACTTGAGTGGATAAATGACAAGGCTACTTCGGCAGCAGAAATGATTGTTGAACTTACTTTGAATACTAGACTTAAAATGAACAAAAGTGCAGCAGAGAAACTATATATTGGTTTAGTTTCGGATACGAATAGGTTTATGTTTTCTTCTACTAGTGTGGATGCTTTTGATGCCGCAGCTTATTTAATGACTTTTGATTTAGATGTTACTAGTATTTATAATAATTTATATGAAAGGACATTTAAGGAGATTATTTTTCATGGATATATATCTAGTCACTTTACGCTTACAGAGCATGGTGTAGGTTATATTATAATTAGTTCAGATGTGTTAAATGAATATGGTGTTGATCCTGCAGTCCCTGGCAATATGATAAATGATTTTAATTTTATTAAAGAGATGCTTATTTGGTGTACAGCAACGTATGATACAGTCAATGACTATTATAGAGTGTCTATTAGATCTCGAAATATAGTTATTAATGATATTGCTGAAGATTTTGGTGGCGGTGGTCATAGATTTGCGAGTGGTATTAAATTAAAAGATATAGAAGATGTTCAATTTTTAATTCAAAGATTAGATGAAAGACTGGACGAAAAACTAAAGTAGTGGTAAAAGTAATTATGTAATAAAAAAGTTACAAGGTTAAAAACTTGTATTTTTTTTGTATTCATAGGTTTTTGGGGGTGGTAATTAATAATAGATAATTACTATTAAATAAAAGGATACGGGGATAAGTATATAGTAAAGTGAGGTATTTATTTATGGAGTATACTTTTAAAGAAGTATCAAGAATATGGTTAAAATCAAAAACCAATATAAAAAGACAGTCTGTTCTTAATTATGAGAATATGATGAAAACTTATTTGGATAAAAAGATAGGGGCTACGATAATAAGTAGTTTAGTTAAAGATATGGTAGAGGAGTTTTTTAAGGAACTTTGTGAGAGGAGGGTTGCTATTTCAACGCAAAAGAAGTTAATGTATATTATTAGGGCTACGATAGATTATGCTTATGATAAGGAATATCTTCATAATTATCCTAATTTAAAGAGTATTAAATTTAAAACTGTTCAAAAGCCGATAATTATACTTACTAAAAGTCAACAAATGGCTTTAGAGAATATGCTTACGACTAATCTTAATGTAAGAAAGGTGTGCCTTTTACTTTGCCTTTATACGGGTCTTCGGGTTGGTGAGGTAAGCGGTTTAAAATGGGAGGACATTGATTTTGGTAATAATTCTTTAACAATTAAAAGAACGATAGAGAGGATTAGAAATACTAATGAAAATATTCCTACTAAAACGGTGCTTATCGCAAGTAGTCCAAAGAGTGATAAGTCTAGCCGTACTATTCCATTTCCCTCTTTTTTGGTTACGTATCTTCAAACGTTTAGAGGGGCGGATAAAGATTATATTTTATCTGGCTGTGAAAAAAAATATGATCCTAGATTATTTCAAAGCTTTTATCATAGAACTTTAAAGGCATGCGGAATAGAGAAAAATAAATTTCATACAACGCGTCATACTTTTTCAACTAGGGCTATAGAATCTAAAATGGATATAAAGACACTTAGTGAATTGCTTGGACATTCTTCGATAGAAATAACATTTAAGTTATATGTTCATCCTTCTTATGAACTCAAAAAATCTTCAATAGAAAATTTAGTTACTTTTATGTCTAATATATAGTTATGGAAAGTTAGATACCAAAAATCTTAAGAAAAAGATGCAAAAAAGTACACGAGTAAATATTGGATAACCGTGTAGCTACTTTAAAAAACTTTGTCTTGACTTCAAACTTTCGCTACCATATAATGATGGTGGGTGATATGAATGAAAAATGCATTTACTTTGGTAGAACTTCTTGGTGTGATAGTTATTTTGGGGATAATTGCGGTTTTGATAACGCCAGTGATTTCTGGGACAATAAGTGAAAATAGGACGGAACTTTCGGATGCTCAAAAGACTTTATTTGTGGATGCGGCGAAGGAATATGTGGCGGCGAATGCTTTTTCTATGCAAAAAAAGGCTGAGGATAATAGTTTTGAACAGTGTGCGTGTCTTACTACGGATGATGAGGGTAAATGTGCCGATAATGCTTTTTGCTGTGAGATTACTTTGAATATGCTTAAAAATGATGGCTATTTGGATATGCAAGAGTTTAAGGATATTAAGGATAAAAGTGTTATAGGGGACGATAATTTTGTAAATGTTTCTTTTGATGGCACGATATATTCATATGCTTATAATGAGTCGTGTGAGGGATAAGGTTTTATGGACATAAAGCCTTTTTTTGGTGTATAATTGATGTAGGTGATTATATGTTTTATACGTCATTAAATAATTCAAAGATTAAGGATTTGAAGAAGTTAAAACAAAAAAAATATAGAGATCAGACAGGCTTATTTTTAGTAGAGGGTGAACATCTAGTGGAGGAAGCAAGGAAGGCTGGATATTTAAAAGAAGTACTTTTAGTAGATGATACGCAGTATGAGGCGGGCGTTTCTATTTCTTATGTTTCTTTAGAAATTATGAGAGAGTTATCTTCTTTAGATACGCCTTATAAGGTTATGGGAGTGTGTAAGAAGAAGGAAGAAGTTGCGATTTTGGGCAATATTTTGATTTTAAATGATGTGCAAGATCCTGGGAATATAGGTACTATTATAAGAAGTGCGGTGGCGTTTAATATAGGGACGATTATTTTAAGCCCAAGGTGTGCTGATATATATAGTTCCAAGGTTATAAGAGCATCTCAAGGTATGATATTTCATATAAATATTGTGGTTTATGACGTTACTAAAATAATAAATGAGTTAAAGGGTATGGGCTATAAGATTTTTGGTACCAAGGTAAATTTTTCAAAATCATTAAAAAATGTTTCAAAACCGGAGAAGTTTGTTATAATAATGGGGAACGAAGGAAATGGCGTTAGTGAAGAAGTTTTAAATATGTGTGATGATTACATTTATATCAAGATGAATAAGGCTTGTGAGAGTTTAAATGTTGCGGTTGCGACTAGTATAATTTTATATGAAATGAGTAGGTGATTTAATGCTTAAGATAGGTAAAGTAGTAAATACCCATGGTATAAAGGGTGAAGTTAGGATACTTTCTGATTTTGATTATAAAGATATTATTTTTAAAAGGGGAAGTCATATATATATAAATAATGATGAACTTATAATTACTTCATATAGGGTACATAAGTGCTACGACATGGTAAAGTTTGAGGGCATAGATAATATAAATAATGTTCTAAAGTATAAGGGTTTTGATGTATATATAAAAAGAGATGATTATAAGTTTCCTAGCGTATTAGACGCTGAACTTATTGGGGCAAATGTTTATTTTAAGAATAAGAATATTGGTGTTTTGAAACAGATACAAAAAGGCAAACTGCAAAAATTAATGGTTATATATAACGGTGAAAAAGATATATTAGTGCCTTATGTGGACGAGTTTGTTAAAAAGGCTACGGAAAAAGAGATAGAACTTACAAGGATCGAGGGATTAATTGATGCAAATTGATATTTTAACGATTTTTCCTAGTATGTTTGATGGCTTTTTAAATACGTCGATTATTAAAAGGGCTATAGATAAAAAATGCGTAGAGATAAGGGTCCATGATATAAGAGATTATAGTAAGGATCCGCACAAGCGAGTGGATGATTATGGCTATGGTGGCGGCAAGGGCATGGTTCTTATGTGTCAGCCGATATTTGATGCAGTAAATGATTTAAAGGGTGCTGATACGAAGGTAATTATTATGACGCCGCAAGGGGTACCTTATAAACAAAAAATAGCCTATGATTTATCAAATGAGAAGCATATAATACTTATATGTGGTCACTATGAGGGTTTTGATGAACGTATTCTTTCTTTAGCTGATATGGAGATTAGTATTGGGGACTATGTATTAACTGGTGGAGAGATTGCGAGTATGGCTATTACGGATAGTGTGGTGCGTTTGATAGATGGGGTTATTGAAAAAGAAAGCCATTTGAAGGAATCTTTTAATGGTAATTTACTTGATTATCCAGTGTATACTAAGCCTACTGATTTTAGAGGCATGAAGGTGCCAGAGGTACTTTTATCTGGGCATCACGCTAATATAGAGAAGTTTAGAAATGAAGAGGCTTTGAGAAAGACTAAAGAAAGAAGACCAGATTTATTAGAAAAGAGTTGATGAAAATGTCTAAGACTTATGTATGTCAAAAAAATGATGATAAAGAAGTTATTTATATTGATTCGACTAAGATTTCTGGCTTTAAGGTAAGGCCTAAAAATAATATAAAGTATGAGGGTATAAAGGTGGATAATGTTTTGCTGGTGAAACCACACTTGATAGAAAGTGTTATCAAAAAGAAGATTATTCATCAAATTAATGATTATTTGAATTTTTTGGTATTTATACTTAACGATGAGGATGAAACGGATTCGTCAGATGTTGCGTTGGTACTTGAAGATGTTGTGAGATATAGAGATAAAATTATAGAGAAGTATTCAAAATATTTGAAGGTACAGGATATTAAGAAACTTATGAATAAGATGATTTTTGTGGAAAGCGAACTAAGAGAAAAACTTGAAACACTTTCTTATAATGTAAATATAGAAGCGTCTTTTGGAAAGGCGAGGTAAGGACTTTTTAAATTTTGGTTTGTTATTTGGTCTTTGGTATGATATAATTTTGTTTATAGGGGAGAGATAATTTATGACAAAAAATAAGAATATTAGACTAAATGATGATCTAAAATCTATTGGTATTTGGCTTCCAACGGAGTATGGATTATATTCTGTCAATGATGTTTTGAGTAGTAATTTATCTATGCTTTCTGATGATATGCGATATGGTTTGATTAAACAAATTCACGCTTTAGGGTTGAAGTTTGATGCTGAACTTACGATGGATGAGATTGAGCAAAGGAGTATTCAAAGGGAAAATACTAGTTTTAGTGAGGTTGAGAGAGGCCACAGAATTGATTATGCTTATCAGTGTGTCCAGCATTTAGAGGATTTTATTAGTAGGGAAAAGACCTTGGAACTTGCGATGAAGAATTTACCGGAGACTTCGCATATTGATGATGAAGAGGCTGAGGCTTGGCTTAAGTTTGTAAGTGTAAACAGAAAAATTATAGAGTCTTTAGATAAGAAAAATAGTAAGATTCTACATATGCTTAAGGATAAGATGAATTTATCTATTAAGTAATGGAGGTATTTTCTGAGACACAAATTTATTAGTTTTTTGTTTATTACCGGGGTTTTGACTTTAGCTTTTTTTAGTGCTTTTTTTTTTACGCTTTTATATGGCTAAAGGTAAGAGTATTGATACGCTAAAGAGCCAAGAAACAAGTTGATGCTGATGATAAAGCAGTAGTGTTCCAGACGTGTTTATATGGAGCGAATGTAGGAAAGTTATTGGTGGTGACGGTGAAGAGAATATGATTTTTTTGTTCTAAATGATTACAGTGTTCATATAATTAAACTGTAAAGGAGGATGAAAAAATATGGAAATATTAAAAGTAAGAGCTAAATCTAATCCTAATTCCGTAGCTGGTGCACTTGCGAATGTGTTTAGGGAAAAAGGTACAGTAGAAATGCAGGCGATAGGTGCTGGAGCACTTAATCAAGCAATTAAAGCGATTGCGATTGCTAGAGGTTTTGTGGCACCTAGCGGAAAGAATCTAATTTGTATTCCTGCTTTTACTGATATCGTCATTGATGGCGAAGAGAGAACTGCTATTAAATTAATTGTAGAATCAAGGTAAGTCCTTGATTTTTTTATCGGTCGAAAGGAAAGCGGTTAATGTTGATCATATATAGAAAAAGGTGTATATTTATGGTGGGTGATAGATATGGTGATAACGATTAAAGAAGAAGGCTCTAGGTTTGGAGCGAGAGTTGGAGCGATTATTTATAATGAGGATAGGACTAAGATTCTTTTAGAAAACCAAGAAAATGGGAGATATATGTTTCCTGGTGGGCGTATTGATGTTCATGAAGATAGTAATACGGCGATTGTTCGTGAGTTAAAAGAAGAACTAAAATTGGAAACTAAGCCAAGGCTAAAATATATAGTGGAGATGTTTTTAGATTCTCCAAAGACAAAGTATCATGAGATTGGTTTGTATTACTTGTTAACTATTGCAGAAGACAGCGTAGCGAATAATTTTCATTCTTTGGATGGAGATAGTGTATTTGAATGGATACCAGTATCAGAACTAGAAAATTATAAGATAATGGCGAAACCGTTAAGAGACAAAATAGTTAATAATCAAATATTAGATGAAAAGTTAGAGCATTTGATTTATAGAGAATATTGATTTTAAAATTCAAAAAACAGCAGTAAATACTGCTTTTTGAATGTAGTAATATTAATTAGTACCAGTCCAGTTTATAGTTGCATTTGTGCCATCTCCATTATCAGATGTTTCGAAACATAAATCTTTTTTGTTGTAGATGTTGCCTTTGACAGATAGGTTGATATTTGTATTAAAGACAGAATAACCTATGACAAGCATAAAAGTTAAACAGAAGAGTGATGCTGTAATTATTATTCTACGTTTTACAATATCTTTTTTTCTTAATCTTCTTTTGTGTTTTCTTCTTATTAAATATTTTTTCTTTTCTTTACGAATATCGCATAACTGTAAGTTATACGTTAATGACATATTAAACTATTAGTAATTTTTGGGGAAAATTTGGATATGATAAATTTTTTCATTTTTTTTGAAAAAAAAGAAGTAATTTGCAAAAAAACACAGTATATTATTAGTCGGAGTAGTGAAATGTAATGAAAGGAGGAAAAACAAATAAATGTTCGCAAAAAGTGTTGACATATTATTATAAATAATATAAAATGAACTTGTAATGACAGTCAAAGGAGGAAAACACAATGGTAAAAACTACCAAAGAAACAGATCAAAATTTAAAACAAGTATTAGCTGATATCGAAAAACAATTTGGAAAAGGCTCAATTATGAAACTAGGAGATAATCCAACTAAAGAAATAGATGTTATTTCAAGCGGAAGTATTTCTGTTGACAATGCTCTTGGAATAGGAGGATATCCTAAAGGGCGAATTGTCGAAATATATGGCCCAGAATCAAGTGGTAAAACTACGTTTGCATTGCACGCTATTGCGGAGGCTCAAAAGGCTGGTGGTAAGGCTGCCTTTATTGATGCTGAAAACTCATTAGATCCGCAGTATGCTGCTAGATTAGGGGTAGATATAGATGAATTACTTTTATCACAACCAGATAATGGAGAGCAGGCCCTAGAAATAACTGAAGCCTTAGTTAGAAGTGGTGCAATTAGTATAATTGTTATTGATTCAGTCGCAGCTCTTGTACCACAGGCTGAAATTGAGGGGGAAATGGGTGATTCACATATCGGACTTCAAGCAAGACTAATGAGTCAAGCCTTGCGTAAACTTGCTGGTATTGTTAATAAAACAGGAACAATTGCTATTTTTATTAACCAGTTACGTGAAAAAGTTGGAGTTGTATTTGGTAATCCTGAAGTTACCCCAGGTGGACGTGCCTTGAAATTTTATTCTTCAATAAGAATGGAAATAAGAAGAAGTGAACAAATAAAACTTGGTACTGATATAATTGGAAATAAAACGAATATTAAAATAGTAAAAAATAAGATGGCTCCACCATTTAAAACTTGCCAAGTAGATATTATGTATGGTACTGGAATATCTTTAGAAGGTGAGATAGTAGACATTGGCTCTGAACTAGAGGTTATTAATAAATCAGGTGCTTGGTATTCTTATAAGGGCGACAAGATAGGTCAAGGCAAGGAAAATGTAAAAGAGTATTTAAAATCTAATCCGAAAGTCAAAGAGGAAATACTAAAGAAAATAAAAGAGATTCAAAATGGTGCCGGTGTAGTAACAAAAGCAGAAGAAAAGCAGTCAGAATAAGGATTGCTTTTTTCTCTTGACTTATCAAACAAACATAGTATACAATATAAATATGTGGAGTAGTACTTCGCATTAGAATATGGAGGCAAAATGACAAACATTATTTTCTCCATTTTGCTAGTCATAATTGGACTTTTTGTAGGTATTATTTTTATGATAATACTAAATTATGTAAAAGGTTTACGTGCTTCAAAAGTGGCAGAAGAAATACTGGAAAATGCTAAAAAAGAAGCCGATAAATTAAAAAGAACCAGCATACTAGAGGCTAAAGAAGAATCACATAAAATAAAAAAAGAAACAGATAAAGAAATAAAGGAAAAAAAACAAGAGATAAAAGATTCTGAAAAAAGACTTCTATCACGTGAAGAGAGTATGGATCATCGTGATGAATTACTGCAAAAGCGTGAAAAGATGCTGGAGGACAAAGAAAATAATTTATTAAACAAACAAAAAGATATTCAAAACCAGCAAGTGGAATTAGAAAACTCAAAAGAAAAACAATTACAAGAATTAGAAAAAATTTCCGGATATACTAAAAAGGAAGCCAGAAATGTCATCATGAAAAGAATTGAAGAAACTATGGATTTAGAAATTGCGGCCTATATTAAAGATAGGGAAGCAGAGGCTAAACTTGATGCTGATAAAAAGGCTAAAACTTTATTAGTATCATCAATGCAAAAATATGCTGCGGACGTTACTAGTGAGCAAACTGTTACCGTGGTAACACTTCCAAACGATGAAATGAAGGGTAGAATAATTGGCAGAGAAGGTAGAAATATAAGAACTATCGAAGCTGTTACTGGTGTGGATTTAATAATTGACGATACCCCAGAAGCTATTGTTTTATCTAGCTTCGATCCATATAGAAGAGAGATAGCTAGAGAGACACTAGAGACATTAATAAAAGATGGTAGAATTCATCCTGGTAGAATTGAAGAAGTATATGATAAAACTTTAAATGATATGAAAGCCAAGGTTTTAGAGTATGGTCAAAATGCTTTATTTGAATTAGGACTTACTAAAATGGATCCAGAATTAGTAGAGTTAGTTGGAAAACTTCATTTTAGAACTAGTTTTGGTCAAAATGCTTTGAAACATTCTATTGAGGTTGCCTCTTTAACAGGTATCCTTGCTTCTGAACTTGGTGAAAATGTTAATATTGCTAAAAGAGCCGGTCTACTTCATGATATAGGTAAGGCTATTGATCACGAGGTTGAGGGTAGTCATGTTGAGTTAGGCGTTAAGATTGCGACTAAATATGATGAATCTAAAGAAGTCGTTAATGCTATCGCATCACATCATGGAGATACAGAGGCTACAAGTATAATATCTGTATTAGTGGCTGTTGCTGATACTTTATCTGCGTCAAGACCTGGTGCTAGGAATGATTCATTAGAAAACTATATTCAAAGACTAACTGAACTAGAAAATATCGCAAATGATATAGAGTGTGTGGAAAAAACTTATGCTGTTCAGGCGGGCAGAGAACTTAGGGTTATTGTTAAACCAGAAGAAGTTAATGATATAGAAAGCCATAAAGTGGCACGCCAAATAAAAGAAAAAATTGAAGAAAGTCTTCAATATCCAGGAACTATAAAGGTTGTAGTTGTAAGAGAAACGAGAGCAGTAGAAGAGGCTAAATAGGCCTTTTTTTCGTGGGTTTAAGATTGATATAACTAGCGTTCTTTACAACTTTTAACATTCTTTCAAAAAATGTAAGTCTTTGTAAAATATTACTACTACACTAAAAATATTACTTATAAAAGTATTGTGTATTTATTGTTAAAATTACTACCGAATTTTTATATGTACCATATTTATAAATAATTGTAATATTACCTTAAACGCAACCTCATATACTTAAATAATACACACTTTTCTTCACAGAGGGTAATTATAAAATATAAAAAGTTTTTGTATTTATCTTTATGTTACTAGACTTTTACGTTTCTTTACATATCCGCAGAAAATGTAAGTCTTTGTAGAAGCTTACCTATAACTCTGGATTTTCCAGTTCCACTTCACCATTTTTACCATCAAACGCTGTATATAGTACAATAATAGAAGCGATAACTGATAAGATACTTGCGTTTATTTGTAACTGTGCATCACGTAAATTATTCTTTTTATACTTTTGTTTAATGTTTTTATCAATATAATCGATATATAAAAATCCAATACTAATGATTAAAACCAAAAGTCTGTTAGAAATTAAAATACCATTTTCCATCTTACGAGAAAAAAGAGGAGTAGTTTTGTTTAACTTTAAAATCTCATTATAAGATAGCCCCAAAGATACCAAAACGGTAACAATTGCTAAAACAGATAAAACCATTTGGGCTTTTAATAATTTAACTTCCTCTAAATCATAATTACTCATTCCGTAGTTTCTTAACCTCTAACAGTTCACTTACTGTAACAAAACTATAACCTTCTTCTTTAAGTTTTTTGATAACTTTGTCTAGGCTTTCCGCAGCATATCTATGGTTATCGTGCATTAAAACAATACTGCCATCAAATGTGTTTTTAGTAATATTGTCATAAATTTTGTCAGCGTTTTTAACTTTCCAATCATTAGAATCTACATCCCACAAAACAAAGGTTAAGTCAGTATAACTTTTTAATTTATCACTATAACCACCATAGGTTGGCCTAAAAATTTTAGGTGTATAGCCAGTAATTCTTTTAACTTCGTTTTGAGTATTATTAATTTCAAGAATAAATTCATCCTTAGAAAGTCTATTTAACCATTTGTGGCTATATGAATGATTACCGATTTCATTACCTGTATTAAGCATATTTTTTAAAGTATCTTCATAAAAACTAAGTCTATTTCCAACTACAAAGAAAGTTGCGACAGCATTATTTTTCTTTAAAATATCAATGATTTCATTTGTATATTTGCTTGGACCATCATCAAAGGTGAGGGCAATAACTTTATTATCTGGGTCAATGTTTCTCTTTTTTAAATCAAAATATAAATTGTTATCTGTTTCACTTTGGGTATCAAAAAGTAAATCAAGTGTATTTAAAGGAATATCTAAATAAATAACTTCGTCATATTCATCTCCTATATCTTCTGGGTTAAAATAAACCGTTAGGTTCTCACCGTCAATTGTAAAATAATCGTAACTAAAACTCGCTAGAAAATCCATATCGGCATCTCTATATTTATTTAAAATTTCTGTTTTGACGTCATAATCCAGTACATCTAAATCACTTACGATATTGTCTATGCTTAAAAATTTACCGATATTTTCGTCATATGCATATGTTTTAATTTTATAAATATTTTTACCAGTATAAATATTTGTCAAAAGTCCCACACTAACTACATTGTCATTGATTTTTTTGTATGAGTATGAAATGTTTAACTCTGTATTTTTCTTATTTCCATACTTTTTATTGTAATCATTTTTAACATTGTATATATATGAGCTAATCGCATCATCTAGTTTGCCAATACCGGTAACAGGATAGTTAATAGAAATTTTTTTATCTTCATCAGTAAAAGAGTACACATCAGTGTCTTTGTTACAACCACACATGCATAAAGTTATAAACAAAAATATTATCATTTTTTTTAGCATAAGTTCACCTAATAAAATATATTCCAAAATAGCACGTATATTCTAACGTATATTTTAATTACTATATATATTATAATGATTTATTATGATATGCACTTTTATATTACAAAAATGAGTAATAGAATTTTAGGAAGATTTAAAAAAGCCGGTAGTGTATAAAAGCGAACATTTAGCCACTATATCAGTCTTTTTTCTTGCGTTTTATTATTTTGGAAAAAATGGAAATTCAAAAAAATGTTAAAAATTAATTTTTTGAAAAAGTTTAATTTTAAAGAAAAATTAAATTTTGGTGTAGCCCACAAAAAACAATTAAACCCTTATAAAATAAGAGTGAAATGAATTTTATAATAATAAATGGTAATATTTTAAAAAGTTAAAAAATGCAAAAGTAAAATAATTTAAAAAACTAAAAACTAAAATTATTGAAAAATAAGGGTAAAACGTAATTCTTTAGAAAAACCACTAAAAATGTTCGTTTTTTCTATTGACATCTACTGAATAAACTGCCATAATAATGACAGAAAGTATAGGAGGTAAGTTGTATGGTCGCAGCAGAGGAAGACGTAAAATTAGAAGTCGTTAAAAGGAACGGAAGAAAGGTTGAGTGGGATGAAACGAAGGTCGCACTCGCTATAAAAAAAGGCTTTGACAGTATATCTTTAAATGAAGATGAAACAAAGTATACTGAGAAAGATATTAATAAGGTATATAATAAAGTAATAGATAAAATAAAGAAAGATTATAAGGATAAAATAAAAATTGAAGAAATTCAGGACATTATTGAGGCTGAACTCAAAAAAGGTTATGAGGACGTTTATGAATCGTTTAAAGAATATAGGGAAAGAAGAAATGCTTCAAGACAAATATTCTTTGGTGAAAAAAAGCAACATAAATTTTTAAAAGCCATAGAAAGTCTTGGCTTAAAGTCAGCCAGTGAAGAAGATGCGAAACGTGAGAACGCAAATGTCGATGGTGATACGGCGATGGGGACAATGCTTCAGTATGGAAGTACTGTTTCTAAAGAGTTTGCTAAAGCGTATTTAATGAAATCTAAATTTGCCGAGGCTCATGATAGTGGTTATATTCACATCCATGATATGGATTTTATGCCAATGGGTACTACTACTTGTTGTCAAATAGATTTGCATAAATTATTTAGTAATGGTTTTTCAACTGGTCATGGTCATTTAAGAGAACCAAAGGATATTATGAGTTATTCTGCTTTGGCTGCTATTGCTATTCAGTCAAACCAAAATGATCAGCATGGAGGTCAGAGTATTCCAGCCTTTGATTATTATTTAGCACCAGGGGTTTTATGTACATTTAAAAAACAATTCAAGCAATCTATTGCTGATTATCTTGATTTTACAACTTTAAATGGTTTTATAAATATGGATAAGGTTGCGAAAGATATTGATAAATTAAAATCAATAGAAATAGATTTAGGCGAATTTGAACATTATGCAAAATGTTCAGCTGAAGTTAAAAGGTTGTTTGAAATTAGTTATGATAAGGCTTTGAAAAAGACTAATAGACAAACTTATCAGGCAATGGAAGCTTTTATACATAATTTAAATACTATGCATTCAAGAGCAGGTGCACAAGTACCATTTTCATCAATAAATTTTGGAACTGATACATCTCCTGAGGGAAGAATGGTTATGAAAAATTATTTACTCGCAACAGATGCTGGACTAGGACACTATGAAACTCCAATATTCCCAATATCAATATTTAAGGTAAAAGAAGGGGTAAACTATAATCCTGGTGATCCCAACTATGATTTATTTAAATTATCATGTGAAGTATCAGCCAAAAGGTTATTTCCAAATTTCTCATTTATAGATACAACATTTAATATTACAGATTATGATCCAAATGATTATAGAACAGAAGTAGGCTATATGGGATGCCGTACAAGAGTACTTAGTGATGTACACGGACCTTCATATACTCCAGGCAGGGGTAATTTATCATTTACTTCAATTAACTTACCAAGACTCGGAATAAAACATGGTATTGTAAGTGGTAAACAAGATTTAGATGGATTCTTTGAAGAGTTAGAAGAAATGATTGAATTAGTTAAAGATCAGTTACTAGAGAGATTTGAAATACAATGCAAAAGACATGTTTATAATTTTCCATTTTTACTTGGACAAGGTGTTTGGATGGATAGTGAAAAATTAAAACCTACAGATAGACTTAGAAAAGTATTAAAACATGGTACACTTACAGTTGGTTTTATTGGACTAGCAGAGTGTTTAAAAGCTTTAATTGGTAAACACCATGGAGAGAGCAAAGAGGCACAGGAACTTGGTATTAAAATAATTAAGTTTATGAGAGACAAAACTGATGAGTATACGAGAAAGTATAATTTGAATTTCTCTTTAATCGCAACACCAGCCGAAGGGTTATCTGGTAGATTTACTAATATAGATAAGGCTATTTATGGAAAAATAAAAGGTGTAACAGATAGGGATTATTATACAAATTCATTCCATGTTCCAGTATATTATAATATTACTGCCGCAAAAAAACTTGAAATAGAGGGAAAATATCATCCTCTTACTAATGGCGGACATATTAGTTATGTGGAATTAGATGGTGATACTGCTATGAACACTGAAGCCTTTGAAAGCATTGTAAGATTAATGCATGATAATAATATTGGTTATGGAGCTATAAATCACCCAGTGGATAGAGATCCAGTATGTGGTTACACAGGTGTCATTGGAGACGTTTGCCCTGGTTGTGGAAGAAAAGAGGGCGAAGGTGTCGCCATTGAGAGAGTAAAAAATGCAAGTTTAACTTGTCACGGAAGATAAAAAATATATTATTGAGGAGGAAATGAAGATGAAAGCAGAAGAAAAAAAAGTAGGAGAAGGCGTAAAATTTGAAAGGATTAGAAGAATAACTGGTTATTTAGTAGGAACAGTAGATAGATTTAATAACGGTAAAAAAGCTGAAGAACATGACAGAGTAAAACACGAAGCGCCAAAAATGAAAAATGAAAATTAGATTAGCAACTTACCTAGAACCGGACAGTATAGTAGATGGCGAAGGCATTAGAACTGTTGTATGGACGCAGGGGTGTTCACATAATTGCGAGGGTTGTCATAATCCCTCAACTCATGACTTTAAAGGTGGTTTTGAAGTAGATACTGATGAAATAATAAATGATTTAAACAAAATAGAGTTTCAAAGGGGTATAACTTTTTCTGGTGGTGATCCAATGTTTCAAGCCGAAGCCTGTAATGCTATCGCGGTGGCTGCTAAAGCAAAAGGCTTAAATGTATGGTGCTATACTGGTTTTACTTTTGAGAAACTACTGAATAATCCTAAAACTTTAGAGTTTTTAAAAAATATAGATGTTTTAGTAGACGGAAAATTTATATTAAAACAGAGAAGTTTAAATTTAGATTTTAGAGGTTCTAAAAACCAGAGAATAATAGATGTTCCAAAATCATTAAAGGAAAACAAAGCTATTCTGGTTGAAAAATATATGCAAGAAAAAAATACATGTATAGAGATAAAAAAAGAGGAACATATTTATATATAGTTTCTTCTTTTATTTTAAAATGAAATATGGTAAAATACTAATATAAAAGGAGTGTCAAGAAATGAGGAAAAAGGGATATGTTGATGAACAAGGTAATGTAGTAGATCCGACCTTTGAAAGTAAAAAAACAATACTAAATATACTTTTTATAATAAATGTAATAGTGCCTTTAATTATAATTGGAATGTTAATTTATAAAGTAGTAGTGAACTATAATTGTAATAAGTTATATACTACAATAAAAGATTCTGTAAATAGTTATTTAAAAGATACTCAAAAGTTACCTGATGTTGGTGGGGAGACTACTGTTGTAAAACTCGATAAACTTTATGAACAAAATTATATTAGTCTTTTAAAAACTAATAATCAAAAAATAACTGGTAAAGTTAAAGTAACTAAATATAAAACAGATGAAATAGATAAATATATCTATACACTTGATTTGCACAACTGTAAATCTTGTTCTACATCAAAATTTAACCATTGGACAAATGAGTTAAATACATATCCAAATAAAACGGTAGTCGACGTTATTCCATACTATAATTATTATGAAAGAGAAATTAATACTACAAAATGGTCAAAGTATTATGATCCAGATGAAATAAGTAGAGAAGAGTCTGCGAAGTATGGCGTTAAAATGCCAAAGGAACTTGATGATATGCCAGAAGTTCCTGCGGATGAAACTGATAGGGTAAATGTAACTGATGTTGTAACAGAGTCAAAAGATGTTTATAGTTACCGTGATAAAAAGTGGAAATGGTATAATATCCAGGGCGATTATTCAGAATATTCTTCTACCCAGCCTCCTGGATATAGTAATAGGGACGATGCTTCAATGATTCAGACAGAGTGGTCGGATTATTCGCAAAATTATCCTACCGAAGAGAGTTATCGTGATATAAAGAGTGCAACTGGTTATAAATTTTATTATATAAATGATGATGGCCAAAAAGTATATGCGAATAATGGTGAGTATACAGCAAGAGATGATGTAGATGAAAAAAAATATGATAAGAAAGAATCTTCGTATGTAACACTATATAAATACAGTGATAAGATGTGGCGTTGGTATAATGGTACTAAGAGAAGTTACACTAATTATTATTCTACTGCTCCAAATGGATATAACTTTAAAGAAGAGAAAACTGTTTCAGTATCTTCATATAGTAGTTGGTCAGAAAAATCATCAATAACTGCGGAAAATCAAAGTTACAGAGAAGAAAAAAAGAAAACTCAAACAAGATATGCTTATCAGTATGAATATCTATCTAATTTAGTATTAGATGAATATCAGACTAAAGATGAATTTATAAATACTATTGGTATGACTGTTCCAGAGTTTGACAGTTTAGAGGAGTATAAAGTTGATATAAAATATAAATTTAAATATAAAAAATAAAACGTCATTAGATAAAATATTGACGTTTTTTAACATGTTTTTATTGAAGACGTTAAATAAATAAGTTATACTATTAATAGAGAATATTAAGGACGTGAAAAAATGCCAAAAAATTATTTAGAACAATTACTATTAAATTTAGAGTCTATAACAGATAAAAATGAAATTATAGCATTTTTGAAGAAGAGTAAGCCATATCATGAAATGGATAATGCTGATTATCTAGATCAAATTATTAACGCAATAAACGACTATATTCATACATATAAAGAATTAGATAGTAAAGAAGATGTTACAATATTAGAAAATTTAAAAGAAGTATGTCTAGAACTTAAAAAAGGGTCTATCAAAAGCCAAGAAATTAAGGAAGAAGAATATCCATTTTTAGATGGTAAAGGAAGGTTTAAAGTTTTCTTTGAGGGACTTTCTTTAAATGATATTAAATCATTATCAGAAAAAGAATTGAATGTTTTATTAAGATGTATTCAAAATGAACTTGGTAATGAATTACTTGTAAAAGATATTGAACCTATAAACCATACTAATGCTACTTTTGGAACTAAATTTATAAAGAAAAAATTAGGCGATTTATCTGTTGTATATTATAGAGTGAATGACTATACTGTTATAGTGGGTGTTAAGCGTAATGAAGGATTAAATACTGACTACATAAGGTATGATCTAGTCGCAAAGTCTCTTCCTAATATTGAAGCAAATCTAAAAAAATATGCTAAAGGTATTTTAGAAGAGGACAGTAATCATTATAGGACTATTAAGTTTTTAAAAAATTATTTAACTCCAGAAATAGAAGTGTCAGAAGAACATGATGATAAGAAAGAGGAAGTCAAAGAAGTTGATACTTCTAAAACTACAAATAAACCTTTGCGTACTGTTTTTTCATCACAAATTATTTCAGAGGTACCCAAACAAGCTCCTAGAAAATATTTTCAGTGGGATATGATTTCTGATGAAATTAAAAGACATTTACCTGAAGAATTTATTGATGACTATATTACGGTATTAGATTATTATAAGAGATATGGTACTATAAATGTTGTTGTTGATATGAACGATACTGATATAGAAATTAAGGAAAAGAAAAAAATAAGAGATATTACTAAAAAATGGAAACGTGGTGTATTTAAAAGAAATGCTAGTTTATTACAGATAAAATTAATTGATAATTTAGATTTTGATTGGACGATACTTAATCATGAGCAAGCATCTAACCAAATAGATAATTCAAAAAAAGACGATGCATCAAAGGAAGGTGATATAGCCTTAACTCCTATTACACTTAAAACGTTGACGTCAGAACCACAAAATCAAACACAAAAGCAAAGTCAGACTTCAAATGATGATTTGAATATATTAAAGCCGATTACTATAACTACTATGAATACTGAACCTGTAGTGGAACAAACAAGAATACCTGCTGAAGAGCAAGAAAAGACATACACTGATAAAGTAATTGATGTGTTAGTAAAATATTATGAGGATTATGGAGATACAAATGTTACGCCTTATTACAAAGTTCCAGAAACAGCTTTTCCTTTAGGTAAAGCCATGAACGAGATAAGAGAAGAATACAAGAGTGGTAATTTAACAGAGAGACAAATAGAAATTTTAAAAGATATAAACTTTGATTTTGGGTACTCAAATGAAGATGTATCCACGCAAAGTATAGAAAAAAATTATGACTTAACATCTGAAGATTATAAAAATATTATTAAAAGAAGGCCACTTATAAAACTTATAAACCAGTTAGATAATGACAGCCTAGATGACGCTATTAGGGCTATTGATAATATAGAAAAATCAAAAGAACCATATACTGATAATACTGAAACTAAAAAGACACTATAAAAATATTTAGTGTCTTTTATAATTCGAAATCATCAACTGAAACTTCTTGGTATTCGTCATTTTTATCAATGGAATAAATCTTTTTAATCTCTTCGTAGCAGTCTATATATCTAATTAAGTCTGATAAACTAACAACACCGCAGGCATCTTCTTCATCTATAACAATAATGCGTTTGATCTTGTTTTCGCCCATGATTTCTGCAGCAAAACGCAAGGTATCACTTGGTTTAATGGTAATTAAGTTAGAACTAATTATATCTTTTATTTCGTTACCATAATTTAAAACGATATCTCTATCGGTCAAACAACCACAAACTTTGTCATTATCATAGACAACAATAAAACCTACATCGTACTTTTTCATTATGTTGCAAACATCTTTAATGGAATCATTTATATCACAGCATATAACATCCTTTGACATAATATCTTTAATCTTCATGAAATCACCAGTTATATTTTTAGCCTAAAACACTAATTTTATACATATATATTACTATGAAAAAAATAAAGAAAGCTAAGGGTATAAAATTAACTAAAACAAATAAACTAATATTAATCATTATACTAGTTATTTTCTTATGCCTGCAGGTTTTGAACTATACAAATAAAAGGATTTCTCCAATAATAATGCAGTACGCTTCGCTGGAGGCCAAAAAGTTTTCTAGTATTATTATAAATAAGGCAATAAACAAACATATTACGGAAGAGTTAAGTACTGATGATATGTTTACTGTAACTACTGATTCTACAGGAGAGATAAAATCTATTGATTTTAATACGCCACTGATAAATAAATTTTTAACGGAAACCACTAATAGTATACAAATAAATTTAAGAAATATAGAAAAAGGCAATATTGATTCTTTAGAGTTTTTAGACAGTATAACGGTAGACTATGACAAAAGTAATTTAAAAAGGGGGATAATATATCAGGTTACCCCAGGTATTATTACTGGTAATGTTTTACTTTCAAATGTTGGCCCTAAAATTCCTGTTAAAATAAATTTAATAGGGGACGCTACTAGTAATATATCTACTACGGTTAAAAATTATGGTATTAATAGTGCTATGATAGAGGTTTATGTTAATTTAAAAATAAGTGAAAAAGTAATATTACCTTTTTATAACGAACCAATAGAAGTAAGTACTAAAGCCCCAGTTGCTATGAAAATTGTTACTGGAACTGTTCCTAAATATTATTCTAATGGTATAACTGATGAAACTCCGTCAGTTGTAGTACCTACTGAAAAGTAACAGTTAGTGATTTTTTTGAAAAAATGATGATAAAACATCATCAAATTTAATTACATCTTTCCAATTTTAATCTTTTTATTGGCTTTTCTTCAAGTTGAGGTTTAATGAATTGTTCTTCTAATGTTAATATACTACTTCTATATCTGTTATATGCAAATTCGTAATCACCTTTCTTTATCGCATCTACACAGGCACTTATAATATTATAATAAATATAATTATATAATTCATCATTATTTTCTTGTTTATCTATCGCTTCTACAATAATTGGAGCAGATTCATAGTAGTGCTCTATATCTTCTTTTGAAACAAAGTTATCCCTAAGCCATCTAAGAATGGTTAATTCTTCACAATTATCGTCAAATTGTTCCAATTTATGTCTCATACATGCAGTTGTTAAATAACAACCGCAATTTGTTGATGTTTTTTTACCATTGGACTTTTCGTTGATTGTAAAAGTCCCTTTATCATAATTAATATTAACGTGTATAGATTCATTATGTGGTTTTTTAGGGTCGCTTCCATAAATATTTACGTGCCCTTTTTTATCATTGCTATTTACATCTAGCCATATATCTCCGTCTGTTTTCTTTGCCATTTTAATTTTCTCCTTTATTAATAGTTATTTCCATTAGTTCTTTCAAGCCGTATTCAACATCTTCTGCATAGTCAAAGATGTCTTTGTCTTCATAACATTCGTTACAAAAATTTATAATTTTATCATAGTTGTTTAAAGAATATGTTCCTTGATTATTATATAATTCATATTGCTTTAAAAATTCATCTAGGTATTTTGAAGTTTCATTTTTTAAATTAGAATTTTTTGTGTTTTTAATTATGCATAATAAAGAACATATAACTTTTCTGTATAAGTTAAGAATATTAACATTTTTTTTCATAACTACTCCTTTCTTGATAAAGATTATATACTTTTTAATATAAAAATCAAGTGATGTGCATATTGAAAAGTTTTAGTTTTTATGATAATATACATTTAGCAAGTGATTCTTGCATATAATAAAAAAAGGAAGCGTTTAACTTGCCATGTTAAATGTCTACCTAAAATAATTGGTTGTGACATTTAATTCACATATGAATTAAGTGTCATTTTTTGATTACTATAATCAGGGTGATTAGTAGTAATAGATTGATAGAAGTAAGAAATAAAAACCTTATAATAAAAGTTTTATTCTTCATCACATCAAACCTCCTCTCTATGTGAGATTTGGTAGACACTTAAACAGTTAAACGTTCCATTGCCATTATAATAAATCTACTTTTGGTTTTCAATGTAATTTGATAAATTTCTGAATTTCTCAAATTGTGCATATAATACTCATAAATAAATGACTTGTTATGACTAAAAATACATGATAAAATGTTTATCGGTGATGTTTATGAAATCCATAACAGTTAGAACAATAAAATATCAAATAATAAAAGATTATCGTGATGCGGTAGATAAAGAGGCTATTACTGATAATCTTACTGATTATTTTGATGATTATGATTATATTTTAGGCGACTGGGCGTCTGGAAGGCTTAGGCTGAAAGGTTTTTGCACAAAAGAAAACCCTAAATATAAAAAGCTAAATGATTATGAGACTATAGAAAATTATATCAAAGAAAATTGTGCTTATGGGTGTAAGCACTTCATATTAAAAAAGTTATCTTATTAGGGATAATTTTTTTATTTATTACTTTGATTATATTGTCTAGAACTGTTCATTCTATTTATTATATCTTTATCACGTTTAGGGTTTTGAAACAAAACATATGGTTCTACTTCAAGGGCTTTTGCAAGTGCATCTATTTTTAAAATAGTAGGGCAGTGCAGGCCTCTTTCAATATCTGTTAAATATTTTGTACTAAGTCCACATAAATCTGAAAGTTTTTCCTGTGATAAATTATTCAAATATCTATAATACTTTGTATTAAAGACAAGTAAATCTTTTAAATTATCAAAATGCATTATCATATATCCTTGCCTCCTATAATTATGATATTATTTATGTCTTTAAAAACACGCAAGATATTTACCGTAAATTTATATTGTGTTACATTAAAATTACAGTAAATACTATGCGAGATGTAGGAGGCTTAAAGCATGAAAAAGAAAAGAAGAAAGTCATGCAAATCTAGGAAGATTATCATTATTTTATTTTTATGTGTTGTTATTTCTCTTGAAATTGCCTATTCTGTTTTTGAAACAAATATAAATGTAAATGTTAAAGGGAATATTAAAGAAGTTAAGATTTCTAAGTATTTAAAGACTAAAGTTACTATTAGTGGCGATGTCCTTTAGAAAGATAGTACTGAAGAAAATAGGTATATTTACAAGGGTACAAATCCGGATAATTATATAAAATTCGGTAATGACCTTTGGAGAATTGTAGCGATAGAAAGTGATGATACTATAGAAATAATGAGGAACGATAGTATTGGTCAGTTTGCATTTGATATAAGAACGACAACTACTACGGGTCCAAGCTTAAATAGTGCCAATACTTATTGTGGTTTTTATCCTTCTGGGTATTATCATAGTTGTAATGCATGGGGTGCATTATCTACAGAATTTGTAAATGGTACACAAACGGGAACGGTTACTGAAAACGCTAGTTTAACTACATATCTAAATAATGAATACTTAAATACTATAAATACTACTTCTATAATTAGTAAAACATATTACTTTGGTGGTGTTCCATATCCCGATAGTAGTAATGTCTTAAATATTAATGGGGTAATAACTAAAGAAAAGAAATATACATGGAATGGTTTTGTTGGCTTATTAAATTTATCTGATTATATAAAGTCTAGTTTAGATACTAGTTGTACAACGCTTTATAGTGCAAGGATTGAAGGTGGTTCTCACTGTAAAAATCAAAATTATTTAAATAAAAATGTGTATTATTGGCTTATAGATCCTTGGAGCAATTCTATTGCCGATGTTTGGACTGTACGAAAAAATGGTACCGTTGGCGGTGCTGGAATAGACTACGACAGTTCAGCATTACAGTATGCAGCGACAACAAGAAATGTATTTCCAGTAGTATACCTATCTAAAGATACAGTAATAAACGGAAGTGGTACGCAAGATGAACCTTATAGTATAGTGAATTAATTTACCATGTTAATTACTGGAAAGTCAAAAATTACCAACTAGATATGTATTAAAATATATTTTACACACTAACTTTATAGCGGTGTAGTTTTAAAACCTAAAATATTATAGGTTTTTTCTTTTATTTAAATACTTTACTAGAAAATACTACAATAAAATGTTATAATGTTAATATAATATGGAGGTGCGATATGGATAACAAAGAATTAAAAGAGCAATATGACAAATACCAAACCAAAATAGACGAATTATGGAGGTCTCTTTGACTGGGATACTAAAGGTAAAAGAATAAATGAACTAGAAATAAAAATGAAAGATCCAGACTTTTGGAATGATAAAAGAGAAAGTGAAAAAGTTATAAATGAATTAAATGCTTTAAAGTCAATCATTGATATGGCTAATAGTATAAAAGAAGAAATAGAACTTTGCAGATACTCTCTAGATGAAAATGATTTTGATTATCCAAGAGATAACCAAACTAAAGTGGCAAGCAAATTAGAAGAATTAGAAATGCAAGTATTGTTAAATGGCCTTTATGATCAAAACAATGCCTTATTAGAAATACATTCTGGTGCAGGTGGTACTGAAGCCTGTGATTGGGCTGATATGCTTTATCGTATGTATAAAAGATGGTGTGAAAAGCATAATTATAAAATAGATGTTATTGACGAAGTAAAGGGCGGGGAAGTAGGTTATAAATCAATATCATTAGTTGTAAAAGGACATAATGCCTATGGTTACTTAAAAAGTGAAAAAGGTATTCATAGATTAGTTAGAATATCTCCTTTTGATAGTAATAAAAGACGACATACTTCATTCGCATCTGTTGAGGTAACGCCAGTAATAGAAAATAATAACGAGATAACTATCGATGATAAAGATTTAAGGATAGATGTTTATAGAAGTACAGGTGCTGGAGGACAAGGGGTAAACACCACAGACTCTGCGGTTAGAATAACTCATATTCCAACTAAAATAGTAGTAACCTGTCAAAATGAACGTAGCCAACTTCAGAATAAAGAAAGATGTATGCAGATACTTAAAAGTAAATTAATAGAAATTGAACTTGAAAAACAAAAACAAGAATTAAATAAAATAAAAGGAAACCAAAAGGAAATAAACTTTGGATCGCAAATAAGAAGTTATGTTATGTGTCCATATACATTGGTAAAAGACCATAGGACTAATAAAGAAAATCCTAATGTAAATAAAGTGTTAGATGGAGATATAGATGAATTTATAAATGAATATTTAAAGGGGAATTAATATGCGGATAAAAAGTTTTGATGATAATGATATCATAACAAAAATATATAAGAGTGATAAAGTGCATAGATACACCTTATTTATATTTGGTGTTTTAGTGCAGGCTCTTGCTTTTAATATATTTATGTCGCCAACTAATTTAACATTTGGAATAAGTGGTGTTGGTATAGTAATAAATGATGCTTTTGGAGTCGCACCTTCCTATACCATATTTATGATAAATATGATTTTAGTAATCGCTAGCCTGATATATTTAGGTACAAAATCAACTAGTAGGACTATTATAGGTGCTATTTTATATCCACTATTTATTGAACTTACTAGTTTTGTAGTATCTTATATAGACCTTGGAACAACAGAGCCTGCGGTTCTTGTTCTTGCGGGTGCTACTTTATATGGTTTTGGTACTGGTTTAGTTTTAAAAGTAGGTTATACTACTGGAGGAACTGATGTTTTAAAACAACTAGTATCTAAATATGGTAAAAAAACATTAGGCCAAGCAACTACATATGTAGAAGGAGTAATCGTTACCATTGGACTTTTTGCCTTTGGCTGGCAAACATTTATATACTCTATAATATCGATAATAATTGTTGGTATTATAACTGATAAAGTAGTAATTGGAATATCTGAATATAAAACATTCCAAATTATTACAACTAGAGAAAAAGAAATCAAAAAATTCATATTAAATCAAATGGGACATGGTGCAACATTAATAGAAAGTAAAGGTGGCTTCAGCGATGAGCGTTCAAAAATTATACTTTGTACTATACCTACTAAAGAATATTTTATATTAAAAGAGGGAATAAACCAAATTGATAAAAAAGCCTTCTTCATAGTAACAGATACATATGAAGTAAGTGGCGGAAATTAGAAAGAAGGAATAATGTGGAACTAATAAAAATAGTAAATGCTAAAAAAGTATACAAAACTGGGGTAACCGCCATTCAAGATTTAAATTTAACTATAACTAAAGGTGAATTTGTATTTATCATAGGCTCAACTGGATGTGGTAAGTCTACTTTAGTAAAAATGCTTTATAGGGCAGAAAAACCAACTTCTGGGCAAATATATGTAGGTGGTGTTGATGTTGGTAAACTTCGAAATGGTAAAGTGTATAAAATAAGAAGAAAAATCGGAGTAGTATTTCAAGACTTTAAACTTTTACCTAAATCAACTGTCTATGAAAACGTGGCTTTTGCTCTTGAAATATTTGGACTTCCAAAAGATGAAATTCATGCTAAAGTGTTAAAAGTTCTAGAACTAGTTGGTTTAAAACATAAAATAAAGAATTACCCAGACGAATTATCAGGTGGAGAACAACAGAGAGTTGCTATTGCTAGAGCTATAGTAAATGGTCCAAGACTTCTTATCTGTGATGAACCAACAGGTAACCTTGACCCTAGAACCAGTATGGAAATAATGCGTGTATTGGAAGAAATCAATAAACTTGGAACAACAATTATTATGGTTACTCATGATATTGATATCGTTAAAGAAATGCAAAGAAGAACCGTTGTTTTGGATACTGGTAGGGTACTTAAAGACTATAAGGAGGGGACATATACAGAATGAAGACAGTAAGAATAATAGGCAGAGACATAAGAGATGCATTCAAAGGAGTATTTAGAAACTTTTCTCTTTCTCTTGCTTCAATATCATGTATAACTATAACTCTGATTGTTGTCGCTGTGTCAATAATACTTTCATACAATGTTGAAAATTTTACCAATTTAGTAGAAAAAGATGTAACCATAGTAGCGTTTCTAGATAATGACTTATCTCAGGAACAAATAGATAAAATAAAAGATAGAATAGATGTTATAGATAATGTTGAAACAAATGAATTTATTTCTAAAAATTCTATAACTAAAGAAATGATGGATTCATCTGATACTTTTTCTAGTATTATGAAAAATTGGACGGATGATGAAAACCCTATTCAAAATACTTATCAGGTTAAAGTAAAAGATATAAACTTAATTGATGAAGTTGCAAACAAAATAAAAAAGATAGATGGTATAACTTTAGTTAAATATGGAGAGGGTACAGTTGATAAATTAGTATCAGTATTTACTATAATTCATAAAATATGCTTGGTGTCTGTACTAGCCCTTATCTTGGTAACTGCTTTCTTAATATCAAATACTATCAAAATAACAATATCTTCAAGACAAACTGAAATAGGTATTATGCGTTTAATTGGAGCATCTAATATAAATATAAAAATACCATTTATAATTGAAGGTTTATTATTAGGGGCTTTAGGGTCTATTATTCCAATAATATTAACGGTAGTAGGATACAGAACAGTCTATGAAAACTTTGGTGGGCAATTATTTTCACCATTTATCAAATTAATACCACCAGTACCGTTTGTATATACTATATCATTATTATTATTGGTAATAGGTGTAATAGTAGGTATGATAGGATCATGGAGAGCTGTTAGAAAGTATTTAAACATATGAGAACTGTATAAAAAATCAGTTCTTTTTGGTTATCTGTAAACGCTAAATATAGTTTATAGAATATAGTAAAATAAAGAGGTGATAAATAGTATGAATATTACATTAAAGCAGTTAAAAGCTTTGTCAAATCCAAATATTATAGATATAAGGTCATCACAAAGCTATAATATGGGACATATAGAAGGTGCTAAAAATATTGAGTATATGAATCTTTTAATAAATCCCGCATTATATTTAGATAAAAATCAAAACTATTATATTTACTGTACCAAGGGGATGACATCTCAAAATTTAACTAATATTTTAAATAATCAAGGTTATAAGACCATTAGTATTATTGGCGGTTATAGTGCATACAAAAATTCAAAAACATATTGACATACATACAAACGTACCCTATAATTAATATAGGTGATAAAAATGGAATATATAATAATCGGACTTCTAATATTAATACTTATTGTTAGTATAATCTCACTTACTAAAAATATTAATGAGTCTAATATAACAGAGCGTTTAGGCAAACTAGAAACAGAACTTATAAAGGAACTTGGAAACTTCAAAAGCAATCTTACAGAAAATAATAACTATAATTTTAATAAATTAAATGATAAGATGGAACTAAAATTAAATGATATGAATGATAAAGTTAATGAAAGGCTAGATCAAAACTTTGAAAGAACTAATAAGACATTTTCATCGGTTTTAGAAAGGCTTTCCAAGATAGACGAGGCCCAAAAGAAAATAGATAGTCTTTCAAGTGATATTGTTTCACTAGAAACTATACTTACTGATAAAAAAACTAGAGGAATATTTGGGGAGGTAACTTTAAAGCATATACTTGAAAATGTTTTTGGCGAAAACAACACAAAAATATATTCTTTGCAGTATACTTTAAGCAATGGTACTATTGCTGATTCGGTTATCTTTGCTCCAGAACCTACTGGACTTATAGTTATAGATTCAAAATTTCCACTTGAAAATTATCGTAATATGGTAGATAAAAAAAATATAAATAGAAATATGTCTGCTAGACTTTTCAAGAAAGATATGCAAAAACATATTGATGCCATTGCGGATAAATATATCATTCCAGGCGAGACTACCGATAGTGCGATATTATTTCTTCCAGCAGAGGCAATATTTGCTGAAGTAAATGCTTATCATCAAGATGTTATTGATTATGCCTATAAGAAAAAAGTTTGGATTGCTGGTCCAACGACTTTGATGAGTACCTTGACCACTATGCAGGTAATTATGAAAAATTTAGAAAGAGATAAATACGCTAAAGAAATACAAAAGGAATTAAGACTTTTATCAGAAGAATTTGGACGCTATAAAATGAGATGGGACAAACTTGCTAGAAGTATTGAAACTGTTAGTAAGGATGTAAAAGATATCCATACTACAACAAATAAAATAACTAAAAGATTTGATGCAATAAATGGTGTAGAAATAGAGGAGAACATAAATGAAAAAAATTAATATATTTTTAGTTGTATTTATTAGTATGTTGTCATTTTTTACTGTATTTTCAGAATTAGACAAAGGAATAATAATAATATTAAAAGATTTAAGTATAGTACTAACGCTTACAATCCCATATATAATAAGTAAATTATTCAAAATAGAGATAAAACCATCACTTATAACACTTTGGATAATATTTATCTTTTTTGCTCATTATTTAGGTGTGATAGAAAGTTACTATAATAAATGGGAGTATTTAGATAAAATAACACATACATTTTCAGGTGTTATCACCGCAGTAATTGCTGGTACGATAATTGAAATGAACCATATAAAAAGTAAGAGCTTTAGTATTTTGCTTATAATGTCATTTACGGTTATGTGTGCTGGTGTATGGGAAATATTTGAGTTTACTTGTGATATCTTTTTTGGATTTGATGCACAGTTAGTTGCTAAAACAGGGGTAACAGATACTATGACTGATATTATAGTTGCCACTATCGGCGGTATAGTTTATTTAATGTATTATCTTGCAACCAGAAAAAATTTAAAAACAATGTAAACTAGTATCAATATTTTAATAAATCGCTATAATTTTACGAAATAAAATATTATAATGGAAACAGAGAGGAGAGACTTATGGAAGAATTAGAGATAAAAGTCCTATCACTTATTGAAAGCAAAAATAAGGCAGTTACTTATGAGGAGTTAGAAGAAAAACTTACAAAGGAAGAAATAGAAAAATTACCAGAGGTATTAGTAAGCTTAGAGAAAAATTTAAAAATAAGGGTAACAAATAAAGGCAAGTATGAAAAGTTTCATGATAGAATGCAGAAAGTTGGTACTATCATTATAAATCCTAAAGGTTTTGGTTTTGTTATGGTAGAAGGAGAAGAAGAAGATTATTATGTTTCTAAAAATAATTTAAATGGTGCAATAAATGGTGATGTTGTTGTAATAAATGTTATCAATGAACAACACCACGATGCCACTGTACTACGTATTAATGAAAGAAATCTAAAAGATTTGTTAGTGGGAGAATTTTATAAAAAAGATGATAAAAATTTTATCAAACTAGATGATTCTAAATTAAAAATAATTGTGGAAATAAAAGATGAAGATGCCAAAGGTGCAGTCCCTGGTCATAAAGTAGTTGTCAAAATAGAAAATAATATTGCAAAAAGCAATTACTATCAAGGTAAAATTGTTAAAATAATAGGACACAAAGATGATCCGGGAGTAGATATTTTATCTATTGCGGCACATTATAATATCTTTGATGAGTTTCCAAAAGAAGTTATAGAGCAGTTAGAGAACGTTCCAGAAGAAGTATCAGAGAAAGAAAAATTGGGCCGTAAAGACTTTAGAGATAAAATGATATTTACTATTGATGGGGATGATACTAAAGATATTGATGACGCTATAAGTATTGATGTTTTGCCGAATGGTAATTATAGTTTAGGAGTACATATTGCTGATGTATCATATTATGTGAAAGAAGGAACTCCTTTATATGAAGAGGCCTTAACAAGAGGAACTAGTTCATATTTGGCTGATAGAGTAATACCAATGTTACCACATCAGCTTTCAAATGGCATATGCTCTCTTAATCCAGAAGTAGATAGACTTGCAATTTCATGTATTATGGAAATAGATGATAAAGGTAACAATGTAAGTAGTGAAATATTTGAAAGTGTTATCAGATCTAGAAAACAAATGACATATAAAAATGTTAATAAAATAATAGAAGAAGATATTATTCCAGAAGGCTATGAGCCATATGCTGAAAAATTAAAACAAATGCATGAACTTGCCAAAATAATTAGAAAAAATAAAGTGAATAAAGGTTATATTGATTTTGATATCGACGAGCCTAAAATAATTGTAGACGAAACAGGAAAAGCTATAGATGTTCAAAAAAGAGAAAGAGGCGAAGGTGAAAAATTAATTGAGGACTTTATGATATGTGCGAACGAAGCCGTGGCAAGTACAATATTTTATATGGATCTTCCATTTGTTTACAGAGTGCATGACCTTCCAGATGAAGAAAAAGTGTCAACCTTTCTTAAATTTACAGGTATATTAGGTTATCATGTAAATGCGAATACTAAAAACATTACACCTAAAACTATTCAAAGTATTTTGGGACAATTAAAAGATAAAAAAGAATATCCCATTTTATCTTCAATGTTATTAAGAAGTATGAAGAAGGCTATATATGATGTTAACAATATAGGGCACTTTGGACTTGCTAGTAAATGTTATACACACTTTACGTCACCAATTAGAAGATTTCCAGATTTAACAGTACATAGATTACTTAGAACATATTTATTTAAACATAATATAAATAATGAAACTATAAATGCTTTAGAAGTAACACTACCAGCGATAACTAAGCAATCTTCAGATAGAGAAAGAGCGGCAGTGGATTGTGAAAGAGCAGTTACTGATATGAAAATGGCCGAATATATGGAAAATCATATTGGTGAAAGGTACAAAGGCGTTATAAATACTGTTACAAAATATGGTATGTATGTGGAGTTACCAAATTTAGTGGAAGGACTTGTAAAAGTAGAAGATTTAAATGATGATTATTATTATTATCAAGAAGAGTCATTTAGTTTAATTGGAAAAAATAAGAAGAGAGTATATACATTAGGGCAGGAACTTGAAGTAGAAGTATCAAATGTAAGCAAAGAAAAAGGACAAATAGATTTCATAATACCAAAAGGAGCAAAGAATGGAAATATTAAACAGGAAAGCCAGATATAATTATCAAATATTTGATACTATAGAAGCGGGGATTGTTTTAACTGGTACTGAAATAAAATCTATAAGAAGTGGTAAAGCGAATATTAAAGACAGTTATGCAACTATAAAAAAAGGTGAGGCTCTACTGATAAATATGCATATTAGTCCATATGAAAATGGCAATATATTTAATCATGAGGAGACAAGAACTAGAAAACTATTATTGCATAAAAAAGAAATAAAAAAGATAGAAAGTAAAATAACTTTAGAAGGATATACTTTAGTTCCTCTAAAAATATATTTTAAACATGGAATTGCTAAAATAGAACTTGGTATTGCTAAAGGTAAAAAAAACTATGATAAAAGAGAAACAATAAAACAAAGAGATATTGAAAGAGATATTAAGGCTAGACTTAAACGCTGAGAAATGCTATAATATCTCTCGAATGGGGCCGTTTTTGGTTTCGACAGGTATGCGGAGATTGAAGTTGCAAGCCGAGGGTACTCGTAAAATACACAGTTAAATATAACTGGAAACGAAAAAGGCTATAATGGCCAACTTGCTTTTGCCTAAGATAGTGCAAAGCGTTCTTTATTAACTTTCTCCCATAAAGTTTTTAAGGGACTCATACATAATGGGATATATTGTTACTAGGCCTAATAGTAATAATGAATAATATAGGCTTACTAATGAATTAGCAGTTAGTTCCTTTATTCATTAGGACATTTATGGACTAACTAAACTTGTAGAGACTTTCTTTGAAACATATTTGGACAGGAGTTCAAATCTCCTCGGCTCCACCAATATGAAAAATACCCTTATTTTATAAGGGTTTTAATATGTTAGAATTTATTTTGGTCTTGTTTTGCTATTAACAATAACTATATACTTGTGTAGTTAAAGAAAAAACTTTATTGATGTTTTAATTTGTGTTATAATTTTTCTAGAATAGAGGGACGATTAATGGAAAAAGAAAGATTAGAAGAGATAATATCGGTTATAAAAGAATGTCATTTAGTTTCAGATAGAAGTCCAGAAAATGTAAGGTTAGTACTTGAAAAGTTAGGACCTACGTTTATTAAGTTAGGACAAATTATGTCTGATAGGGATGATATTATTCCGCAGGTGTATGCGGATGAACTTAAGAATTTAAAGAGTAATGTAAAGCCTATGCCTTTTAGTGAAGTTATGAACATTCTTGATAAGGAATATAATGGTGAAACTTTAGAAATATTTAAATTTATTGAACTAGAGCCAATTGGAAGTGCTTCTATTGCACAGGTACATAAGGCGATGCTTAAAAATGGTAATTATGTGGTTATTAAGATTAAACGTTTACATATATATGAAATGATGAGTATGGACGTTAGTTTATTTAAAAAGGCTATTAATTTATCACATATTGATAAGTTATTCAATTCCCCTATGGATTTTTGTGATGTTTTAAATGAAATTTTTGAAAGTGCTAAAGAAGAAATGGACTTTGTTAAAGAAAGAGAACATATGCTGAAGTTTAAAGAATTAAACAAGAATATTAAGTATATAAAAGTACCAGAAGTATATGCGGATATATCTACTAGTGCGGCTTTAGTAATGGAGTATATTGATGGTACAAAATTAGACGATGTATCTAAAATAATGAAAGAAGGGTATAATCCTAGTGAGGTAGCGAAGAAACTTGCGGCGAATTATGTAAAGCAAGCAATTGATGACGGGTTCTTTCATGCTGATCCGCATTCTGATAATATTAGGATTAAAAATGGACAGATCGTTTATTTAGATTTTGGAATGATGGGTAAGTTATCTTCTTTAGATAGATCTTTACTTAGTGAGTGTATTATTGCTATTTTAAAAGATGATATTAGAGAGGTTTCGCGTATACTTTTGACGCTTGGGTCAGCAAAGTCAGATGTAAATCATGTGGAACTTAACAATGATATTAGGACGATTTTAGATAAGGTAAAGAACGCAAATATTAGTGATATTGATATGAAGGTATTTTTGAATGATATGCTTAAAATGCTTTCTAAAAATAATATTAGTTTACCTAAAAATATAACGATGCTTATTAGGGGGATTCTTACGATAGAGGGTACTTTAAAGACAATTGATCCTTCTATTAATTTAATGGAGATACTTAGTACACATGTTAATTCTGGGAATATTATAAATGCGAATAAACTTAAAAAAATTATAAGCAATGGGATGCTTAGTGCGGGCGATTTAGTATCTTTACCTAATGAGGTTTTGACTTTTGTTCAAGGTGTGAACAGAGGAGAGGTTAAGTTTAATATTGAGATTAATGATTCTAAAAAGCAATTATTTAGTATAGAGAATTTAGTGTATTTACTTATTTTCACGATACTTGATGTGGCATATATTGTTGGTACTAGTTTAATTGTTATTAATAATAAGGAAGATTTACCTTTTATATTTTATTTGTATTTAATATTGGGTGGCTTATGTACTTTTTGGATACTTTATAATTTTTTAATAAGTAGGTTTAGGGATTAAACTTACTTTTTTTGAGCATAATAATTATGTGATAAATATGGAGAAAAAGGATATAGTTAAATTACTCGTTTCTAATAAATTAAGTGAGGATAAGATAGATGAACTGGCATCATTATTGATAGTTGATCATATTTCATTGGATGTGGATAAGGAAGAGGAGAAAAGAGCCGGTATAGGGGATAAGATGGCGGATAAGATATCTAGTAGTTTAGGTAGTTGGAAGTTTATTATAATGGTAACTTTGTTTTTGTTTTTATGGATAGTTCTCAATTTATTTTTTATAAAGATAGATGCATATCCATTTATTTTACTTAATTTGATTTTGTCTTGTGTGGCAGCGGTACAGGCACCGATTATTATGATGAGTCAAAATAGAGCGGCGATGAAGGACAGTGTGCGAAATCAAAATGATTATATAACGGATTTAAAAAGTGAGGTTATTTTAGAAGATTTACATAATAAGATAGTTCTTTTACTTAAAAATCAAAGTGAGATTTTAACTATTTTAGATAATATGATTACTTCTAGTGAAAAGTAAATTTAAATTGGTAATGATTATGCGGAAGGCATTATTGAAAAATTATTTATAGGGAAAATATGACCCTATTTTTTTCTTGAGGAATATTATCTATTTATGATATAATTTATGGGGATGCGCAACTAAAAAGTGACAAAAAACAACTAAAAGTTGGTTGTACGCAACTGGTTTCTAAGGTATGATGTGTGGGAAGGAGGAATTGTATGAAAGCGAATTTTGCTGATAATTTGAAGAAGATAAGAAAGGAAAGTGGTTTATCACAGGAAGAGTTAGCGGACAAACTTGGAGTATCTAGACAAAGTATTTCAAAGTGGGAGTCATCGCAGGCATATCCAGAGATGGATAAGGTCTTACAGTTATGTAATATTTTTAATCTTAAGGTTGATGAACTTTTAAATCAGGATATTAAAGATGTTAAAGATAGACAAGAGTCACGTAATAAGGTGAATAAGTATATTGATGATTTTCTTAAGTTTATTACTAAGTCTATTGATATGTTTAGTGCGATGACTTTTAAAGAAAAGATCAAATGTTTATTTGAACAGTTTGTTATTATTTTGATTTTACTGTTTGTATATGCGGTACTTGGAGGTATTCTTGAATGGGTCCTTTCCGGGATATTTGGGGTATTGCCGTCTAATATATATTCAGTAATATATAGAATATTTGAAATTATATATGGCATTATATATTTGGTATTTGGTTTTGTTATTTTTATTCATGTATTTAAGACGAGATATTTAGATTACTATGAGATAATTAGGGAAGATGATACACCTGATGATGTGCAAGATGATGATAAAAATGACAAGAAGATACAAGTAAAGGATAAGGAAAAGATTATTATTAGGGATCCTAAACATGCTGAATACAGGTTTATTAATGGATTACTTAAGATTGCATTTTTTATCTTTAAATGTTTTACAGGAATTATATTTGCTATGATATCAATATTTTTAATATTCTTGGTATTTAATACAGCATTATTTATATATCATATTTTCGTTCACTTTATATTTGTGGGACTTACTATTTGTGGTATTGCAGGTATAACTGTAACGATACTTATTTTACTTTTATTATTTGGATTTATCTTTAATAGAAAAAATAATATTAAGAGAATTTTTGTAATATTTATTATTGCTTTAGTTCTTGGTGGCGTAGGTATGGCTTTGACTTTTACTTCATTTATTAATATGAAATACAAGGATGTAATTTATGAAAATACAGATAGTTTAGTTAAAACTTATAAATATGATAATAATATTAATATTGTAAGTTATTTAAATGATTATACTTTTATGGTGGACAATAGTTTAGCTGATAAGATTAAGTTTGAGGTTAAATATAATAAAGATATAAACACAGTTAGATTTTCTAAAAATGACAATGATGTTTCTTTACATTATGATAATAATGTGGATAATGTTTTTACATTTTATAAAAAGATAGTTTCTGGTTTAAAGGAAAATACTATTTATAGTTATGTTTATGATGAACCTAGTACGGTGATTATTACAAGTGAAGATAATATTAAAAAGATTATTTCTAAATTGTCTGATGGTAATGTTACTAAATTTAGTACAGATGGTAATAAGTATTATTTAAGTATGGAATATGATTATGATGGTGATGCTGTGTGTTACCTAGAGAATGATTATTATCACAAATGCGTTAGTGTGGATGCTGATGATATAGATATTTCTGAATTTTCTTATGATAAAGATGGTTTACATTATGACAGTAATAAGTATATATGTGAAGGTAATGACAATAAGTATTGTTATGAAAAAGATGATGATTAGCCATCTTTTTTCTTCATATATTATGTAGTTTAAATAAAAAGATTTTAAGGAATTATGGTATAATGGGTATGTTGTTTGATTGGAGGTAAGTTATGGATCAAGAGAAAATTGGACAGTTTATAAGAGAGATTCGAAAGAGAAATAATTTATCGCAGTCAGAGTTTGCTGAGAGACTTGGAGTGACGTTTCAGGCTGTGAGCAAGTGGGAGAACGGTAAAAATTTGCCGGATATGGCTATTTTGAAGGAGATAAGCAAGCAGTTTGGCGTCAGTATTGAGGAGATTATTAATGGGGAATTTGCGGGTGATAAACGTGATAAAAGTTTTAAATATGTTTTGATGATTGCTTTGGTAGTTTGTGTGTTTGTAGTTGTTATTTTGTTTTTAATTTTTACTAATAGAGACGATGATAATTTTAATTTTAATGAGATAAGTACAACTAATAATGAGTTTTCGATTTCTGGTTCGGTGGTTTATTCTGATAATAGGACGTCTTTGATAATCAGTGATGTGTCGTATAATGGCACGGAGGACAATACTATTTATAGTAAACTTTCTTGTGGTTTATATGAGGATATGAGTGGTAAGAGGACGAAAATAAGTTCTTGTGAGAGTGCAAGTAATGAAACTTTAAAGGAGTATTTGGAGAGTTTAAAGATTAAGATGGACCATTATTCCGCAAAGTGTACAATGTTTGTGTCTTCTAAAATGTATATGGAGATTAAGGCTTCGGATAGTGCGGATAAGACTATTTCTTATAAAATACCTTTAGAGATTAGTGAGGATGATTGTGATAATTAGTTTTTAAGTGGATTTCAACTTTTGGTTGAAATCTTTTTCAACTAGTTGTTTATTTCGTTTTTGATGGTTTTGGGTTAGAATTGTTTCTGAGGTGTAAGTAATGAATAAAAGTTTTATAATGAATAAAAGTTTGGGAAAATTAATTTTGGTTATTATTTTGTGTGCTGGGATATTTTCTCTTGTTGGGTGTGCGAATAGTGATGCGATGAAGTTTAAGGATGAATATGAGGGACTTAATGGTAAGACTAGTTCTTATGGTAGTAAATACAGGGATGTATCTATTGATAAGGATAATCCATTTGTGTACGCAAGTACGAGTGATATTGTTAAGATGATGGATGATAATGAGACATTTTTTGTTTATTTTGGTGATAAGCAATGTCCTTGGTGCCGTAGTGCGATAGAGAAGGCTATAGAGGTTTCTAAAAAGTATAATGTTGGTACTATTTATTATGTTAATATATGGGATAATGAACATAATGAGCTTTTAAGAGATAAGTATGAACTTGATGATGAAAATAAGCCGAAGATGGTAAGTGCAGGCACGAAAGAGTATAAGAAGTTACTTAAGTATTTTGATAATGTGCTTGCGGATTACACTTTAACTGATGATGAGGGTAATGAGGTATCTGTTGGTGAAAAGAGGATATTTGCGCCTAATTTTATTTATGTTAAAGAGGGAAAAGCTATTAAGTTAGTTGAGGGTACTTCTGATGTTCAAAAGGATGCGAACGCGAAACTTACTGATGAGATGCTTAAGGATGAGGAGAAGCAGTTTAAGACATTATTTAGTTTAAGTAAGTCTTGTGATAAGGAGTGCTAGTGGTTATAGTAGGTCTCCACAAATGTAACAATGAATTGTACAGGTAAAGATTAAAACTACATCATAATTTATTTATGTAATAAAAAACACTTTATTTCTATACGATAAAGTGTTTTTCTGTGAATAAATTCTCAATTGGTAATGTATATCAAGTATCTGATAAATGCTATGAAATCTCTGACCATGGTAATGGGACAATAACCATAATCAATAAATAAAATTGAAATTTTAACTTTGCCAGATAACTTAAGGACTATAAAAGATTATGCCTTTAGATTAAATTCAATTCAGAAATTAAATTTAAATGATGGAATAGAAGAGATTGGTATTGATGCTTTTGACTCTAATTATCTTACTGAAATAAAAATTCCATCTTCTGTAACTAAGTTAGGTGGTGATATTTTTCCACAAAACAATCTAAAAGGTGATGCCGCCTTTATTTATGGTATTAATTCAGATGACAGTACAAATTATTCTGTTTTAAATAGTTATGTTGGCAAAGATGCCACAGGGTCTTTTATTCTAGATACGGTAACAGTTATTCAAACGAAAGCGTATGTAAATGTTCATTACGAGGAGATAACTATAGCTGGCCGCATCAAAGAAATTGATGGTTATACCTTTTATGGCAGTGAAGCAAAAAAAATAACAATTGAAGAGGGGGTAGAAGAAATTTTTTCTTATGCATTTAGTAAATTGAATATATCATCAATTAACTTACCATCTACGATTAAAATGCTTGGATATGCATTTAGTGATACTCCAACTTTAAAAAAAATAAATATTTGTAAAAAAGAAAATACTATAGAGGGTGCCCCATGGGGTGCTAGTAATGCGATAGTGAACTGGAAGGGTTAAATAATAATAGTTCTAAAAAAAACAATACCGATATGTATTGATTTTTTTAAGCACGCACAAGTTCACCAGTTTTAAGCAACTTTAAAAGGAAAACATTTTGAGAAAAAGAGCCTACATAGTTATCGATCCCATTAGCCAAAGCCAAAATTGCTCGGTGATCAAACGAACTATCTTCGCTAAGACCTTTAAGACCGTCAACAATAGAGCCACCGGTATAACTAGTATTTTTTAAATAATCGTCATTATTTACTTTTACCGTCTCATTATTATCCGTAATCTCGTTACTAAAATTTACTGTTTCATTAGCGTCTATTGGATTGTTAGAATTTCCTTCTATATTTCCTTTAGTATTGTCCATTTTATCTTTAAAAGCTTGTTTATCTTCATTTGTGGCATCGGTCTTTATATTAGAAGTATTTGTATTATTGTTGTTCTCACTTACAGTAGTATTTTTATTAGTGTTTTCTAAAGAACTATTTTCAGTACTCTCATTAGGACTAAATGCGGTATTGTTTCTAAATAAATAATCATTTGGATTAACTAGTTTATTATCTGGTCCTCTAATTTCAAAATGTAAATGAACGCCGTAAGCATTACCTGTTTGACCAATAGTCGCGAGTCTTTGGCCTTTAGATACATAATCTCCAGCATTTACAAGAATACTTTCGTATTTTAAATGTGCATATAAAGTCTTATAACCATTTGGATGCTTTATGATGACATAGTTACCGTACGTTGCATTTCCTTTACTACTGTGATTAGTATATTTTACGTTACTTACCGCTACTTCTACAGTTCCTTCAGCAAATGCGATAGCGTCCGTATCGCCTCCGTTTTCTGGAACTAAATCAAGAGCCATGTGCTCTGAAGAAAATCCGTATGAAATTCTTTCATTCATAGTTGCAAGTACATGTTCAGTCATAGTCACCTCCCTTCTATTAGTATCATACTGTGTTTATTCGCAAATTTCTTTTTTTTTCGGAAGTTTTTGAGTTTTTTTAACTTTTCTTATAAATTTAGGGCTTTTTTGTGTTTACTACATCGCACAAGGGTTAATTTGTAAAAATAAATTAGTTATAACCTAAAAAAATGTTCTTGTATTTTAGGCCTTTATGAAATATTTTTTTATTTTAAGCTCTTGCAATTTGGAAAATTTGGAAGTTTTATGTATTAACTTTAATAAAATAAGTAAATATGATATGATTAACATACGAGGTGACGAAAACGTGATAGAAAATTTAAACGATATGCAGAAAGAAGCAGTTAGGACAACTGAAGGCCCATTACTTGTATTAGCGGGTGCTGGTTCAGGTAAAACAAAAGTTTTGACTACTAGAGTAGCGTACCTGGTAGAAGATAAGCAAATAAATCCTTATAATATTTTAGCTATAACTTTTACCAATAAGGCGGCGAAAGAAATGAAACAAAGAATACATAGAATGCTCGGACCAGTTTCTTATGATATTCAAATATCAACGTTTCATTCGTTAGGACTTCTCCTTATAAGAGAAAACTATGAAAAACTAGGATATAATAAACAAATCACTATTTTAGATACTGATGATGTTTTAGCTATAATAAAAAAAATAATTAAAGATAAAAATTTAGATCCTAAAATGTATAGTCCAAGAGCTATTAGAAATAAAATAAGTGGTGCTAAAAACGAACTGATAGATGTGGACGCATATGCTAGGTTTGTGCATTCAGACTATGAACAAATTATACATGACATCTATAAAAAATATGAAGATAAATTAAAAGCTAATAATTCTTTAGATTTTGATGACTTGCTTACTTTACCTATAAAATTATTTAAAGAAAATAAAGATATTTTAGCAAAGTATCAAGAAAGGTTTCGGTATATTTTGGTAGACGAATATCAAGATACTAATGAAGCACAATATACCTTAATAAAAATGCTTAGTGCTAAATATAAGAATGTTTGTGTGGTTGGAGATGTTGACCAATCAATATATGGTTTTAGAGGAGCCAATTATCAAAACATTTTGAATTTTGAAAAAGATTATTCAAACGTTAAAACTATAAAGTTAGAAGAAAATTATCGTTCAACCAGCAACATTTTAAACGCAGCGAATGATGTTATTAAAAACAATAAAAAAAGGAAAGAAAAGATACTTTGGACTCAAAATGAAGCGGGCGACAAAGTAAAATATCATCGTGCTTATGATGAAAAAGATGAGGCTCATTATGTAATGGATAAGATAAAGAGATTAATTCAAAGTGGTACATCTAAAAGTGAAATAGCGGTTCTTTATAGAACAAATGCCCAGTCAAGAAATATTGAAGAGGCTTTACTTGAAGAAAATATTCCATATAAGGTAGTAGGATCATTTTATTTCTATAATAGAAAGGAAATAAAAGATTTAATAAGTTATTTAAAATTAATATATAACTCTAATGATGATATAAGTTTAATGCGTGTAATAAATGTTCCAAAGCGTCAGATAGGGCCTAGAACTCTTGAAAATTTAAGTACTAAAGCGATAGATAATAATTGTTCATTATATGATGCGATAGATAGTGGTAAAGAGTTATTATTTAAAAATATAATAGAAGAAATTAAAGAAGAAAGTAAAAACATGTCACTAACTGAACTAGTAGATCTTGTTTTGGATAAAACTGGAATGCGTAATGCACTTAAAAATGAAAAGACAATTGAATCTGAAATAAGGTTAGAAAATCTGGAAGAGTTTAAATCAATAACTAAAAACTTTGAGGAACAAAATGGAATAATATCTTTAGAAGATTTCTTATTTGAAATAAGTCTTGTGTCAGATGTTGAAGAACATAAAAATAATAATGATGTAGTAACGCTTATGACTATTCATTCGGCGAAAGGATTAGAATTTGAGCATGTATTTATAGTAGGAGTAGAAGAAGGAATCTTTCCGCATATCAACTCTATGGATAGTGATGAAGAATTAGAAGAAGAGAGAAGATTATGTTATGTTGCGATTACTAGAGCAAAAAAAAATCTTTATGTTTTAAATGCTAGGCGTAGGATGTTATTTGGTAATACTAGTATAAATCCTCCAAGTAGGTTTATAAGTGAAATAAATAAAGAATATCTAGATAGTGATGTTAAGCCTGAAAAGCCAAAGGTATTTAAGAGTAATATGATAGACGAAAATGCTATTTATAATGTTGGGGATAAAGTTATTCATGATAAATATGGTGAAGGTATAATAATTAATGTTGGCAGCATTCTTACTATTGCATTTTCTCATAAATATGGTATCATTAAAATAATGAAAGGTCATAAAAGTATAAAGAAGGTGGAAAAAGATGGATCAAGTATTAAATAAAATAAGTCGTTGGTTTAGTGATGTGAACGATAAAGTTGCGGGTAATAATATTATTCAAAAGCTAAATGAATGGCTAGAACCTGCGAGAGACTGGTTATATGCTAACCATAATAATCCAGTGGTATGGGGAGCATTCTTCTTAATTGGATTATTTATCTTTGGTGTAGTATATAGGACATTGAATAAAAATTAAAGGAGACAAAAGGTATGGAAGAATATACATTATTAGTTATGGCTGCGGGTGCCGGAAGTAGATTTGGCGGGCCTAAACAAATAGAACCTATTGGACCGGGTGGTGAGTTTATAATTGATTATTCAATATATGATGCTGTAAAGGCAGGCTTTAATAGGGTTATATTTGTTATAAAAGAAGAACAAGAGAAAATATTTAAAGAAACAATTGGCAAAAGATTAGAGGACAAGGTTAAAGTGGAATATGCTTTTCAGCAAATAAATGATTTACCAGAAGGCTATGAAGTCCCAAAGGATAGAACTAAACCATGGGGAACTGCACACGCAATATATAGTGCTAGAGATATGATAAAAGGTCCATTCGCAGTTATAAATGCTGATGATTTCTATGGATATAATGCTTATGAGATATTAATAGATTTTCTTAAAAATAATAAGGATAGGACTCATTATCTGGCAGTTTGTTATAAAGTAGTAAATACGCTATCAAAAAATGGTTCTGTAAAAAGGGGGATAGTAACCGCAAAAAATGGTATTTTAGAAAAAATAACTGAAAGTAAAGTAGAAGTTAAGAATAATATTATGATGGCATATCCTTTGGATGGCAGTAGAACGTTTAAACTAGAGGAGGACGCTCTTGCAACTGTAAATCTATTTGGTTTTACAGTAAACTATATGAAAGCTATCGAAGAAGAGTTTCCTAAATTTTTAGATGAGAATATAAATAACTTAGATGCTGAATATCTAGTGCCTGATATTATATCAAAACAAATAAATGATAAGACTGCAACTGTTTATATTAAAGGAACGACTGCTAAATGGCATGGAGTAACTTATAAGGAAGACAAAGAAGATTTAGTAAATGCAATAAATATTTATATTAATGAAGAGAAGTATCCAAGATATTTATGGAAGTAATAAAATAGCATGATAATTCATGCTGTTTTTTCTACATTACTATAAGTTATATGATAAAACATAAAGAAAATTCATTGAAAAACATGTTTATTTCCACTATAATTGTATTAGGGTGATTATAGTGCAAAATAAAATTGAACAAAGAATAAATGAATTAACAGAAATAATTAATAAAGCAAATTATGAATATTATTCACTAGATAAACCAACTTTATCTGATCAAGAATATGATAGATATATGGGGGAACTTCAGAGACTAGAAAAGCAGTATCCTGCTTTTAAGAAGGTAGATTCGCCTACAAACAGGGTTGGCACTGAGGTTATTAGTGAATTTAAAAAGGTAACTCATGAAATACCAATGTTATCATTAGGTAATGTTTTTAATGAAGATGAAATTATGAGCTTTGATGAAAAGATAAAAAAAATTGTACCAAACCCTAAGTATGTTGCGGAACTAAAAATAGACGGTCTATCTGTATCGTTATTATATAAAAATGGTGAACTTGTACGTGCTGCGACTAGAGGGGATGGTGTAACAGGTGAAGATATAACTCATAATGTTAAAACAATAAAAAGTGTTCCGTTAAAAATAAAACAAAAAATAGATATTGAGGTAAGAGGCGAAATATATATGAGTAAAGCCTCATTTAATAAATTAAATGAACAAGGTAATTCATTTGCTAATCCTAGAAATGCCGCTGCTGGTAGTGTACGTCAGTTAGATTCTAAAATTGCGGCTCAAAGAAATTTAGATTGTTTTATATATCATTTACCAGATCCGGAAGACTACCAAATATATACTCACTATGATGCTTTAAATTTCATGAAAGAACTAGGTTTTACTACTAATCCTAATAATAAAAAGGTAGATAGTATTAAAGAGTTATTAGAGTATATAGATTACTGGACACAAAATAGACCAAATTTACCATATGAAATTGATGGTATTGTTATAAAAGTCAATGATTTACGTGATCAACAAAGATTAGGCTTTACGGCTAGAAGTCCAAAATGGGCAACAGCTTATAAGTTTCCGGCTGAAGAGGTTTTGACGAGAATATCAAAAATTATTTGTACAGTAGGTAGGACAGGACAAGTGACTCCAAGTGCGGACTTAGAGCCTGTTAGATTAATGGGATCTGTTATTAAAAGAGCAACTCTTCATAATGAAGACTATATTAAAATGAAAGATATAAGAGAAGGTGATATTGTTGCTATTAAGAAGGCTGGTGATGTTATTCCAGAAGTAGTTAAAGTAATGACAGAAAGAAGAGATGGCACTGAAAAGGAATATCATATGATAAGTAGTTGTCCAATTTGCAATACGTCTTTAACTAGGAAAAGTGAAGAGGCTGCGTATTACTGCCCTAATAAAGACTGTCCTGCTAGATGGCAAGAGAAGTTAATTCATTTTACATCAAGACATGCCTTGAATATTGAAGGATTTGGTGATCGTATTATTGAAGACTTTTATAATAAAGGATTGCTTACTAAATATGAAGATTTTTATGAACTAAATAAATATAAAGAAGAACTAAAGGAGTTAGAAGGTTTTGGTGAAAGAAGTGTTGAAAAATTATTGGACGAGATAGAGAAAAGTAAGAATGCATCTTTAGAAAGGCTTTTAGTAGCACTGTCAATAAGACATGTTGGAACAAAAACTGCTGATATATTAGGTAAAAATTTCAAAAATATTGATAATATCATGAATGCTAAATTTGAAGATATAAGTGATGTTAAAGATATAGGCCCTATAATTGCTAAGAGTGTGACTGATTTCTTTAGTGAAGAGAGAAACAAAGAATTAATAAATGATTTAAAAAAATATGGTGTAAATACTATTTATCTTAAAAATGTAAATGAAGAAGAAACTGAATTTTCAAACAAAACGTTTGTCTTAACTGGCTCTTTGAATAGGTTTACAAGGGATGCGGCTAAAGAGAAAATAGAAAGTTTAGGTGGTAACGTTAGTACAAGTGTCAGCAAGAAAACAAGTGTTGTTATCGCTGGAGAAGAGGCTGGTTCTAAGTTAAAAAAGGCCGAGGAACTCGGTCTAGAAATATGGGATGAAAGCAAGTTTATTAACATATTATCAAAATACTAAATAAAAAACTTTATTTTTATAAATATTTTTGATAAAATGTCTTTAGTAGAATAAGGAGGAAAAAATAGTGATTGAGGAAAATAAAAATAATAATGAAACAAATAATGGTAATTTAGATTATAGTTTTGATTTTGCTAGTCAAGTAAATAAACCAGAGGATGTAAATGCACAGGTGGCAGCAACTGAAACAGCACCAGTAACTTCGCCTGTTACAGAAACAGCACCAGTAACTTCGCCTGTTACAGAAACAGAGCCAATATTTACTGCTACGGTTGAAACTACGCCTGTGGTAGATACTTTGTCAGAACCATCTACTGAAGTACCTACTGTGGCACCTGTAAAAGTACCAAAAATGGTAGATGTTTCAGTACCTCTAATGGACGCTACTCAAAGTGAAGAGGGTTCCACTAGTGTAGCCCCATTAGAAGATAAACTTGAAGCAAACGAGCAAGCTCAAACTATTAATGTAGAAAATAACGTTACTACAAAAGAAGAAAAGTCAAGTAACAAAAGTACTTTTACATTTGTAGTTGTTCTTGCTGTCATTATAGTCGCATTTATAGTTGCGTTACCGTTTATAAAAAATTATTTAGGCTAGTGTAGCCTTTTATTTTTGTTCTAAAATTCTGAAAAAGCTATTAATTTTTTCGTATGCACTACCACAAGATTTTATTTCTTCACAAAGTCTATGATATACTTTTTTCTTATCATTACATGAAGAATTAAAACATTCTAAATATAAATAATTGATCTTATCAAAATCTTTTTTATCAAAGAGTGATTTTAATTTATCTAAATTATCTTTTGTATTTGTGCGTTCAAATCTTGTTAAAAAAATGTTTTCTGTATTGTTATTTATAATTTCATAACTAAATTTAACCTCATCAAGGTTACTTGCGGCTCTGCTTATATCGTCATTTTCATCAAATATTAAAGAACTTCTTGAGATTAAATATCCATTTTTATCAAATTTTATTGCCATGGACTCATCCCCGTTACTGATAATGAATGCTCCGTAAAGTCCGCTACGTCTGTAATGGTTAAAAACTTCGCATTTATTATAAATGTTAGAGATAAAGTCTTTTGATACTTTAATATTATAATTTTTTATTTCTACATAAGAACTATGTGAAATTAGAAAAATAGGAATTTTTTTCACGTGAACAATTTCGTCTTCTTCGTTCCATTCAAAAAAGTCATAATAAACATCTTGGAAATTTAATAAAATATCATATGCATAATTCATTATTTATCGCCTCCAATAAAAATAATTCCAAGTACAATCAAACAGCCTAAAGGTAACATTAAGCATTCAAATCTTCTACAAATAAAATTCCCATATTCTCTGAAACTATACCCTAAAGTCATTAGATTTAAGTAACAAATGCAGTATACTATTCCAAGAGTAATCATAAGAATGCCAATAATCAAAATAAACCATCTAGTCATATAACCACCTAATTAATAATATTAAAAAATTTCATTTATTTGCACATTATCTAAAATAACTATGATATAATGAAAATTAGGTGATACACGTGGAGTATAGTTTTAAAACCATGAATTTTGAAGGACCGTTAGATCTTTTGTTACATCTAATTAAAAAGGCTGATATAAATATATTTGAAATAAAGATATCGGAAATAGTGGAAGAATATTTAGAATATATTAATGGTATGAAAGAGATAAATTTAAATATTTCAAGTGAATATTTAACTATGGCTGCTGACTTAATAGAGATGAAGTCTCGTGAATTACTTCCTAATAATGAAGAAAACGAGGAGGAAGAAGATCCTAAAGCAAAACTAATAAATAGGCTCTTAGAGTATCAGGCCTATAAAGATGTTTGTGTAGAACTTAGAAGTCTAGAAGAGGAAAGAAATAAAGAATTTTCTAAGGCTCAAACATTTATGGAAGAGTATAAAAGTGATAAGATAGAATTGAATGAAGATGTATCTTTGGATGCGTTAATAAAAGCATTTCGAGATTTAATGGGACGCAAAGAATTAGAAAAGCCATTAAATACGGTTGTGACGAAAAAGGAATATTCTGTTCATAAAAGAAATGATGAAATACTTGCTAGACTAAAACTACACAAAAAGATAGCTTTTGATGAATTATTTGAGGTAATGACAAAAGACTATGTGGTTGTATCATTTCTTTCAATACTTGATTTAACGAAAAAAGGAAAGATAACTATAAAACAAGACAATAATCTAGCGAAAATATTCTTACAAGTAAAGGAAGTGAAATAATGGATAAGAAACCTATACTAGAGGGATTATTATATATAGTAGGGGATGAAGGTATTTCATTAGATGAACTACTAGAGATACTAGATATAACTAAAGAAGAGTTAAATATGACTATAATATCTTTAAGTAAAGATTATGAGGAAAGTGATAGGGGGCTTATTTTAGAATTTTATGGGAATAAAATAAAAATGGTAACAAAAAAAGATTATGCGAGTTATTATCAAAAATTATTTAATAGTAATGAAAATAAAACTCTTACACCAGCAGCATTAGAAACTCTTGCAATTATTGCTTATAATGAGCCAGTAACTAGAGTAACTATTGACGATATAAGAGGTGTTAGTAGTAGTCATCTTGTTAGAAAGTTATTATTTTTAAATCTTATTAAAGAGGCTGGTAAATCTGATTTACCAGGTAAACCAAATCTTTATGCGACAACGGATGAGTTCCTTGACTATTTTGGTATTACTTCAGTTAAGGACTTGCCAGAGATACATATAGAGGAGGATAAAGGGGAAGATACCGAATTATTTACTTCAAAATATACTGAAGAATAAAATTTTTGATAAAAGAAGGTTATTTTAAAAATTGTTATAATGGCATTGTAAGAGATATAATTATTTTCAGTTCTTGCATATAATAAAAAAGAGATAACCTTAATTTGCACTGTTGGGTGTATCTCTATATTAAGTGTTTATTAATTTTTTTTTAGTATGCTCAGTATTAGAACTAAGATGATTACTAAAATCACCAGATATTCCATTCGGAATTCTTTTCATATGAAATTTTCATAACGCATCACCTCCTCTTATTATTAAAATAATGCGGAGGTAAATACCTAGTATATTAGAGTTGTCTCAGTTACGATTATAACAAAAATTAAATAGTATATTAATTAAAATTAGGATTAGTGTTGACACATAAAATGTAAAAACAGAATATAAAATAGTCAATTAATTGTATTTATTTTGTTATATGTGTTATCATAAATATATGGTAAGTGATTAATAAGATATAATGAAAAAAATCACAAGTTAGTGATTAATATTTTGGCCTTATTTTTTACTACTTTTTAAATCAGACAACACAAGTAGAAAAATAGGATAAAGCCCTTACAAATAAAGGAAACCCTTGAAAAATCAAGGGTTTAATAAACATATTGGCTGCCCCAGAAGGATTCGAACCTGCGATCGTGGAGTCAGAGTCCACTGCCTTACCACTTGGCCATGGGGCAATACAATGATTATATCACTAAATTGTAATTTTTACAAATCTTAATTTGGAAAATTTAAATGATATTTTATAAATTTGTTTTGATACTAAAAAGAGGTGAATTTATGAAAATAACCATTATTGATTTTAATGTTAAAAATGATATTAAGAAGAAAAACTACGATGGAGGGAAGTTCCCAGAAAGATTAAGCAGGCTAATAAGGGGTTATCATGTTAATGTGGTATGTCTCCAAGAGGTCAATGACAATTATAAAAATAAACTTAAAAAATTTTTACCAGATTTTAACTTTTATGGTGATAACAGATTTAAAAAGAATAGTCCTTGGTATAAACGTTGTAATGAAAACAATTCAATAATTACGAATCTTGAGGTTACTGAAGATAGGACATATCCGCTTGCACACAGAAGTAAACAAGGTAAAAGAAGTTTTTTTTCAATATTTCCTCGTATCGCAACGTTGGTAAAATTATCAAATGGTTTAACTATTATTAATACTCATTTAGACCATTTAAGTAATATTGCTAGGAAAAGGCAACTAGAATATTTAAAACAGATAGTTAGAGAAAATAAAAATTCTCCTATTATATTAACAGGAGATTTTAATCTTAATACAAATGACGAAATATTTGAAGATTTTGTTATATTCATGGAAGCCTGTGGTAGTAAGTTAGTACCAATTGAAACTAATACCTATAAAGGAGCAGGTAATCTTTGGAATCCAGATCATGTCTTCGTTCCGAAAAACTGTAAAATACTTAATTTTCAGATTTTAGATACGGCTTTAAGTGATCACAGATTAATTTTACTAGAAATAGAATAGACTATAACCCGGTTATTTGTCTTTATATTTATTTCCATAATCATGCATTAAATTAATTATAGGTTTAAGTTCATTTCCTTTATCAGTCATAGAATATTCGACTTTAGGGGGTACAACTGGATAAACTTTTCTTGTTATAATTCCGTTTTTTTCAAGTTCTCTTAAATTTTTGGTAAGTATTTTAGCGATTATACCTTTAACAGAACTTGTAAGTTCATTGTATCTTTTGGCGCCATCAATCAAATCTCTTAATATAAGGATTTTCCATTTACTTGCAATCAAGGATGCTGTATATTCAACAGCGTCGTCTTCAGTATATTCATGTAGTTAATTTTTTTTGACTTGGACGCAAATATATGACATTGCTTCATCATTAGAAGTCTCAAATTGTCTTTTACTTTTGGGAGATATTTTAATTACACCTCCTTTTTTTACGGCTACAATTTCATTATCAATGTTTAAATTACCACTACCTTCAGTGATGATATAAATTTTCTCATTTTCTTTATGGAAGTGTACAAATGGCACGCTAGCTTCTGCGGGTAAAGTATTTACACTAACTTCAGCACTTGTTAAACCTAAAGTTTGATGGAATTCTGTTCTTGCCCCATCAGCATGTCCTATTAAATAATTTTTCATATATTTATTTTTTTCTCTCTTTCTTACACTTTAATTTTATAATATAACAAACTAAAAAGTAAGTATGCACATACTTACTTTTAGGTATAAATTGTGATATTTAAAGGTTTTTTATAATATATGTAGTAATAATTATATAACTGGATGAACTAATAGTTATTTTTAGATTCATTACACTACTACTTGGCATCAAGACAGTAGGGTTAATGTTTCTAGATTTATATTGGCTTTTTAGGACTTTCTATTTTCATATATAAAATAGGATAAGGATTACCTTGTTCATCTATTTCACTTCTTTTGTATACATTAAATCCCATGTGTTTATAAAAATCTTTTGCTGCGGGATTTTGTTCATTTACCGTAAGCATATTAATTCCGTATTTTTCTATACCGTAATTCAATAAATATTTTCCAAATCTTTTACCCCTTTCATTATCTTTAACAAATAACATTTCAAGTTTAGTATCATCTATTCCCATAAAGGCAATAGGTGAGTCATTATTGTCTTTAATGATTACTAGGCATGGTACATCTTTTAATGCCTGTAGGACATACTTTTTAATATTTTTTATTTCTTTGTTTGTTAAAAATAAGTATGTTGCTTTTACTAAATTTTTCCCTACATATGTAAGTTCATTTATTGATTTATTAGTCATATCAGAATGCCTTTCTATTTATGTAAAATATTAAAATTTCTAAACTGTTAATTCTAAATAAATTATAATAAAATAATAATAAAGTAGCAATAATCTGCCATATATAATAAAAAATTAAACAATATTATGTGTTTGCATTTTATTTTAACTGCATTTAAGTGCCAAAAAAGTTATTCCAGTACACTGGAATAACTTTATAAAGTATTAAAAATCATTTATTATATGCAAGTTTCCTCGGCATATTCATAGTAACATAAAAACGAATTTTTGATAAGTTGTTTTATATTACCTCTAAAAGTTCGTGTTTTTATTAATATGGTGCTTGCGGAGGGACTTGAACCCTCACGGTATTGCTACCATTGGATTTTGAGTCCAACGCGTCTACCAATTCCACCACGCAAGCAACTAAAACAATTATAGCATAAAAAAAAGTAAAAAAAAATAAAATTTGTGACTTTTACTCAAATTCGCTACAAAAAATTTATCAATTTACCTAAATTTACCTTAGAGAAATTTGGGTAAATTGCTTTAAAAATAAGCCTGAATTTACCTGAAACCTTCGTTTGCATATACATTTTAATGGTGCTATAGTGTTAGCTGAAGGAACAGATAGTATGTTTCTTCAAGATTAAATGACTTAATGCTCCCAAGTTTTTACTACTCCAACACCTTATATATTGGGCATAAGTTATTTAATGTGTGGAGCCATCTTTCTTTATAGCCTATCTAGTGTTGGATATTTTTATGAATCACATGATTATATAATATTTTTATACTTCTATTTCTAATATTTAAAAAAATTTTTATTCATTTTAGTTTATTACTGCTTCTTTATGGAGGCACTCCTTACTTCAAAGGAAATTATATTGGCTCCACGAAAAAACTGACTAATTTTGTTATTGGTCAGTTTTTATATTTTCTTCCATTAAATGTTTGACTTCATTATATAGTTTTTCGTTTGCACTTTCTAAATTACCAGTAACCTTAAAGGGCTTTCCAAATCTTACTGTCAAATTCTTGCTTCTAAATTTGTAGTCACCAGTAAGTCCAAAAGGGATTATTGTTGCGTTACTCTTTTTTGCCATAGAAACGGCACCAAATTTAAATGGTAATAAAAATTTATTTGTCTTGTTTCTGGTACCTTCTGGAAATATTCCAATAGCACCACCATGCTTTAAAACCTCTAGTGCTTTTTCACTAGCGTTATCTTCTTTATTGCCCCTATCAACTGGAATACAGTTTACGGCTTTGAAAAACCATGCTAGGTTTCCTTCGAAATATTCTTTTTTAGCCATATAAGTTATAATTTTTTTAGTGGATATAATTGTTAGACATTGATCATACACGTGTTTATGATTGCCAGCAATAATAATAGGACCTTTGACATTTAAGGCTTCTTTATTAATAACTTTTGGATTATACCAAAGTTTAAACAATGGGCTTAAAATAAATCTAAAAAATTTATACATCATGATGCTTCTTTTTCTCCTCTTCCATTAATTTTCTGTAATCAATTTTACCAATTAAAGTTTTAGGTAAACTTTTTCTAAATTCAAATTCATAAGGAATAGAATGTTTAGATAGGTGTTTTTCGCAAAATCTCTTAATGCTTCCTTTAGGATTAAGGCCTATATAATCATTTTTTAGTACAATAAATGCTTTAGGTACTTCAACTTTATAAGAATGGGGAATACCGATAACTGTACAACTAAGTACTGCGGGGTGCTGGAGTATAATATTTTCAATATAACTAGGGTATACATTATATCCAGAAGAGATTATCATTCTTTTAAGTCTTTGTTTATAATAGAAAATTCCATTTTTATCCATGCAGCCAATATCTCCAGTGTGTAACCATAGATGCCCATCATCATGAATTCTTAAGATTTCATTAGTTGCGACTTCATTGTCTAAATAACCCATCATTACAGTTGGACCACATATGCATATTTCGCCGTCTTCGTAAGGCTTTAATGTTTCACCTGTATCAGGATTTACAATTTTAAAATAATTACCAGGGAATGGGATACCAATACTACCTTCTTTATTGGTACCTCCAAAAGCTAGTGCAACTGCCGCAAGTGCTTCGGTCATTCCGTATCCTTGGCATACTACTTCGTTTGAGCCGTGATCTTTTAAGAATTTGTTAATTCTATTATTTAATCCAGCGGAAAGGGTATCTCCGCCTGAAATAACATATTTTAAATATGATAAATCTAAGTTTTTGACATTATGTGAATTTACTAAAGCCTCGTAGAGTGTTGGTACACCCATAATTAGATTAGGTTTTGTTTTATTAATAAGTATGTCAAATTTTCTAGAGTCAAATTGTGGTACTAAAATAACTTTTGCACCAAAACATAAAGGTGTATTGGTACAAACGCCTAAACCAAATCCATGGAAAAGGGGTAAAATAGTAAGTACAGCATCCCCAGGCGAAACATTTTTAAAAATAAATTTTGCTTGTTCTGTTAGAGCATTAAGGTTTTTATTACTTAAAATAATACCTTTAGGAGTGCCTGTTGTTCCGCCACTATGTAACATAACGGCTGGGGCATCCATACCTCTTTTGTTTGTGGGAATGTTTTCTTTATATTTTTTATAAAAATTTTTCCAGAGTATATAATGGTTATCTTTATTGTTTGGGCCTTTTATTTTGCGTCCTTTAGTAAGCGAGTACCCAGCTTTTAAATGTAAAGGCATAGAATCTTTGGCTGAGATAATAACTGTTTTTTCTACTTTGGTGAAGTCTATTATGTTATTGATTTTTGCAAAGCAAACGTCAATTGCCACTAACATCTTTGTGTGGTTATTTATTAAATAGTTTTTAATTTCTTCTTCAGCTGATAGAGGATGTATCATATTCGCAATTGCACCTATTTTATTAATTGCGTAAAAACAAATTATGGCTTCTGGAGTATTTGCACTACATATAGTAACTACGTCATTTGTACCTATTCCATAGTTTTTGAAAGATACTGCTGTATTATTAACCATTTTAAGTAAGTTAGAGTAGCTAATTTTTTTGCCAAAGTATTCAATTGCTGTTAAATCATAAAATTTTAAAGCGGACTGTTCAAAATATTCATAAATAGTTTTATTTTGGATTTTGATATCTCGTTCATTTTTTTTATAATATTTTTGCCATGGTGCTTTAGGCTTTTTTAATCTTTTAATTTTATTAATTGTATCCATATCATTCGCCCCCTATAATAAGTTTATTAACTTTACTTCTAAGTATATCAGTTTCTTTTCTAAAATCGTTAGAATGAACCTTATAAGGCTTTCCGTAAATAATTTTAACAGACTTTCTAAATATTTTGTATTTGCCAGTAATGGCGAAAGGAACAATCTCACTATTTGTTTCATAAGCCATTCTTATGGCACCTGTTTTAAATCTCATGGTAATATCATCTGTTTTATTAATTGTTCCTTCTGGGAATATTCCAACCACCTCGTCATTATTTAAAATTTTAATAGAAGAGGGCATAGCGGTTACATCTTTTTCTTTTCTATTAACGGGAATAATTCCCATCTTTTTAAAGGCAAAGCCTAGTGGCCCATTTATAAGTTCGTCTTTTGCTAGAAAATGAATTACTCTTTTATTACAGGCAAGGATAAAAACAGGGTCTAAGATGCTTGTATGTGTACCCGCTAAAACTATTCTGCCAGATGTTGGAATATTTTCTTTTCCTGTAATAGTAGGTCTAAAAAACAGTTTGAACCAGCCTGTTAAAATAGGTCTTAACATTTTATATAAGGAATCATCCATATCATCACCTAAATTAATTGTATCATGTATAAAGCAAGATGTAAATTCATAAGTGTATAGTGATAAGAATATTTTTTAATTATAAATATGAAAAGTCAATTATTAAAAATATCAGAATATTGCTCTTATAAATAAGAATAAAACATATTATATATGAAATTTTTAAAATAATGGATAAAGATTACTTTATATAGCGTATTTTTATATGAGTTATATGTTTTTGAGTCTAGTGTAGTCTAAAAAACTTAAGAAATAGCGTGAATTTTCTTATGACATGTGGTTGACAAAGTGTACAATTTATTTTAAAATGTTATACAAGGGAGAGGGTGCGAACATGTACCAAGAAAGAATTGCACTTACACCAAAAGATATCCTAGAAAAAGAATTTAAGATAGATACAAGAGGATACAGGCCTCAAGAAGTAGATAAGTTTCTAGATACTATTATCAGTGATTATGAAGAACTATTTTCTATGTTAAGAGAGTATGAAAGAGATAGAAAAGAATTAGTTGAAGAAAATATGCACCTAAAACAGGAAATAAGAAATCTGCGTTCAAAAATAGAAATTCTTAGGGATTCTAGTAACATTGGGGATGTAAATAATGCTGATTTACTAAGAAGAATATCTAATCTTGAAAAAATAATATATGGAGAAAAATAATATTTTGACAAACGCTGCATTCTTTGTAATGTAGAGGAAAGTCCATACTTGCACGAACCTGCGATGGTCGTAGTGATTGTGCTCAGGAAAAAGATAACCTGAGGTAGCCTTTGGCTAACGACGTTTGATGACCTAAAGATTATCCATGGTCTAGAACATAAAGTGCCGCAGTGACGAATTTTTTGGAAACAAAAAGGTGAAACGTGGTAAACTCCGCAAGCAAGCAACCCAAATTATGGTAGGGGAACTCAAAAGGAAGAAATGAATTCTGGCTGGGATTAGGAAACTAATAGATAAATGTTTGTCGCCTCGTAAGAGGAACAGAATATGGCTTATAAAATATTATTTTTTTTATATAATAGGAAAGTGATTAAATGAAAGAAATAGGTAAACAATTAAAAGAAGCCCGTGAAAGCATGGGAATATCGATAGAAGAAGCAAGTGAGGATTTAAAAATTAGGCCTTCTCAAATAGAGAATATTGAAGCTGGTAATAAAGAAGCCTTTGATGATATTTTTTATTTAAAATATTTTATTAGAGATTACGCTAAATATCTAGGTCTAAATAAAGAGGATCTGGTTGATGAATTTAATGAATACCTTTTTGATTATACTTCCAAGTTATCCTTAGATGACATAAAACAAGCAAGGAAGAAGAAGAAACCAAAAAAGGTAATAAAGTCACCATATACTATAGAGCGAAATTCGAATATGAGGATAATACCTTTTGTTGTATATGGGCTAATCGCAGCTTTAATAATAGTCACTTTATATTTAGTAATAACTTTAAATACTGATGATGATGACTTTAAAGAAGGAACAATAATTACTGAAAGTAAATAATGAGAGAAATATAATAAAGGATAAATGATGTATAATAGAAAGAAGTAAAATACAAAATCTCTCTTGTATCTAACTGTTATATATCATAAAAATTAAAAATGAATACACCAAATAAATTAACAATATTTAGAATAATATTAACATTAATAATAGTAGTAATACTCTTATTTCCGTTTTCGGCGATGGGAATTGATATAGCACAAATATTTGTGAATGAAACAATAGTGATAGATGTTAGGTACTTAGTTGCGGGTGTTTTATTTATCATTGCGTCTTTAACTGATTTTATAGATGGATATATTGCAAGAAAGTATAATTTAGTAACTGATTTTGGAAAGTTTATGGATGCTGTAGCTGATAAAATACTTGTGAATGCTGTACTAGTAATATTATCAGCGCAAGGTTTTATTCACCCAATAATACCAGTGATAATCATTATGCGTGATACTTTTGTAGATTCTATAAGAATGGTTGCCAGCAAAAATGGAAAAGTCATACCAGCTGGGATGCTAGGTAAAGTGAAAACTGCTTCAATGATGGTTGGTCTTGTTTTGACGTTATTTTATAATATGCCATTTGAACTTTTGAATTTAAGGATATCGGACTTTCTGCTAATACTTGCAACTACTTTGTCAGTTATTTCAGGGATACAGTATTATAGTGTTAATAGAGAATTTTTTAAGGAAAAGTAAGGCCGTGATTAAAAGAGGGATTATGAAGTAGAAGCGGAAAAAAACATAAAAAGAAATGAGAAATATTTAAAGGGCTTTCAAAAATGGTTAGAGGAAAAAGATTTATCTAATAAGACTGTAAGAAAGCATGTAGGTAATGCTAGATTGTTTATTAATGATTATTTAACTTATTATGACGTTACAAAAGCGGAAGATGGAGTTTTTGAAGTTGCTTCGTTTTTAGGTGGATGGTTTATAGAAAAGTGTCTATGATCATCAAGAAACTCATTAAAAAAAACAACTTCTAGTGTAAAGAAGTTTTATCAATATATGAGTGAAAGTAATTACATAAGTGTAGAAAATTATAAAGAAATGTGTAGATATATTAAAGATAATATGGATGAAATGCTAAAACGAGTAGATAAGTATAATGAAGAGATATATTATGACTTGTTCTAGTAAAGGATATGATAGTGTAAAGCAAAAACATTAGAAATAGAATCTAATGTTTTTTTAAACTTTTTTTATTTTGTGTGTTCTATCCATAAGTATCTTGACAAGATTTGGCGTTACATATTATAATTTTAGCATAAGTATAAGTATATTGTAGGAAGATGGTAGAGAACATTTGCATATTAAAAATATGCGTGAAAGAGGTATAGTATATGAGAAGAAGAGACATGATAAGGAAAAATTATCTAATTGTTTTTATGCTTGGAATTATGACTTTGATGGCAGTAGGCTATTCTGCTTTTAGCAGTCAACTTGATATTAAAGGTACCAGCAGTATTTCTACAAAATGGAAAGTAGTAATAACAAATATAAAATTAGAAAAATTAACTGGCATGGCTACCGAAGAAAGTGATGCCACTTTTAGTGAACTTAACGCATCTATGAATGTAAATTTTAAGTCTCCAGGTGATAGTGCTAAATACGCCATTACTGTATCTAATGAAGGGACACTAAATGCTGCCTTAGACTATATTAAAATAAATATGAATGACTCCAGCATCCTAAAATCTAAAATAGAGGATATCAGTTCTGGTGATGTTTTAAAATCAGGTGATAGTAAAACCTTTTATGTCACTATCACATATGATGAAAATGTAACTACAAGTGTAGGTAATAAAACCTTTGATATAACCGCCGATTTAAATTTTGTCCAAGAAGGTAGTAAAACAGAATTTTCAGGTGCAGATGCTCCCTCTATTGATAACCTATCTATCGCAGGTATTTCCTTAACCCCAGAAGAAAATAGAATAAATGTAAGAGTAAGTGCTACAGATGCTGTAAATTATTATTATTCATACGATAATGATAAATGGTATACCAGCATGAATGATAACTATATTTTAACTGATCTAACTCCTAATACCAACTATACTATATATGTTAAGGCTGAAGATAAAGATGGTAATGTTGTAGTATCAACATCTACTACTAAAACTATAGATACTACTAAACCAACCATAAAAATAGAAGAAAAAGAAATAATACAAGGTAATAATAATTGGAATAAGGCGGTTACCCTAACAAATACAGTAACAGATAATGATAAAATAAAAACGTTTTTATATTGTGTAACTACAGATGAAACATGTACTCCTACTAAAGAGGCTACTTTATCGGATGATAATACTTTTAATTATGTTTTTGATGGAAGTAGTAGTGAGCAAAAGTTATGTTTTAAGGCTACTGACAGAGTTGGTAACAGTACTGAACAGTGTTCGGATAGTTATTTAGTAGATAACGTTGATCCAACGGTAAATAGTGTAACGGTTACTCCTGATGATGATACTATGACGGTAGAGGTAAATGCTTCTGATAAGGATAGTGGCCTTAATACTTACTATTATAGTAAAGATGGTGGACAGACATATACTTCTAGCGAAAACGCTAATTATACGTTTACGTCTTTATCAGAGGGTGAGTATATAGTTAATGTTTATGTTCAAGATAAGGCGGGAAATACTTCTTCTACTAAAGCGGGAACGACTGCTATAAAGCATAAAAGTTACTGTGAAAAGAATGGTATTACTGATTTAGGGGATTGTGTTATTGCGAGTGAGGCAAAGGATACTGATATTACGTCTGCGAAAAGTACTATTAAGGCTAAAGGTACTCCAAGTTTTACAAGTACTTCGCCTAAATTAAGTTATAGTGAAAAGGCTGCGACTAGTTTATCAACTTGGTCAACGACTTTATCTGATGTATATATAGGTACTGGTTATACGTTTAATACTAATACTGGTATGTATCAAATAACTGGTGGTAGTACTGTTGAACCTGGTAATCTTGATTATACTAGTACTACATATTATACGCTTGGACAAAATTGGAATACTATAGCGTCTACTATGTATAAGATATCTAGTGTAAGTGCGAGTACTAATTCTACTACTGGTACTAAAACTTATACATTTACTAAGTATAACTATACACAGAATATGGCAAGTTATGATACTAAAGATGTTGGCATGTATGCAGGTACTGATAATGATGGGGATACTTATTATTATCGTGGTTCTGTTGGTGGTAACTATGTTAAGTTTGCGAATAAATATTGGAGAATAATAAGGGTAAATGGTGATGGCTCTGTTAGAATGATATATGATGGCTCTAGTGCACATCCTAATGGAGAATCGACTAGTGATAGACAGGTCGGTACTAGGGCTTTTAATTCATATATTAATGATAATGCTTATGTTGGGTATATGTATGGAGACGAAAGTAATTTTGTACAGACTGATAGTGGAGATTTAACATTTAATTATACTGGTTTATCTTCTACATCAAAGTATTATTTTGGAACTAGTTATACGTTCGATAAGAGTACTAAAAGTTATAAGGTTTCTGGTGATTTAATTAGTGGAACATTAGCCACTGATAAGGTAGGGTATTATACTTGCTTCGATACTAATAAAAACAATTCATGTCAGCGTTTGTTTTATACAAAAAAATATGTGAGTTCTTCATCTATGACAGTAAGTGGCAAAGGCTATGGTTCTACTTCGAAAGAAGGGGCATTTGCGAAAGTAACTAATAGTACTATAAAAACTTATTTGGATAGTTGGTATGATAGTAATTTATCTAGTTATACAGATAAGTTCTCAAAGAATACGACATATTGTAATAATAAAAATATATCAACACTTCAGTCTGGTACTTATAAGAATACAGGATACGGAATAACACCTACTATTTATGGTTATGAAAGATTTTGGAATTGGGGTGGTTCACCTAAGGGACCAACGTTATTATGTAATTCAGATGATGAGTATAGCATCAGTAACGGCTCTTTGACAAAGGCTATTGGTTTAATTACAGCCGATGAAGTAAATATGGCAGGGGGAATGGCAGGAGCCATGAACTCCCTCTATTATCTATACAGTGGTACGAACTATTGGACCATGTCGCCGTCCCGCTTTGATCATTGGCAGACCTCTTATGGGCTTTTCATAAGTGTATCTGGTGCTATTGATTTCTTTAGTATGCATTCATGGTACGGCGTCCGCCCGGTTCTCAATCTGAATACTGATAATCTGACATTTACTGGAACAGGTACGAAAGAAGATCCATATGTGGTTTCGTAAGAAACCACATTTCATGAAATATAATCAGAACATTGATGGACAAAAATGACTCATCATTTTTGTCCCGCGATGAATATGATGTGTGGAGAGTGATAAATAAATAATGGGCATGGGGGACCGCAAGATAAATAAAAAGGATGCCCCCATAATTTAAAACTTGGATATAGGATATTGCTTCATAGCAATAAAAAAATTTTCCGAGTAAGGATTAACCTAAAATTATGTGCGATTTGTCGCCGTCCGTTTTCCATTATGGCTTTTATGCTAGCATGTTTTATCTGGGTAGTTTAGGTTACCTTTATGGAACTAATGTGTGGAATACTTACGGCGTCCGCCCAATTTCCAAAAAAGAATATAGGTGTTAATCTTAAATTAAGGTATGTGTGTCGCCGTCCCGCTTTGATCATTGGCAGACCTCTTATGGGCTTTTCATAAGTGTATCTGGTGCTATTGATTTCTTTAGTATGCATTCATGGTACGGCGTCCGCCCAATTTCCAAGAAGGATATTAGGAATTAATCTTAAGATAGGTTATAGATGTCGCCGTCTCGTTTCAAAGATTGGCTCGCTGCTCCTGAGATTGCAGTGCATGCTGTGGGTTCTATGAATGATTGGAATGTTTGGAATGAGCTCGGCGTCCGCCACTTTCCAAAAAAGATATAGGGATTAATCTTAAGATGAGGCTATGGATGTCGCCGTCCCTTTTTGATAGTTGGCTTGCTTCTAATGTGTTTTTAGTACATGAGAATGGTTCTATTATTGAGTGGGACCCCGCTAGCTGGCTCGGCGTCCGCCACTTTCCGAAAAAGAATATTAGGGATTAACCTTAAGATAGGTTGTATGTGTCGCCGTCTCTTTTCAACAATTGGTTCAATGCTAACGAGTATATCGTTAATTCTATAGGTTCTATGGATAATTGGAACACTTGGAATACGATCGGCGTCCGCCACTTTCCAAAAAAAAGATATAGGGATTAACTTTAGAGTAAGGTTTTGTGTGTCGCCGTTCCACTTCAATAACTGGTTCAACGCTAACGAGATTATGGTGCGTGATTCTGGTGAGTTCGATAACTGGGATACTAACAATTGGCTCGGCGTCCGCCCATTTTCCAAAAGGGTAATAGGGATTAACCTTAATGTATGGTGGTTTATAGGTGTCGCCGTCTAACTATAACAACAGGTTTAACGCTAACGAGTTATATCTGGGTAGTACGGGTAACTTGAACGAAACTAATACGTGGAATAGTCTCGGCGTCCGCCCAATTTCCTACTACGATTAGTAATTATTTACTAATGAACCGTGATGTTATTTGGTTAAGGCTAATAACGAGAGGAAGTAGTTGCCATTTTGGCAATAATCTTATTCAGATTGGAAACAAGGTTAATTCCTTGGCATATGCCTAAAAAGATGATATAGACGTTATATAACTGCGAGTGTGTTTATATAACTATTGCTATATCGGTGGGTTAGGGTCATCTTTGATTTTATTGCTTTCCCTTTCGCCACACAATTATTAAAAGGTGAAATTATGAATTACAATTTTAAAATACTAAATAATATTTATAAAACAGTTAATTATTTTAACAAGTTATTAATAAATTACCCTAAAAGAGAAATGATTTTAAGTAATAATATAGAGCAGGCTTGTTATCAGTTAGTTGAACTTGTTTTTGCATACAGTATTAATGATACTGATAGAATTAGAGAAAAGAATTTGAAAGATATGCTCATTAAGACATCGATGTTAGATTTTTATGTTAGAGTTTCATATGATAAAAAAATTATTAGTAAACATCAGTTTGAAGTTTTAGGAAGGTTTTTTACAGAGATTAGAAAAATGATTTATGGATTAAAAAAAAGGAATGATATAAATGGAGAAGTTAAAAAATAAGAAAGTTATTATCGCTATAGTATTTGTTATAGTAATTATTATTATATTTTTGACCTTTGTATTAGTAAAGAAGGATGATAGTGATGAACTTGCACAGAAGGAAACTGTAAAGCATGATGTCGTTGATACTCTTTATGAAAATATTATGGCTGATGAGTGCACTACTTTAGGAAATGCCAATAATGAAAATGATGCGATTATTTATATGGCGTTTTCAATGATGAAAAATGATAAGTTATTAAGTGATAGTATTAATGTAGAAAGTTATAATAAGGCTATTAAGGCAGTAGCTGGTAATAAAGATGTAACTTTTAATGAGTTTGTTTATGGTGGTTATAAATATACTTTATCTGGTGATAAGATTACAAGGGAGAAAACAGATAATTGTGATACAAAATATGTTTCAAAATTATTTGGGTATAGTTACAGCATTGACCAGTTACTTGTAGATGTTAAGTTTGGATATGCTCGGGACGATAAGGTTTATAATTTAGCATCTGAAGAGATAGGAGACTATAATGAGGACACTTTAAATGATGTTTTAGATAAGGGTACAAGTAAAACTTTTGTATATGATAAGTCAAATAAAAGTTATTATTTAAGTGGTGTTAAGTAATGGTTAAGTACGAAGATTTACTATCTATTGATAAGATAAAAAATGTGTATGAGAATATTCGCACGAATACATGTCACAAAGAGAAGCTAGTTCGATTTGAACTAGCTTTTACCAGTAATATTGTATATATATTAGATATTTTAAGAAGAAAAGAGTATAATCACCATCATTATAATGTATTTTTAATAAAGGAACCAAAATATCGTATTATTATGAGTGAGACTTTGGGTGATAAAATTGTTAATCATTTGATTAGTCATTATGCTTTACTGCCTAGTTTAGAAAAAAAATTTATAAATACTAATGTTGCGACAAGGAAAGGTATGGGTACTAAAAAAGGAATAGAGTATTTAAAAAAGTTTATAAATAGAGAAAAAGAAAATTTTGATAAGTTATATGTTTTAAAGTGTGATATAAGTAAATATTTTTATAATATTGATCATGAAATATTGCTTAATAAGTTAAGAAAAGATATTACTGATCCTGATATATACAACGTGGTAAAAAATATTATAGAAAGTACAGAGAAGGTTGAGGTTAATAAATTTATTGATAGTGCGGTTAAGAGAGAAATTGCTCGTATTACGCAAATGGGTCTTACTGATTTAGATAAGAAAAAAAAGGAACTGAGTTATTTACCTAGATATAAAAATGGTAAGGGGTTACCTATTGGGAATGAAACTAGTCAGATATTGGCAATTTATTATTTAAGTGATTTTGATCATTTCATTAAGGAAAAGTTAAGGATAAAAAATTATGTACGTTATATGGATGATTTTTTAATTGTTCACCATGATAAAGAGTATTTAAAAGAAGTTTTGAAAATAATAGGGGATGAGGTACATAAACTTAAGTTAGAATTAAATATTAAAACTCAAATTTATGATTTGAATAAAGGTTTTGATTTTCTTGGGTATAAATTTGTATTAAAGGAGAAAAGGTTAATTGTTTTACTTCGTAATCAAAATAAAAAAAGGATAAAAAGAAAGTTACGCAGGTTAAAGAGGAAAGGTGGTAAAAAATACGAACTTGTAAAGGCTAGCTATAAGGGATATTTTATGATGGCAAATGCTAGAGAGTTTTTATATAGACTTAAGTTATGATTTGACATAAATTTATTAATGACTATAATATACGTTATAAAAAAGGGGAATTCTTATGAAAAAGTATAGATTAGATGAAATCCAAAAGCATAAACCTAAATATAAAAAAATAATGTGTGTTAAAAGATCTTTTGGTGTTGAAATAGAAGTTGGAAGTATGGAACATACTGAAAATTTTTTGGAATTTGATGAAAATGTAGTTGATGGTACTGATAGGATATTTCCTAATAAGAAGTTATATAAGACTTCGTGGCAGTTTGTTAATGACCGTTCTATAAATGATTATAGTGAAGAAATAATTGGCTATGAGTTTGTTTCACCTATTTTATCAGATACAAAAGAAACGTGGAAAGAATTAAAAAATGTATGTAAGGAAATAAAGATGATGAATTATTTTATTACTAATAAGTGCGGGGCTCATGTTCATATAGATGGAACAGAGTTTGCAAGTGATCCATATTATTTATTAAACCTTTATAAACTTTGGATTGCTTATGAAGATGTAATATTTAATTTTGGTTATTTTGGTAAAGGACCACGAGAATCTATTGAAAGGTATTCAGTTCCAGTGAGTATGGGCCTTGATTTTGTATTGGAATTGCTAGAATGTGCGAGAGGTAAAAGGTATAAAACGGTATTAGATTATCTTTATTTAGCTAGAAGTTCGGCTTTGAATATAGCTAATTTGAGAGATGAGGTAATTAAACCAACTGGTAAAAATACCATAGAATTTAGATGTGCGAATGGAACATTAAAGCCTTTACATTGGCAACAACTTGTAAAATTCTATCAATCATTATTAGATTATTCTATGAGTCCTAATTTTGATGAGGAGTATATAGATAGAATGATATCTAAACAAAAAGGTAATGTCACTCATGCTCCTTTAAATTTGGATAAAGCTATTGATTTATCTGATTTAATATATGAGGATGATGAAACTAAGTTAGATTTTCTTCATATTTATTCAAAAAAGTTAAAAAAATAAAATATAATTATACATAAGTGATGTAAATTAATGATATATGTTAGATGATTAAATGATATGTGTGCTATAATATAAATAATAGAAAGAGGAATGGAGAGAATGAATAATTTTTATTCAAAAGTGTTTATGTGGCTTTTTATTGGATTACTTATTACTTTTGCTACTGGTTATTATACACTTACTAATGAGGAACTTTTAAATAGGATATTTTCTGGTGGAGCTTATTGGATAATATTTATAGTTCAGATAGTTTTGTGTCTTGTGTTGTCTATTAGAATAGAAAAGATGCAACCAGCGACTGCTAAAATACTATATGTCGGTTATACGGCCTTAACAGGGTTAACGTTTGCTAGTATATTTTATATGTTTGAAATGACGTCTGTTATGTATATATTACTTGCGACTGCTGTTATATTTGGTATTTTTGCACTTATTGGTTCAAAAACTAAGGTAGATTTAAACAAGCTTGGAACGTATTTATTGATAGGATTACTTGTTATTATAGTTCTTGAAGTAGTAAATATTTTTATGCTTAATAGTACACTTAATATGGTAACGGCTATTATTGGTGTAATAATATTTATTGGTTATATTGCATATGATATGCAGCGAATTGGAAGAATGAATACTTCTGGTTATGGTAATGAGAATTATGCTATTTTAGGAGCGTTTAATTTATATCTTGATTTTATTAATTTATTTATTGAATTATTAAAGATATTTGGTAGAGAAAGGAACTAGGTTTTAGTTTCTTTTTTATGTAATAGGAAAGTCATAAAAATTTTAAAGCAAACGTTACAAACATTTATTTTAAACGTTATGCTATATATAGTGAATCGAGGTGATTATGTAAAAATACTTAGAGGATATATTTTTAGACTTTATCCAAATATAGAGCAAAGAATTTTGATAAATAAAACTGATTTATTTATAATAAATTTTTAAGAGAAGTTGATAGCCTCTCTCTTAGAAATGATTCTAACGACTTAAAATGTGTTTATAGTCATCTTTTAAACAAAGTGGTTTTTCTAAATTTAAAATAAAAGGGTTTCGTGATAGCTATAAAACTAATAATATATATGGAAAAAATTGACTAATTTTTAAAATTTGCTATAATAACTGCACAAAGAGGTGGTGATTATATGAATATTGGTAAAATAAGTGGTAGGGAACTTGAAAATATTATTATTATGTTATTTTCAGGATATGAAAAGCAGAAAGATGAGGGAATACTATATCAAAAAGAAAATTTAGATATTCCGAAGAATCTTATTCGTTATTATTATTCTTTAGATGCGAGTGAGCGTAATTTGGATGATTTAACTGATAATTTTGTTAATCATTATATTGAATGCGAAGCTATTTTAGAAGGTAGTCATAGTCACCAGGAAAAAGAGGGCATGGCCGCAATGTATGAATATATTCATTCACCAGAAATAGATGATAACTTTGATATTTATACATTACTTGATTTGCATCAAAAGCTTTATTCAGTAATAGATGCAGAAATTGTGCAAAATAATAATTATGATGCTGATTATACGTTTGGTGGTCATACAAGAAATTCTGATTGTCATATTAATGGCTCTAGGGTTAATTTTTTGGATTATTTAAGTATTTGGCCGGCTTTAAGGGACGCTAATTATGATTTAGAGGATATTATGGTTTTGGCTAAACAGATACCAGAAATGCCAGAGAAGCTATTTGATTATATTGATGCATGTATAAGATTTAAATGTAAACTTATTAAGATACACCCGTTTGTGGATGGTAATGGTAGGAGTATTAGAGGTTTTATTAATAAACTATTTTTAAATGTTGGACTTCCTTCTATTTATATATCGACAAATGAAGATATGGCTTATAAAAAGGCTATGAATAAGGCTATAGGAGATGATAGTGATAACTGTGAGGCGATTATACAGTTTTATTATTATAAAATATGTGATTCAATTTTTGAGCTAGGAATCAAACCAAAACTTTATGGTGATATTCCTATTCCAGAACAAATATTAAAACAAACTAGTGGATGGAAGAATAGAATAGAAAAAGAATGTATTAGTCATGATTTATGGAATGACGATATAAGCCTGCATATATTTTCTCGTTTAGTAAGTGAGGGGATTGATTGTGCTTTACATAATACTAGTGAACAAGGTAAAGATGTTTTAAATCATAATTATATTACTGTTTGTTACCACGATAAAAAAGGAGCAAAAAATTTTATTGTTGACCCTATGTTTAATAGTTTGATTGAAACTGGTATTGGTGTGGATAAAGAAAATGTATTTATGGATAGTCTTGCTAAATACGGTATTACTAGTTTTAATGAAGAGAATAGAGAAAGTTATTTGAAACTTTTTGCAAATGGTATTATTTTAGAGGAAGGATTTCCTAAAGTAAAAAAGAAGCAGATAGATATTAACTAATTCTGCTCTTTTATTGTTGGAATGGTATCTTCTAGACTATAATTATCTTTTTTAGGTTCTGTTCCTTTAATATAGTATAGTATTTTAGTTTTTGATGTGGCATTTGCGATGTTTCCACTTATTGGGTCAATAGCAACACCGACGACGTTTTCTGGCACGGTATACCATTCGTTTTCTTTGTCTTTGTCTTCTAGGTAACTTTCGGTAAAGTCTATCCAAGCATTTTTTATGTTGGCGCTGTCCTTGTTTGTCACTTCTTTGTTGGTATCATATCCAGTCCACATTCCTACTAATATATTTTTGTTGTATCCAAATATTAGGTTATCTGTATTAGTGGTACCACTTTTTATTGCGTATTTATGACTCATTTTAGGAGATATTGAGTAGCATGTTGGTGTGTTATAGTCAATAAACTCTTTAGAGTATGTTGTTGTAAGTAATTCATTTAGTATATATGTGGTACTTTTGTTTAGGGCGCTTTCTGGCTTCCCAGTATTTTCGTATAAAATATTGCCTTTCATATCGGTTACTTTGGAGATAAAATATGGCTTAATTTTGTTGCCACCACTTGCTAGTGTAGTATAGCCTTCCATCATTTCCATTAGATTTATTTCTTCGGCACCGAGTGCTAGTGAGGGTAGGTTTTTTACTTCTTTAGTTATACCAACTCTTTTTAAAGTGTTTGTGAGATTATTTTCTCCTAGAAATAGATGGGTTTTTACGGCATATATGTTATCTGAATAGGCGATGGCAGCGGCCATACTTATTTGTTTGTTTGGATATTCATTGTTGTAGTTTTTAGGAGTATAGGTTTTATTGTTATCAAATGTAAAGGTTGTTTTTTCACTGGTAAATGTTGTGGAAGGAGTGAAACCATTTTCTAGGGCTGAATAGTATAGAAAAGGTTTTATGGTAGATCCTACTTGTCTGGTGCTTTTGGTGGCACGATTGTATTCACTTTTATTGTAATCCATTCCGCCTGTTAATGCTATTACTTTACCGGTTGTAGGCTCGATAGCAACAGCAGCCATTTGAATACCATCTGATGTGATATTTTTGTTCCCAGATTTTTCTAATAACTTTTGAGCGTTAGTATCTAAATTTGTATATATTTTAAGACCTCCGGTATCTAGAAAGGAAGCGGGAAGTCCTTCTAATGATTCTAGTTCATCCATAACGGCGTCCTGATAGTACATCATCATTTTTAGATTGGCAGAGTCATCTTTACTTTTATAGGTTAATTTTTCTTTATAGGCTGCATTTGCGTCTTCTTCTGTAATATAGCCATTTATAACCATGGAGTTTAAAATGCTTTTTTGCCTTTTTTTGGCTTTTTCTTCATTTATAAGTGGAGAGTAGGTACTAGGGTTTTTGGGGATACCCGCTAACATGGATGCTTCTGCGAGGGTAAGGTCATGCGAGTTTTTACCAAAGTAATAGTTTGAGGCGTTTTCGATACCAAATATACCACCGTAGTTGATGGTGTTTAGATATCCTTCTAATATTTCGTCTTTGGTATAGTGGGTTTCTAGACGTACTGTTATCCAGGCTTCTTTTAGTTTTCTAGACCAGGTTTTATCGAAGTCTAGAAATAGGTTTTTTGAATATTGCTGGGATATTGTGGAGGCACCTTGGATGGTGGCGTTTGATTTTATATTTATAAATAAGGCTTTTATTATTCTTAAGGGGTCAAAGCCTTTATGTTTGTAAAAGTTTTTATCTTCGATAGAAATGGTAGCATTTATTAAGTTATTTGATATTTGGTTTAGGTTTGCCCAGTCTTCATTACTACCATTATATAGTTTTTGGGTATTATCGTATAAGTAGTAGCCATTCGCACCATCTATTGAAAGTTTTGGGGATATGTAAGCATATAGATAAATACTTAATATTACTAATATGGGTAAAAGAATGAAGATAATTAGTATTTTTGTTTTTTTGTATTTTTTCATTCGATCACCCATTTCTAACATTATTATTTGTGTTTTTGTGGAAATTATAAGTAAAATTGTTGTATAATTTTGGCAGGTGATTTTTTTGAGTAAAATAAATGTAAAGATGATTTTAAAAACTAGTGATGAAATTTATGAGTATGCTGGTAAAGGAATTAAAAAGGATAACAAAATTATTTTTAATGATGAGGGCGTTAAAACGATTATCACTTTGGGAGATGTGGTTTATTTAGAGAGAAAATCTGACTATTATATAAAATTGGGCTTTTGTATTAATAAAAATATGCATACTACATATAATAGTCCCGAAGGCTGTATGGATATTTATACTGATACGTATTTAGTAAAAAAGGAGAATGATATGATAAATATAAGGTATAAAGAATATATTGGAGAAATGTTTATAGGGGATTTTGATTTATTTTTTAAATTTGGTATTGACAGCCTAAAATAATATGGTACAATGTTTAGGATTGATGTTAGGGAGGAATTATATGAAACTTAATGAATTATCAAAAGAAGAACTTGAACAATTCTCATACGAGGAACTTACTAAATATATTCTTGAGGAGGAAAAGGAACCGTTAAATACTCCAGCAATTTTTAAAAAGATATGTTCATTACTTGATATGAGTGATGATGAGTATGCTGATAAGATAGGAGATTTTTATACGTCTTTAACTACTGATAAAGATTTTGTTTTATTAGAAGATGGTAAATGGGATTTAAGAGATCATCATCCCGCTCCTGTGATTTTGGAAGATGATGAGGATATCTATGAGGAAGATAATCCAGAATCGTTTGAGGAGGAAGAGGAAGATTTTGAGGAGATTATTGATCCAGAGATGGATGACGATGATACTTCTAATATTGATGACGATATGGATGAGGATTTTTCTATTATAGATGAAGAAGATGAAAATATGAAATTAGAAGATTAATTCTAATTTTTAATATATTGTTACTTATTTTGTAGAAAATATTTTGACATAATTATGATTATGCGAGGAAAAAGTAGAAACAAGGGTACTGTCATTTTTGATGGAGCCCTATTTTTTTATTTTATTATGAAAATTATTAATATATAAAGATAGTTAAATTAAATAAATAATAATGCATTTTAAAAAAGTATCGATGGAAAATTTTTATATGTAAGAGAGTAGTTAAGGCAATAATATATTGGACTTTATGCGAGTGCTAAAGAAAGTGCCCTAAAAAAATATTTTTTCAGATGAATTAATTACTAGATTTAATAATTCAGAACTTGCTAAAACAACGGTAGAATCTAGTAGTGTAGTTAGAATAATAAGAGATAAAGAACCTGAAAAGAATAATTCCTAGTAAGAGACTTGCCGTTTGGTAGGTTTTTTTGTTTTGCTAAAAGGGGAAATGCTAAGAAAAGTGTGTAATTTTTATTTTGTACCCATTTTAGATACCTAGCATATAATAGAACTAGGTAAGTGGGTGATTTATGTGTATTTAAATGATTTAGATGTTGGAATGCAAGCGATTATAGATGAACTTTCAGCAAGTCCAAATATAAAGGGTAGACTTATGGATATTGGTTTTGTACCTGGGACTATGATTGTTCCTATTATGCTTAATGCTGGGGAGAACATGGTAGCGTATCAGATAAAGGGAACTACTGTGGCTTTACGGAAAGATGATACCTCCAAGATAAGGGTGCATATTATATGAGAATAGGATTAGTTGGTAATCCAAATGTTGGTAAGAGTACGATTTTTAATGCTTTAACGGGTCTTCATCAGCACACTGGTAATTGGACTGGTAAGACAGTAGATACGGCTTCTGGTTATAAAACTGGTTGTGATGCGGTTTATGAGTTTATAGATCTTCCTGGTACTTATTCTTTGATGGCTCATTCAAAGGAGGAAGAGGTAACTAGAGATTTTATATATTTTGATGATTATGATGCTTTGCTTATTGTATGTGATGCAGTTTCTTTGGAGAGAAATTTAAATTTGGTACTTAATATTTTAGAGGTAACTGACAAGGCAGTAATATGTGTTAATTTAGTTGATGAGGCTAAAAAGAAAGGGATAGAGATAAAATATAAGGAGTTATCGCATTTACTTAATGTTACGGTTTTACCCGTGGTGGCAAAAAATAAAGAGGGACTTGATAAAATAACTGAGGCTTTGGATAATGTATGTGAAAACAGTAGGGTAACTTATAAACCTAGATATAATCATACAATAGAAAGTGCGATAAGAATGCTTGATGATTATACATCTAGTAGGGCAGAAGCTTTAAAGTTAATAAGTGATAAGAATTTTGCTCGGAACTATGGTAATGATGAAAAACTGGCTAGTAAACTAGATAAGATTAGAAGGTATTTGTGTGACAGCGGTGTAGAAGAGATAAATACTTCTATATCTACTACTATTCAAAACATAAGTAAGGATATTGCGGGTAAGGTAGTGGTGTTTCATAAAGAAAATTATAATAAGCGAGATATTTTTATTGATAGGATATTAACTAGTAGAGTATTTGGTTATCCACTAATGATATTACTTTTGATATTTATATTTTATTTGACGATAAAGGGTGCGAATTATCCGTCTGATTTGTTATATGGCTTATTTTTTACTTTAGATGATTATTTGATAGATTTTTTTAATTTTATACATATGCCGTATTTGGTTACGGACGTTTTAGTAAATGGTGTATACAGGACGATGGCTTGGGTAGTGGCAGTTATGCTTCCACCTATGCTTATATTTTTTCCATTATTTACGTTACTTGAGGATTTAGGGTATTTACCTAGAGTGGCATTTAATTTGGATAATGTTTTTAGTAAGTGTGGTTCTTGCGGTAAGCAGGCTTTAACGATGTCTATGGGGTTTGGTTGTAATGCGGTGGCGGTTACAGGTGCTAGAATAATTGATTCTAAAAGAGAGAGGATATTATCAATTATTACTAATAGTTTTATTCCATGTAATGGGAGATTTCCTATTTTGATAACGATAATTTCTTTATTTATTGTAACAAGTGCAAATTCATTTGTTAGTTCTTTGGTACTTACTGGTTTGATTATTTTTAGTATATTGTTTACCTTTTTGATAACGAAGATATTATCACTTACTATATTAAAGGGTGAGAAGAGTTCTTTTACATTAGAACTTCCGCCATATAGAATGCCTAAAATAGGAAGTGTTATTATTCATTCGGTTATTACCCGGGCTTTATTTATTTTAAAAAGAGCGGTTTATATATCCGCTTCGGCTGGTTTAATAATATGGTTTATGGCTAATGTAAAAATTGATGGCGATTCTTTACTTTTGGTTACTTCTAATTTTTTGGACCCAGCAGCGGCTTTGATAGGGCTTGACGGGGTTATTGTTTTAGCGTTTATTTTAGGATTACCAGCGAACGAGATTGTTATACCTTTAATAATAGTAGGGTATATGGGTGCTGGGCAATTAATAGAGCCTAGTTCACTTGGTAATTTAAAATCTTTGTTTATAGATAATGGCTGGACTTTTACCACGGCGATTTGTATGCTTGTTTTTACGATTATACATTTTCCATGTATGACAACGATAGTTACTATTTTTAAGGAGACTAAAAGCCTTAAGTATACGTTTTTATCTATATTTATTCCTCTAGGGTGTGCGATTATTTTATGTTTTATTATAAATTTAATATTATAGAACCTATTTAGTAGGTTCTATTTGGCTAGAAATTATATTATATAGTTTACTTATGTCACCGTAGTAGGCGGCTTTTATTTCTTTTTTTATATTTTGTGGTATTAATACTCTATAGCCTTTACTTTCGGCGTAGTCTTCTAGGAATTTATTTATTGTTTCTCTATTACCATCTCTAAAGGGGAGTATGATATATAGTTCACTAAGAAGATATGTAAAGGTTTTTGTGAAGTCTACGTTAGAGTAGTCAGCGTTAAATAAGTCTGTTAGACACATATCTATTATTTCGTACTGACAAGCCATGATATCATTATAGACGACGTTTTCGTTTCTAAGTTTTCCGGCGAAGTTATATAAATCTTCGTAAAGGCTTTTGTGCAGGTTAATTAAAGAATTTTTATTAAATTCTTTAATTTTTATTTGTGTAAGTTTTTGTTTTACTATTTTTTCTTCTATTTGGTCTAGTTCGTTTTGATCAGTGATGCCTTGTTTATTTTTTAATATACCATTCTCTACCCATAGTGAATCGGCGTTTATTGGTCTATCCATTAAGAGAGTCCTCGGCTTCTTTTAATGATTCACAAGTAGTGTCAACTTTTAAAATATTTTTTTCACAAGATATGGTAATATATCCTTTGCCATTTGTGGTGATAATTAATTTTTCGCCATTTTTTATTATCATTACGGGTATTTTTACGTCTTTTATTAATTTCATTTATTCCAATCCTTTTCTGTTTTTTGTTTATAGTATTATATTAACATTTTTACTATATATGTGCAACTATATGCTGATAAAAAATGCTGGTATAAATTGGTAAAATTATTTGTAAGGAAGTAGTAGTATGGAAAAAGATAATATAAGTTATATATATGAGCGGGCAAGGAAGAGAATAAAGATTTTTAGAAAATATAACAATCTAACGCAGGAGGAGTTATCAAGAAATTCAACTTTTTCTAGAGGATTTATTGCGAATATAGAAAGTGAGAAGACGGAGCAAACATTTTCTCTTGGGGTTCTTTATTATTTATCACTTAAACTTAATGTTCCTATTGAACTTTTTGTAAAGGAAGATATATCGAAAGAACTAGAGGATATGGGTATTAAGGAAGAAATTACGACAAAATAGTGCATAAAGGCACTTTTTTCTTTGTTATGTGCATATCTTTAAATGAGGTGATAATTATATTAAAATTTTTAAAGAGATTATTTAGTAATTTTTACATTTTTACGGCATCGTATTCTAATAATATATTTCCGCAGCCACTTTCTAAAGAGGAGGAAGAGGAGACTTTATTGAAGGCTAATATGGGAGATAAGGAGGCAAGGTGTAAACTTATCGAGCATAATCTTCGTTTAGTGGCGCATATTGTTAAAAAATATGATTATAGAAATGAGGATATGGATGATCTTATTAGTATAGGTACGGTTGGGCTTATTAAAGGTGTAGACAGTTATTCTTCTAAACATAAAACAAGGCTTACGACATATTGTGCTAGGTGTATTGAAAATGAAATATTAATGTATTTTAGAAGTAATAAGAAGAATAATAAAAATGTTAGTATTGATGAGGCGGTAGGGTATGACAAAGAGGGAAATGTGATAACACTTTTGGATATTTTGAAGACGAAGGATCCTGATTTTGCGATGGAACTACATAGAGAGGATAATTTGAAATATTTAAGTAAGTATTTTAAGATTTTGACGGATAGAGAAAAGGATATAATTATTAAAAGGTATGGTCTTGATGGCAAAGAGGAGATAACACAGAGAGAGATTGCTAGAAAGCTTGGAATATCTAGAAGTTATGTTTCTAGAATAGAAAAAAGAGCACTTACGAAGATGCTCCGAGAGTTTATGAAAGATAAAAGGGCATAGTTTAAATATGTGTTAGTATGTATATAATTTCTCCATAACTAAAGAAAAGAGTAATAAAACCTAGGATGGAACAGTTTACAAAGGTTCTTTGTATAATATGATCTTCATATATGTTTATAGGTAAAAACACTTTTCTTTTTTTTGATTTTTTGTTTTCATAAATATTATCTATTTCATTTGAAACAGAGCCAAAGTTTAGATCTAGCACTTCTATTTCCATTGTTTTTTCTAGTTCATCTTCTTCTTCATTTATGATTTTAGGAAAGTTATTATCTTTTTTTCCTGAAACTGCAGGGGTTGTGTTATCATCACTACTACTTAATTCGTCAAATAAATCGTTCATGTTTGTAGCCTCCTCATTTTCTTAATTATACTATATAATTTGGAAAGTTGCAATTGATTTTGTTTCTCCATTGACTGGTAATAGGCAAAATGATATAATCAGATTATGAATTTAGAGGGATGATAAATTATGAATTACAAGGATATACGAATAAAGCAGGAGTTTTCTAACTCATTATATAATAACGTTACAAAGGCTATTTTAAAGACGGCTGTTAAGTATGATTATAAAAAGTATGATGTTGTAAAGTTAGTGCTTGCACTTTATAATGAGGATTTTAATTATTTAACTAATGATGAAGAATACAGGGAACAGTATAAACTTTTAAATGAATATTTTAAGAGTAATTATGGTCATGAACTTATAACTTTTGAGATGATTAGGGTTATTAAAATTTTTGAAGATAGTGGTAATTATAAAAATATATCTTCTAGTATTTCGTATTTAAAGACTATTCTTAAGAAAAATAAGGTGGTAAAGAGTTATGATTCTTCGTTTTTTTCTGATTATTTAAAGGAAGAAAAATATGATGAACTTATGACTAAAATAGAAAGTGAGCCTTCATTTAATTTAAGTGTTGCGATTCTATATGATAAGATCCTTCTTAATAAAGAGTCCTTGGTGTAGTGTTAGGGGATGAAAAGATGAATGAATATGGTTTTGGTTTAAAAGAAAGTATGCTTTTTTTGGTAACTATTATGCTTTGTATATTTATAACGATGTTTATGTATAATAAGTCGTTTAAAGAAATTTTTGAGGGTCCTAGTAGTAAGTCTTATGTTGATTTAGAAAATACTTTAAAGAGTGCTGGAGCTGGGTATGTTTTGAATTATCATAAACCTTTAGATAATGGAGATGAGGGGTATGTTAGTTTAGATACTTTAAAGGATAAAAATTTGATTAATACGCTTACTGATGAGAAGGGAAAAGAGTGTGATGGCTATGTTTTTTATAGGCGTGACAATAGTAAAATGAGTTATGTGCCATATTTAAAGTGTGGTAGTGATTACTGTACGGATGGTTATAGTAGTAGTTATGAATAGGATTTTTGAGGTGATAGATAATTTATGTTTGAAAGTTTAGGGGATAGGTTACAGAGTGCTGTTAATAAGATAAAGGGTTATGGCAAGATAACTGAAGGCAATATTAGTGAGGTTACTAGAGAGATTAGGCTTGCTTTGTTAGAGGCTGACGTTAATTATAAGGTTGTTAAGGAGTTTATAAATAATGTTAAGGAAAAGGCTCTTGGAGAAGATGTTCAAAAGAGTTTAAAGCCTGGAGAGGTATTTGTTAAGATTGTAAGAGATGAACTTATCTATTTACTTGGTAAGGAAGATGAACCACTAATACTTGTTAAAGGCAGGACGGTGGCTATGATGACTGGTCTTCAGGGTAGCGGTAAGACTACTACTACTGGTAAACTGGCTAATTTTGTACGTAAAAATTATGGGGTTAAGCCTCTTATGGTTGCCTGTGATGTATATAGGCCTGCGGCGATAGAGCAACTTAAACAGATAGGTAAGGAACTTAATATTGAAGTTTATAGTGAGGGTAAAGGCGACCCTGTGGTTATTGCAAAGAATGCTTTAGAGTATGCTTCCGCTAATGGATATAATTATATTTTGATAGATACTGCTGGTAGGTTACATGTTGATGAGGAGCTAATGGAGGAATTAGAGGAGATTAATAGAGAGACTTCTCCTAATGAGATATTGCTTGTTGTTGATAGTATGACTGGTCAGGACGCTATTAATGTTATAGAAGGCTTTAATAATAGACTCCCGCTTACTGGTGCTATTTTGACTAAAATGGATGGTGACACTAAAGGTGGAGCGGCACTTTCTATTAGGCATTTGACTAATATTCCTATTAAGTTTATTGGTGTGTCTGAAAAGATGGATGGTCTTGAGAAGTTTCATCCAGAAAGTATGGCTAACAGGATTTTAGATATGGGGGATTTGATGAGTATTGCAGATAAGGCTTCTGCGATACTTGATGATGAGGATGCTGTTAAAGTTGCTTCTAAGATGCAAAAGGGTAAGTTTGATTTGGAGGATTTTCTTGTTCAACTTAATCAGATTAAGAAACTAGGACCGCTTGAGAATATTATTAAGATGTTACCTGGAGCACGCAAGATGGGACTTAATAATGTTAGTATTGATCCGAAACAAATGGCACACATTGAGGCAATAGTTCTTTCTATGACACCTTATGAAAGAAGACATCCGGATATTTTGAAGGCGAGTCGTAAGAAGAGAATTGCTGGTGGATGTGGTTTAGAGGTTGAGGATGTAAATAGGCTTTTAAAACAATTTGAACAAATGAAGTTAATGATGAAAAAATTAAATAATGGTACTCTTAAGATGCCGTTTTAAGATAGGCTGTCATAGAAATATGATGGTTTTTTTTGCTCGCTTTGACTTTATATGAGCATGTATTAATATTGAAAATTAATTTTAGAAAATTAAAAAAAATGCAATTTGAAGAAGTAATTTGCCCTACTTACATTGTATATTACTAGTGAGAGGAGTAAAAAGAGTGTTTCCCTAAATAAAAATACCCAGCCAGATAAATAATTTAACAATTACTAAAATAGGTAATAATGCATTTGATAGCAATGGTATAAAAAACATTATATTCCCAAATACTTTAATATATATTGGTAGTCAGGCTTTTCATAATAACCGAATTAATTTTTTAGAAATTCCTAGTAGCGTCAAAGAAATAGGAGATTATGCTTTTGCGTGGACCGGCTCATTTTCTGATGGGCTTATTCTTCATGAAGGACTAAAAACTATTGGTGGTGGTGCTTTTGAACTTTGTGATTTAAAAAGTTTAAAAATACCATCAACCGTCAAAAATTTATATCATACGATTGCGTCCGCTAACTTAATAGAAGGCGATGATGCTTTTATATACGCAAGAGACGAAAATGGAAATGTCGATAATACTACTTTAATATCCTATGGTAATAGTTCAAAAGCAGAAGTAGTAATACCAGACAATGTAAAGAAAATTGTAAGTGCTTCTTTTGTACTTGATTGTGGTATTAAAAAAATAACTATCCCGGATAGTGTAACCACAATACAAACATATGCTTTTTGGGCTATGGACAGTTTAACAGAAGTCAATATCGGTAGCGGTATAGTAAATATGGATAGAACCGCCTTTTACGAAGTACCAAACCTAACCACTATCAACATAAATCTTAAAGAAAATACTATAGATGGCTCTCCATGGGGTGCAACGGGTGCTACAGTAAATTGGATGGATCCTAATTAATAACTAATTTATATATGTTTATAGAATAATTTTTACTTGTTGTGTTATAATGTACTAGGAGGTTGTTTTATTATGTATAAAAACATGAAAATATTTATATTAGGAATGGGAAAAAGTGGTGAGGCTGCGGCTAGAACATTATGTAAAGATAATGAAGTCTTACTTACTGATATAAAATTTAAAGATAATAAAAAAATAGAAGAATTAAAAAAACTAGGAGTAAACGTAATTATTACTGAAAATCAAGAAGAATTACTAGATAATAGTTTTGATCTAGTCGTTAAAAATCCAGGCGTAAAACCCGATAATTGTGTAGTCTTAAAAGCAAAAAGATTAGGATTGCCTATTGTTAATGAAATGGAAATTGCTTATAACCTTTTACCAAAAAATGTAAAAATAGTAGGTATAACAGGTTCAAATGGCAAAACCACGACAACATCTATTACCTACGAAATACTAAAAACTGCAAATCTTAAAGTACATTTGGGAGGAAACATCGGTATACCATTATGTAGTATTCTAGAAAATATAAAAGAAGGCGATATATTAGTTTTAGAAATATCTTCGCACCAATTAGTTAATCTAGATAAATTTAAAACAAATATAAGTGCTATTACCAACTTTAGCGAAGTACACCTAGATATGTTTGGTACTTATGATAACTATAAGAAAAATAAGCTTAATATATTTAATCATCATACAAAAGAAGATATTGCTATTATAAATGGTAGAGATAAAGACTTAGTATCTTATACCAAAGAAATACCATCTACAAAATTGTATTTTAATAGTATAGAAGAGAGCGACTGCTATATTAAAGAAGATAAAATATATTATAAAGGTGAATTTGTTTGTGAATTAGATGATATTAGATTAAAAGGTATGCACAATTACGAAAATGTTATGTGTGCTATTATGATTGCTAAAGAATTTAATATTTCAAATAGAACCATTATTGAAACCCTTAATAACTTTGGGGGCGTAGAACATAGAATGGAGTTTGTATCAAGAATTAACGGTAGAGAGTTCTATAATGATTCAAAGGCTACAAATAATAAATCAACAATAGTTGCTTTATCATCATTTAAAAGTCCGGTAATACTTTTACTAGGAGGTTTGGATAGAGGACAATCATTCGACGAATTAGATGGTCATATGGAATATGTTAAAGAAGTTATTTGTTATGGACAAACTAAAAATAAAATAGAGGACTATTGTAAAAGCCGTGGCATAAATGTAACAGTTACTTCTAATCTAAAAGAAGCAACAAAGTGTGCCTATAATTTGTCAGAAGAACATGACACAATTTTACTTTCACCAGCCTGTGCTAGTTGGGACCAATATGATTCTTTCGAAAAAAGAGGAGAGGAATTCAAAGAAATTATCGGAGAACTTGAGTAACATGAAAAATTTATATATTGATTTTGATGGCGTAATAGTAAATACTATAGAAATATCTTATGCAATGGCTGAAAAACAAGGACTTGAAAAGAATTATGAGAATTATCTTCAGTTTTTTCAAACTCTTAATTGGGAAGAGGTATTTGAAAAAGCGAAACCAATAAATGATGCTTTTAACGCTATTAAAAGAATAAAAGATACTGGCAAATATAATGTGGCAATACTTACACATGTAACTTCACTGCACGAAATAGAGGCTAAAGTTAAATATATAAGAAAATATTTAAAAAATATAACTATTATTTCAGTACCAAAAAGTCTTTCGAAAACAGAAATGTTAGACGCTCGAGATGCTATTTTGGTGGATGATTATGTTGCTAATTTAGATGAATGGACAAAATCTGGTGGTAGATCTATAAAATTTGATTTAGACATGGATGGAAAGGGCTATCCTGTTATCGATAGATTAGATTTAATCTTGAAAAATAATTAATAGAAGAGAAATGAACGAATGAATATTTATAAACAGGCAGAGTTAATTATAAAAACTTGAAAAGTAATCAATGATGGTATGCATAAATGTGAAGTATGTTAATGTGGAAAAAATTATAGTGAAGAAGAAACTATAATATAATATCACATTAACAAAAAATCGTTTTAATTATAATATTTAAATAGCCTATTGATTTTGGGGTAAGGGGATTATACCTAAATTCAATGAAATAACAAAAAAGTTAGAAAAAACTTTATATTATTTCTAACTTTTTTATTAAGTTAATGACATTGCCTGAGCTGTCTTTTTTTTCTATCAACCTTGTAAGGTTGATATTTATGTGGTAAAATATATTTATATTTACAAGCATAGGAGGCAGTTATATGTGCGGATTTGTAGGATATGTAAACAAACAAAAAGATAAAAAGGATACCATAAAAGAAATGGCTGACCTAATCGTGCATAGGGGACCAGATTCTGATGGATATTATACTGATGATACTATCGCTATGGGGTTTAGAAGATTATCTATAATAGATTTAAATAATGGATCACAACCTATTTATAATGAAGATAAAACCAAGGTTATTATTTTTAATGGTGAAATATATAATTTTAAAGACATAAAAGGTGATTTAGAAAAAAAAGGACATAAATTTTCCACCAACACCGATACTGAAGTCATTCTCCATGGTTATGAAGAGTATAGCGAAAAGATTCTAGACAAACTACGTGGTATGTTCGCCTTTGTTATATATGATAAAAGTACAAAAGAAGTTTTTGCTGCTAGAGATTTTTACGGAATTAAACCATTTTATTATGCTATGATGGGTGACACTTTTATGTTTGGCTCTGAAATAAAAAGTTTTTTAGTCCACCCTGATTTTGTACGCGATTTTAACCCTGATGCTTTAGAGTATTATTTGACTTTCCAATATAATGCTATGGAGGAAACTTTTTTCAAAAACGTATTTAAATTAATGCCTGGTCATTATTTAAAATATAAAGATGGGAAACTTGATATAACTAAATATTATGAACTTAAATTTGAAGAAGACGATACATTAAGTTATGATGAGTGGAAGCAAGGTATTAAAGAAAGATTAGAAGACTCTATAAAGGCTCATAAAATTAGTGATGTTGAAGTCGGGTCGTTTCTATCAAGTGGTGTGGATTCATCGTTTGTTGCTGCAAGTAGTAATGTATCAAAAACTTTTACTGTTGGTTTTGATAATAAAAATTATAGTGAAATTAGTTATGCTAAAGACTTATCAAAGAAAATTAATACGGTAAATATAAACAAGACAGTTACAAAAGAAGAGTATTTCAAGAATCTTTCTAACATAATGTATTATATGGATGAACCTCTCGCAGACCCATCAGCTGTGGCTCTTTACTTTGTTACAAGTATAGCCAGTGAAAATGTAAAAGTGTCATTATCTGGTGAAGGTGCTGATGAGATATTTGGTGGATATAATATATATCAAGAACCTTTTGTGTGGTCTTGGTATTATAAAGTACCATATGGAATTAGAAAAGCAATTGGTAAAGTCGCAAGTGTTTTCCCAAGTCATAGGGGACTTAATTTTCTTGTTAGACGTGGTAAAAAGTTAGAAGATAGATTTGTAGGAAACGCCTTTATCTTTAATAACAAAGAAGTTAGTAAAATACTATCTTTCAAGAGAAATACAAATGGCTTTCAGGATTTAACTAAAAAATATTATGAGGCAGTAGAAGATAAAGATGATGTTACTAAAATGCAATATATTGATTTCAATTTTTGGTTAACTGGCGATATCTTACTTAAAGCTGATAAAATGAGTATGGCTAACTCTTTAGAAGTTAGGGTGCCTTTTCTAGATAGACCACTTATTGATTATGCTAGAAAATTACCTACTAAATATAAAGTTGATAAATATAAAACAAAAAAAATATTTAGAGATATTGCCCATGAAAAATTAGAATCTAAGGTATCTGATAAAAAGAAACTAGGATTTCCAGTTCCTATTAGAGTATGGATGCGTGATGATGACGTATATAATACTATAAAGAGCCACTTTGTTAAGGCAAATGAATTTTTCAATGTTAAACGTATTGTTAAATTACTTGATGAACATAAACAAGGTAAAAAAGATAATAGTAGAAAAATTTGGACTATATATGTATTCTTACTTTGGCATAAAATATACTTTGGAGGAGAGATGTAATGCCTATATTTTTCTTTATATCTTTGGTAACTTATATAACGTATATAAGTTTTAAATGTAGTGATGGCTTGATAGAGCTTGAAAAATTAGAATTTAGTTCAAAAAAATATTTTAATTATATTAAAAATAGCGCTAAAAAAATATTTTTTACACCAGAAATTTTATCTATTATTTTAATCATTATAGCTGTTAATGCAAATGAAAAAATTACTGGTATAAGTACAGTTATATTGTACATGTTTTTAACATTGTATTTAATATTCAAAAAGAAAGAAAAACTTTCTATAAATAAAAGTGTATCTTTCGTAATAATAGGTATTATAATTTTTTACTTATTATTATTTGGATTTATTTCTTATGATTATTACATTACTCATAGTTCGTTCTTGGTTTTTGATTATGGTTTTATTTATTATATTTTAGTTGTATTAGTTGGATATTTTGTTTATTTTATAATCTTACTTTCTAATGTGATAGTTAATCTGTTAAAAAAGATACCTAAAAAAGGTAAAAAGAAAAAAATAAAAAAAGAAATGAAAAAGAAAGATAAAAAGCATATAATTTAAGGGAGGATTGGTAAAATGCTTAGAGTTAATTCTAAAACTGTTGAAGCCGGGGACACCTTTGTTGCCGTTAAATCAGCAGTAAGGGATGGACATGATTATATAGAAGATGCAATCGATAGAGGGGCTGCGGCCATAATTGCTGAACATGGTGAATATGGTGTTAAAACTATTATTGTGCCAGATACGAGAGTTTATTTGGCTGACTATTTAAGTGAGTTATATGCTGATAAACTTGCGAAAATTAAACTTATTGGCATTACTGGTACAAACGGTAAAACTACAAGTTGTTATTTAACATATCAGTTACTTAATAAACTTGGCGTGAAATGTGCTTATATTGGTACTATTGGATTTTATTTACCATCTAAAAAAAGAGAACTTGCAAATACAACACCAGATATCTACGATTTATACGAAATGTTTGTAGAGGCTGCTGAAGATGGATGTACCGCTATTGCAATGGAAGTATCTAGTCAAGCTCTTGCCAATAGGAGACTTTTAGGTATAAAGTTTGATTATGCTTGTTTTACAAACTTAACACAGGATCATTTAGATTATCATAAAACTATGGAAGAATATGAAAAGGCTAAACTTATCTTATTTAATGATAATGTGAAGTCTAAAGGTCGTACAATTATTAACATCGACGATAAATATGGTAAAGACTTTGTTTTAAATAAAAATAAAAATATTACTATAGGTAAAGAAAGTGCTGATTATGTTATAGGCGATTTTGATTTAGAATCTCATTATAGTAACTTTACTATTACTCATGATGATGAAAAAATAAATGTTACCTTACCACTACCTGGAAGTTATAATATTTATAATTATATGAATGCTTATATTGTCTGTGAATTACTTGGCTTTGAAAACAACGAAATATTAGAACAAACAAAATTTCTTGTTGCTCCGGATGGAAGATATCAAATTGTTACCAATGGCAGGACAACAGCAATTATTGATTATGCTCATACTCCAGATGCTGTACTTAATGTTATTGAAAGTGTTCGTGAGTATTCTAAAGCAAGAGTTATCACTTTAATTGGATGTGGTGGAGATAGGGATAAAACCAAAAGACCAATCATGGGTAAAATAGCGACAGATAATAGTGATTATGTATTCTTTACTAGTGATAATCCTAGAACTGAGGATCCGGATGAAATACTAAAAGATATCGTAAATGGTCTTACAAAAGATAATTATGAAGTAATCACCGATAGAAAAGCCGCAATAAAAAAGGCTTGCCAAAGTTTAGAAGAAAACGATATTTTACTTGTACTTGGTAAAGGACATGAAGATTATCAAATTATCGGTCATGATAAATTTCATTTAAGTGATTATGAAGAAGTATCTAAATATATAAAATAATATAAAGGTTTTGGCACATCAAAACCTTTTAAATTTGTTTTTTAGCACTCGCTTATTGACAATGCTAATGAATGGTGGTATTATTTATCTTGTAAGTAGGAAAGGATGATTATATGTCAAAAAAACAATTTAAAGCAGAATCAAAAAAGCTAATGGAATTAATGATTAATTCTATATATACTAATAAAAATATATTTTTAAGAGAACTTATCTCAAATGCAAGTGATGCAATTGATAAATTACATTACAAATCACTCACAGATACCAGTATAGATATAAATAAAGATGATTTTTATATTGGCGTTGCTATTGATAAAGAAAATAGAACTTTAACAATATCTGATAATGGTATTGGTATGAATAAAGAAGAGCTAGAAAATAACCTTGGTACTATTGCTAAAAGTGGTTCTTCTGTATTTAAAGAAGAAAATGAAAAAAAAGAAAATATTGATATTATAGGTCAGTTTGGTGTAGGTTTTTATTCAGCATTTATGGTCGCAAGTGAAGTTAAAGTCGTGAGTAAAGAATACGGAGAAGATAAAGCTTATGAATGGAGCTCAGAAGGTGCAAGTGGATACACCATTAATGAAACTGAAAAAGATTCATATGGTACAGATATTATTTTAACGATAAAAGAAGATACTGAAGAAGAGGACTACAGTACATATCTAGAAACTTATACTATAGAAAATTTAATTAAAAAGTATTCTGACTATATTACATATCCAATAAAAATGAATATTACTCATAGTAAACTTAAAGAAGGTACTAAAGACGAGTATGAAGATGTAACGGAAGAAGAGGTTATTAATAGTTTAGTGCCACTTTGGAAACGTAATAGAGGTGAAATAAAAGAAGAAGATTATAATACATTTTATAGTGATAAATTCTTCGATTATGATAAACCCCTTAAAGTTATGCATTTTAATATGGAAGGGTTAATTAACTTTAATGCCTTACTATATATTCCTTCAAAAGTACCATATGATTTTTATAATAAAACATATGAAAAGGGATTACAACTTTATTCAAATGGTGTACTTATAATGGAAAAATGCGAATCTTTATTACCGGATTATCTAGGATTTATTAAAGGGGTTGTTGATAGTCCAGATTTATCTTTAAATATTTCTAGAGAAATGCTTCAGCAAGATAGAGTACTACAAAAGATGGCTAAAAGTATTGAAAATAAGGTGCTCAAAGAACTTACAACCTTACTTGAAGAGTATAGAGAAGACTATGAAAAGTTTTATAATGAATTTGGTTTATCTTTAAAAGCCGGTGTTTGTGATAACTATGGAATGAATAAAGATAAGTTACAAGATTTATTATTGTTTTACTCATCAGAAGATATGAAATATGTTACTTTAAAGGAATATACTTCTAGAATGAAAGATGGACAAGAAACTATATATTATGCTTGTTCTGAATCTGCTCCTAAATGTGACATGCTACCACAAACCGAAAGTGTAAAATCAAAGGGGTATGAAGTTCTTTATCTAACTGAATATGGTGACGAATTCGTAATGCAGACCCTTATGGAATATGATGGTAAACACTTTGCTAATGTCAGCAATAGTGCAACAAATACTTTATCTGAAGAAGAACAAAAAGAGTTAGATAAAGTTAATGATGAAAACAAAGGGCTATTTGAAATTATGAAAGAAGCTATTCCAGATATTAAAGAAATCAAATTCACTCGTAGTTTAAAAGAACATCCAGTATGTCTCGCTAGTGAAGGTATGGTAAGTTCTAATATGGAAAAAGTTATGAATGCAATGCCTACAAATAATGAAGTAAAAGCCACTATGATTTTGGAAATTAATGAAGAACACCCAATTGCTCATAAACTAAAAAAACTATATAAAAAGGAAAAAAATGACGAGTTAAAAGAATATAGTAAAATACTATATGCACAGGCTAGACTTATTGAAGGACTTCCTATCGATAATCCAACAGAACTTTCTAATTTAATATGTAAAGAATTGTCGTAAAAAATTACCTTTTAATTAAACAAAAATATAGTAAACTATGAATTATGTGGACTCTGCAGTATTGTTACAATTAAAATATAATAGTCTATATTTATTGTGACGATTAAAAACATTTCTATGCATAATTGGTATTTTAGGTAAATAAAAAGTTATAACTGATTGCTATAACTTTTTACTAGTCTCTCCCTAAATAATCGATTAATAAAGTTACTAGTGAATTACTAAAATATGAAGTACTAGAAATATTCTCTATATTTGGTGTATTTAGATATATTGTTTCTTTGCTTAAATTTGTAAGTTCATACAAAGAATTGGTATTTGATACTGAAATAATACCGCTGGTATATATTTCTATTGCCTCACCATTCCAAACCCAACTACTAGCACCTACATATACGTTATCTGTATTGTTTTCTTTGAATCCAATAGATACTATATCTTTTGTAGGATCGAAGTCAAGGCTGTCTACATTAGGATAAGCAAATACAGTAAAACTTATTTTATAATATCCAATACTGTTAAATCTTATTGTATAGTTACTATTTAAAGTGATAATGTTTCCTACGTCTAGTTCCTTTCTTTTTAAAGGAATTTTAGCTCCTGATATAATAGGAAGTCCATCTTCGTTTGTTAAATCATTATATGTTACAATATACGCACTTTTAATCATAGTAGGTCCTGTTGGTCCTGTTGGCCCAATATCGCCTTTTGGTCCTTTTATTTTCCCTATATTTTTCCAATCTTTGGTATTGTCTGACCAAATGTATATATCGCCATCGATTATATAAGCGTCACCAATGTTACCAGTTGGGTGATTTTTTTTTAGTTCGTCTATGGTGTCATATGATCCTAACACATTAAAACTATCGCCTTTAGTTCCTTTTGGTATTTTAAACTCTAATGTATGGTGTCCATCTATATTGGTATCTATCACCTCGGCTTTTTCATTTGGCTCTACAGTAGTTGTTTGTCCGATTCTTATAGTTTCCGTTTTACCGGTCGGTCCTGTTGGCCCTGTAGGACCAGTTTTACCTTTTATATTGATAACATTATATTTGGGTTTACATTTTTCATCATTTTTAATTTTATTTAAGGCGTTTTGGATAATGTTTTTTTTCATAAAAACTCCTTTCTTTGTATTTTATGTAACTTATAGCAAAAGGGTTATTTATAGTGTCTATAATTATTTTAAACTTATATGATAAATGCTGGTAATAGGGAAGAAGTTGTGCTTTTGGTAAAAGAATAAATAGATTAATATGGTATCTTTCGTGTGACTATAGAATTTGAAAATACTTCGTATGAGTGTAGTGAAGAAAACTGTGAAATAAAAGTCTCTATGAATTATTGCTATTATCATTAAAATAAATGTAAAGTGTTATTGCTTTTTCTTGATAATTTACCTCTATTTATATATAATAGTTGTAGGAGGATAAGATATGGATAGAAAAATTAAAGTGGCACAATATGGATGCGGTAAAATGAGTAAATATACTATGAGGTATGTTTATGAGAAAGGTGCAGAAATAGTATCTGCCTTTGATATTAATCCTAATGTTATTGGTAAAGATATCAGTAATGTTATGGGCGGAGAAGACAAAGGTGTTATCATAAGTGATGCGAAAGAAGCTAGAGAGGTTTTAACCCAAACTAAACCAGATGTATGTATAGTTACTACTATGAGTTTGCTAGAAGATGTAAAAGGTGCTTTAATGCTTTGTGCTTCTTTAGGTATAAATGCGATTACGACATGTGAAGAGGCTTTTTATTCTTGGAACTCTAACCCTAATCTAACAAAAGAAATAGATGAAGAGGCTAAAAAGAATAACTGTACCATCACTGGCAGTGGATACCAAGATATTTATTGGGGACAATTAATCAGTTCTATTGCTGGTAGTACTCAAAGTATAAAGAAAATTATAGGTGAGTCATGGTATAACGTTGAAGACTATGGTGTTGCTCTTGCTGAAGCACATGGTGCGGGACTTACTTTAGAGGAATTTGATGAAAAAATTGCTAGTGTAGATAGAATGAGTGACGAAAAAAGACAGGAAATTATCTCTAGTGGTAACTACACGCCTAGTTATATGTGGAATGTTAATGGTTGGCTATGTGAAAAACTAGGACTAACTGTAAAACATCAGTCACAAAAATGTGTTCCGGAAACCTATGATAAAGATATTTCATCTTCTACTTTAGGTATGACTATAAAAGCTGGTAACGCAACTGGCATGAGTGCAGTTGTTACTACTGAAACTGAAGAGGGCGTAGTTTTAGAAACTAAATGCGTTGGTAAAGTTTATGCTCCAGATGAATTTGATGTTAATGAATGGACTGTCGATGGTGAACCAAACACTACTATTACTGTAAAAAGACCTGCGACAGTAGAGCTCACATGTGCAAGTGTAGTAAATAGAATACCAGATGTTATTAATAGTGAATCTGGATTTGTACCTACTGCTTTAATGGGAGATTTAACTTATAAAATAAAAACCTTAAATGAATATGTAAAATAATAATATAAAAACTACTGATATTGTAATAACGCAGTAGTTTTTTTATGTTCAAAATTATTTTAACTTGTAATTACATATTTGTAGTGCCACCATTTAAGCAGCTGTTAACAATGTCATATAAAATATGTAGTAAATGTTAGTAGAAGATAAATTAGAACCTACTAAGAATTTACTTGACATGAATTTGTCTATAAATGATATTGTGAACGAAACTGACTTACTTAAATTCCAGTCAGAACAATTACAAGCATCATAATATAATATTTCAAGGCCATAGAACTACAATTCTAATCTTTGTGGCTTTTTCCACTATATAGAATTCACTATATTTTTGTGTAGTTAAAATAATTAAACATACATACACTTTTTCTACATTTTATTTACATACTATTATATATAATGATGGTAAAGGTGATAGTATGAAAAAAGTAAAATTGGTAAAAAGAAGAAGATTTAAATATAGAATATTAGTTTACATATTTCTAGTATTCATAGGTTACGAAATATCTTATAACATCATGATGAACAGGGTCCTCGCAAGGACAAACGAAACCTTCGTAAAAGCAATGCTCGTAGACTCCAATTATCATATGCTTTATGATAAAAAAGCTAGCGATTTATTTACAAAAGTTTTTTCATATTTTTTTAATATAAATGAACCAGTGAATATTTTAGAAAATACGTTTCATTATAAAGCTAACAGCTCCGCTAACGTAAGTTACGTAAGTGCTATAAAAAAAGAGGAAAAAGAACCCTTAGTTTATATTTATAATAGCCATCAAGCCGAAAGTTATGTAGGTGATTCTCTAGAACCATATAATATCACCCCAGGCGTAATGATGGCCTCATATATTCTCCAAGATAAACTTCAAAATATCGGTGTAAAATCTATTGTACTAGAAGATGATCTTATAAACTATATGAATACTAATAACATAAAATATGTTAAAAGTTATGAAGTCAGTCGAAAATTTATTACAGATACCATAAATAATACCCCATCCTTAAAACTAATAATAGACCTTCATCGCGATAGTATAGCAAAAGATAATTCTACCGTTATGATAAATGATAAAGCTTGTGCTAAAATAGTTTTTATCGTTGGTAACGAATATGATGAATATCAAAAAAACCTGGAACTTTCTAATAAATTAAATGATAAAATAAAAGAAAAATATCCTAGTTTAACAAGGGGCGTTCTTATAAAAGGTGGTGCTGGAAGTAATGGCGTATATAATCAAGATTTAAATCCTAAAATGGTACTTTTAGAAGTAGGCGGTGATAAAAATACTATATCAGAAATTTTAAATACTATAGAACTACTCGCACCCATTATAGGAGAATATGTAAATGAATCTTAATCTTTTAGCAAAAATATTTAAAATAACCATGCTTGTGTGCTTTATTACCTTCATGGCTCTATATGTTACGAATAAAATGGGTTATAACGAGTATCGAAATAGTCAAAAAACCATCCTTACAAACGAAAAAATAAAACAATTTGAAACAGATGTTGCTGAAGGTAAAAACGTAACTTTAGAAGATTACCTTCCCAAAGAAATCAATTATCAAAATAAATTATCAAGAGTAGGACTTAAAGTTTCAGATACTACATCTTTACTTATTAAAAGTGCTGTTCAAAAAAGTTTTAAAATCTTGTCAAAATTAGGAGAATAATATCAGGCTCATAACCTGTATTTTTTTCTGTTTGTCATGCAAATTAAATGCTAAAAAAACTTAAAAATATGTTATGATATATAAAGGTGATACAAATGAAATTAATTTTAGGAAGTCATGTTTCTTATAACTCATCAGAGGGACTAGTAGGGAGTGTAGTAGAAGCTTTAAGTTATGGCTCAAATACTTTTATGTTTTATACAGGAGCCCCTCAAAATACCATAAGAAGTTCTATTGATTTAGAGCTTACTTCGCTTGCTCAAAAAACTATGAAAGAACAAAATATTGACATCAATAATGTTATCATTCATGCTCCTTATATAATTAACCTAGCCAATAATAAAGATAAAGATAAGTATGCCTTTGCGACTAACTTTTTAAAACAAGAACTAAAACGTGCTAGTATGCTTGGTGTCTCTAAAGTAGTACTTCATCCAGGAAGTCATGTAGGACTGGGAGAAGAAGAAGGAATAAAAAATATTGTAAATGCTTTAAATGAAGTTATAACAGAGGAAAAAGGTCCAATAATCTGTCTAGAAACCATGGCTGGTAAAGGAACTGAGGTTGGTAGGACCTTCGAGGAATTAAAAGAAATAATTGATGGTGTAAAAATAAATAAAAGAGTCATGGTCTGTCTAGATACTTGTCATATAAATGATGCTGGTTATAATTTGAATGATTTTGATAAAATATTAGATGAGTTTGATAATGTAATAGGCCTATCAAAGCTGGGAGTATTACATATAAATGATAGTAAAAATGAATGTGGTGCTCGTAAAGATAGACATGAAAACATCGGTTTTGGAACTATTGGCTTTGATAATCTTATAAGAATCTTATATAATAAGAGAGTAGAAAATGTTCCTAAAATTTTAGAAACTCCTTATATATCAAAAAATGGTGGTAAAGACAGAAGTTTCCCACCATATAAATTTGAAATAGAAATGATAAAAAATAAAACATTCAACGTTAACATGTTAGAAGATATAAGGAATTACTATAAATAATTTTTGTATTTACGCTTATAAATATTATACATATTAATAATTTTATCATAATTATTGCTGCTGATATTTTCTTTTAAATATTTTCTTATATTTTCATCTTTACCTGATAAGATATCTTCATAATTATTCTTTAAAATGCCATATAATATATTAAGTTCATAGGTACTTAAAGTAATACCATTTTTATAAGCAAAATCATTAACATTATCTATAGAAATCTTATTTATATAACTCAAAATAATGTTTTTCATAATCCCTCCCTGTAATAGTATATGCGGAGGCCAAAATAAATGAAGGAGGTGAGCACTTTGTTCAAAAGAAAAAAGAAAAATCAAAATGAAGAAGAAGAACTAAAATCTACTATAAAAGGTCCTCTTATCAAAAGGCATAAACCACTTCGGTATAATGTAGGTTATAAACAAGATAAGGATATAAAAAAAGAAATAGAAAAAAGATATAATATCTTGACCATTATTGTCACAATATTAGTAATTATTTTAATAAGTGGTCTTTTCGTTATTCAAGTTGTAAAAAAAGAATACTATACATCGGAAGTTGAAAAGTTAACACAAACAGTCGTAGAGGGTGGAAGTGCCCCAAGAGGTAGAATATATGATAGGAATGGAAATGTTTTAGTAGATAATAAGGCTGTAAAAGTTATATATTATAAAAAACCATCTGGGGTAACTACTAAACAGGAAATGAGTGTAGCTTATAAATTAGTAAATATGATTGATTTAGATTATTCATCATTGTCAGAATACGATTTCAAAAATTTCTGGATATTAAATCATAGTAAAAAAGCTAAAGAAAAAATCACAGATGAAGAATGGGATTTACTTGAAAAAAGAAAAATAGACGCAAATGATATCCAAAAATATAAAATAGAAAGAGTTACTGAAGAGGATCTCGCTATTTATGGTGAAAATGATAAAAAAGCGGCATATATATATGCTCTTATGAATACTGGATACTCATATGCTGAAAAAGTTATTAAAGATACAAACGTAACTGATGAAGAATATGCTCTTGTTGCTGAGAATTTAAGTAATTTGCCAGGTGTTGACGTAAAACTTGATTGGGAGAGAGTATATCCATATGGAGATACTTTTAAGACTATGTTTGGAAGTGTATCAACCAGTAAAAAAGGTATACCGTCAGAACTCAAAGATAAATATCTAAAAGAAGGTTATAGTCTAAATGATAGAGTAGGAACAAGTTACTTAGAATATCGGTATGAAAGTACATTAAAGGGTACTAAAAATAAATATCTTGTAAATAATGATGGTTCATACCAATTGCTAAAAGAGGGTAAACGTGGTACTGATATAGTTATCAGTATAGACATTAATCTTCAGCAAGCCTTAGAACAAATTTTAACAGAACAAGTTTTATATACAAAAAAATATGAGGCTAATACCAATTACTATAATAGATCGTTTGTAATAATATCTAATCCGCAAACAGGAGAAATACTAGCTATGGCTGGTAAACAAGTAAAAGAAGAAAATGGCGAATATACTGTTGTCGATTATACTCCAGGGATTATGACCTCTCCTGTAGTAATGGGATCGGTTGTGAAAGGTGCGAGTCAGATTGTTGGTTATAATACAGGTGCTCTTAAAATAGGTGAGAGTAGACTTGACCAATGTGTTAAGATTGCCGCTACTAAAGAAAAATGTTCATGGCGTAGTCTTGGCATGTTAAATGATATAACTGCTCTTGCTTATTCTTCAAATACTTATCAATATTATACGGCTATCAAAGTTGGTAATGGAAACTATGTTTACAATAAACCGCTTACAGTAGATGATAAAGCCTTTGATACATATCGCAATACATTCGCTCAGTTTGGATTAGGGGTTAAAACGGGTATAGATTTACCAACCGAAAGTTTAGGATATAAAGGAAATAGTACAGGTGCTGGATATCTACTAGACTTTTCTATCGGTCAGTACGATACCTATACTCCAATTCAGTTATCACAATATATAAATACTATTGCTAACGGAGGTAGTAGGTTGGAACCTATGCTTTATGTTGGGAAATATGATGGTGATAGCGAAGCTAAAATAAAAGATAAAAGAGAAAAAAACGTTTTAAATACAGTTGAAACCGATAGTAAATATATGGATAGAGTTCATCAAGGTTTTGAAGCTGTTTTGTCTTATGGTACAGGTGCTGGTTATATAAATGCTGAATATAAACCAGCTGGAAAAACAGGAACTAGTGAAAGTTTCGTCGATACTGATAATGATGGTAAAATAGATACCGCTACAATATCAACAACTTTTGTTGCTTATGCTCCGTACGATAATCCAAGCGTTTCATTTGCCATTGTATCGCCAGACGTATCAATTCCAAATGGCACTTCAAGTTATCAATCATCAATAAATAAAAGACTAGCACAGGCAATATCTAAAAAATACTTTGAAATTTACAAATAATCTGCTATAATGTAAATATACGTAAAAAAAGGAGGGATATTATGGCAAAAAAAGGAGAAGCAAGAGAAAACATCACACTTGCATGTACAGAGTGTGGAAACGAAAATAAACGTACTGAGAAAAATAAAAGAAATACAAGTGAACGTTTAGAATTAAAAATACATTGTAATAAATGTAATAAACATACTTTACATAAAGAGAAAAAGTAGGAGGTTAATAAATGATTAACATTAACGATATTAAAAATGGTATGACTGTTATTATTGATGGCAAGATATGCCAAATAATGGAGTTTTTACACGTTAAGCCAGGTAAGGGTCCCGCTTTTGTTAGAATAAAATTAAAAAATCTAAGAACTGGATCAACCGTTGAGCAAACTTTTAATACTAATATCAAATTAGAAAAGGCAATGCTTGAAAAAAATTCTATGCAATTTTTATACGAGAATGCCGGTAATTATAATTTCATGAATATGGAAACATATGAACAAATAGAACTTTCTAAAGAGGTTTTAGGTGATAACGCTAAATATTTAAAAGAAGGTTTAGACGTAGAGTTATCTTTCTATAAAGGAGAACTACTAGGTATTATATTACCAGAAAAAATTACTTATGCAGTTACTGAAACTGAACCAGCTGTTAAAGGTAATACCGCAACTAACGCCACAAAGGAGGCTGTCCTTGCGAATGGACTAACAGTTAAGGTACCATTATTTGTAAATATTGGTGACGAAATAGTAGTATCTACAAAAGATGGAAAATACGATTCTAGGGCTTAATAATAAAGAATAAAAAGAGGTGAAATTATGCTTAGTAAGAAAAGGTTTTTGGCTATTAAAAAATTGGCTAAAGAAGTAAGAGAAGCCAATGAAGACATTTTTGAGAAATTTACAAATGAACCCCTTGAAAAAGCTATCAAAGATAAAGATAAGTTTGTTTCAAAAATAATGGAAGAAATTAATTTTAGTGATGGTGAACAGGGCAAAGAGGAAAAGCAAATGTTTAGAGCCGGTGTTCTAATTCCTGATGACGACGATTTTTATACGGTTTATTTTGAAGATAAAAATATTCGTAGCCTTATGAATAGATATGCCGTTAGTATTGAGGACATAATGAGTAAAATCACGGAACTTAATATTTATGGTAAATATTTTGAAGAATGTAAAAATGAAGAAGAACCAGTTACTGGAGATTTTGTAGATGAAATGGTTAATATGCCATTCGAAAGTGCCGAAAGTTTACTTAATGAAATTTCTGATCTTGCAGATTCCATGGAAAAAGAATTAAGCATTACTGATAATGATACTGAAGAAAAAACAGATATTTCATCAGTAGAAGAGTATGAAAATGAAGAAAATTTTGAAGATATTTCTTCTGTAGATGATGATGACGATGTTGATTTCGATAGTATGAGTCATGCTGTTAATGGGTTTGTTGAAGATTACGATAGAGTAAAAAATGATCTTAACATGGCTAAAGATGAACTTGAAAAAGCAATGAAAAACAGTAGTGCTTTAATGGAAAATATTGAAAAACTAAAACAGGAAAATAAAGAATTAAAGCAAAACAATTTAGATAGTGCAAATACTATTAAAGAAACTACTGAAAAATATCATAACATATTAAATGAAAATGCTATTTTAAAAGAACGCAACGAAAAATTAGAGAAAAAAATGAGACAATCTTCTGAATTACTTCGTCGTATTTACGATAGCATTCCTAAAAAATAATATTCTTTGTCAAGTAGTGTTGGTGAGACCAAAAACTAGTGATAAATGAATTAACTTGGAAAGTCAAAAAATGACTTTCTTTTTATGATTTTATAGGATTTAATAATCCTTTGATAAGCATAACTCTTGTTTTTTTATTTACACCAAGATTAAGATAAAATCGCACAAATATATGTTAGAATATTTACATCTTTCCTATTTTTTGATATCATTTTCATAGTAGCAATAGGACATTTTAGGTGCTTTTTGTAAAATAATGTTCGACAAAATTCGTTCTAAATGATATGTATATTTAAAGTAGTAAAGGTGATAAAATATGAATAGACATAGAAGTTATAAGAATAATAAAAGCATACTTATAGGAGGCTTACTTGCGGTTGTAGTTATTATGGCAATAGGATATGCGGCTTTCGCAAGTAGTTTAAAGATATCTGGTACATCTAATATATCTACATCATGGAATATATCAATC
>CAKOWU010000006.1 GCA_934129885.1 uncultured Bacilli bacterium | reverse complement strand
AACAAACCTTTTATCCATTTTTTTGCTTGGGCAATTTTTCTTGCATGCTCATTTGTTTGGGCAAGTTCTAATATAAAATCTTTATTTTTATGAAGCCATTGTCCCATCACAGTAGAATTATCACTGAATCTTATATCAGTATCCCTTTGGGATGGTAACTTTTCTGTTTTTTTAAAATAAGCATAGATTTCTTCTACCTTTTGCTCATTGGTTAAAAACAAGCCTTTTATCCACCCTCTCGCTCGAGCAATTTCTCTTGCATGTTCATTTGTTTTAGATAATTCTAGTATAAACGATTTATTAATAGGAATCCACTGACCCATTATAGCAGAATTATCACTGAATCTTATATCAGTATCTTTTTGGAGTGGTAATTTTCCGTTTTCTTTATAATAAACATAGATTTCTTCTACCTTTTGCTCCTTCGTTAAAAGCAAGACTTCTAACCAACCCTTTGCTTGTGTAATTTCTCTTGCATGTTCATTTGTTTCTGCCAGTTTTAATATAAATGATTTGTGATTAAAAAGCCATGCTCTCATTATTCCAGAATTATCACTGAATCTTACATCAGTATCTTTTGAAGATGGCAATTTTCTATTTTCTTTATAATAAGCATAGATTTCTTCTATCTTTTGCTCTTTGGTTAAAAGCAAGCCTTCTATCCACCTTTTTAACTGAGCAATTTTTTTCACATGCTCATTTGTTTTTGCAAATTCTAATATAAATGATTTATTATCAGTAAGCCACCGTCCCATTAAAGCAGAATTATCACTGAATCTTACATCAGTATCTCTTTCAGATGGTAATCTTTCATTTTCTTTATAATAATCATAGATTTCTTCTATCTTTTGCTCTTTGGTTAAAGAATATCCTACCTTTTGTTTTATTTCACTTAACTCTGATACTATATCTACTACTTGTTCATCTATGCCAAATTGTAATAATAAATCTTTTGGATTATAAGTACCATCATATTTCGTTTCTATTTCTGCATCTTTGTCAATTTCTGTAATATTTGTAGTAGTATTTTCTTCTATATTTTTAACTTTAAAATATAATTTTAATATCTTGCTAAAATTGTCCTGAAGATCTAATACTAGTGGTGATTCAATAACTGCGTCATCATTATCACTTTTCTTCTTCACCGCAAGGGCTCTTCCAAGTTGCTGATAATATATAATATCTGAATTTGTGTTTCTCCCCATAATTACCCCATCTATATCTGGTACATGAACCCCCTCATTATACATATCTACCGCAAACATTACCCTAAGTTTTTGACTAGAACTCTGACCATCTAAAGATATATTGTTATAAAAATTATTTACGTTCATCATATTTTCTTTTTGTGAATAATTAGAACTATGCACTTGATAAAATTCTACATTACCTCTCATCTCGGTTGGTAAAATATCTAAAAAATTAGCCTGTAATTCTTCTATATTAGAACCACTTGGGCAAAAGTATATATATTTTCCATCTGGTTTTATATAATTTCCTACTATATCTTTAACAGTCTGATTACCCAGTTTAGATATCTCTTCCTTAATATTTTTTATCTTCTTCTCATATTCTTCCTTCTCTTCTTTTGTCGCACTACCACCTTTTACTTTTTCCTCTAATTCCTTGCACTCATCTACTAAAAATGCATACGCCGCATGATAATTCGGACAAGGCAATACTTTATCTGCGATGGCTTGCTCCAGCGGATATTCACTTGCGACACGTCCTTCAAAGAAAGTTTGTGCAACATCTTCTTCCTTACTCGTTCCTCTATTTCTAACACTAGTGGCACTCATACCAAATATTTTTATATTAGGGTTTGCCTTCTCAATAAGTTGAACTCCTGCCTTCCAGTTCGCTGCACCATTTCCAATATGATGAAATTCATCTAATATCATCATATTTGCTTTTATATGAGATAACTCATCTCTAGACATAGAATCTAAAGCATTACTGCCAACACCAGCATAAGTAATAAACTTTACATTATCAAAATATTCCCTATGAAACTCTATACCGCGTTCTAAATTCTGCTTTTCTATCGCGTCAATATGTTCTTTTACTTGCTCTTTAATACCATTTAAAGGAGTTAGATACACAATCTGTCTATCAGGATTCTCTTTAATAAAGTCATACATTAACTGCAGTGCAATAAAAGACTTACCTGTCCCAGTAGCATGTACAATACAAGTCCTATCGCTCTTTTCAAACCCAGCCTTTACCATTTCATAAGCCTCAGCATTATGTCTATATAGTCCTATTTCATAATTCATATTAAATTCCTCGTTTTTCCTACCAATCTATAAATAAATTATATCACATGGCAAGCATATTTAGATATAAAGAAAACGCTTATTTTAAAGCGTCTAATAACTCAGCCTTTTTCATAGTAGAATAACCTTCTACATTTTTTTCTTTGGCTAATTTTTTAAGTTCTGCGACAGTTAATTTTGAAATATCTTTTTTGACTTCTTCTTTTTTACTTTTCTCTGCTTTTACTTCTTTTTTAGCAGTTGTTTTTTCTGCCTTCTTTTCTTCCTGTACACCTATTTGTTTATATTCTTTACCTTCTAATGCACCTTTAGCAACGTTAACTAAATTAGTGAATGCTGCCTCGTCATTAATAGCAATCTCTGAAAGCATTTTTCTATTAATTTCAACACCTGCTTTAGATAAACCATTGATAAATCTTGAATAAGAAATATCATTTTGTCTACAAGCAGCATTGATTCTTGTAATCCATAATTTTCTAAAATCTCTCTTTTTAGTTCTTCTGTCTCTATAAGCATACATTAAAGAATGTCTTACTTGTTCTTTAGCAGTTTTATAAAGTCTATGTTTACTTCCAAAATAACCTTTAGCCTGTTTTAAAGCCTTTTTATGTCTAGCACGTGAAATAGTTCCACCTTTAACTCTTGTCATTTATAATTCCTCCTATTTATTGATTAAATCTTTAATTCTTTTCATATCAGTACTGTGTAATTCTGATTCATGATGTCTTCTTCTTCTTGAAGCATTACTCTTATGTGTTAACTTATGGTTTTTATTAGCAGGTTGATATTTAACGCTGCCACCTTTTCTAACTTTAATAACTTTGCTTAAACCCTTATGAGTTTTATTTTTTACCTTGTTAGCCATATTATTTCCTCCTATTTTCCTTTGATTGGGGTAAGTATCATAGTCATAAAACGTCCATCAAGTTTAGGTTGTTGTTCAATTGTAGAAAATTCCTGCACAGCATCCGCAAACTTAAGTAAAACATCTTTACCTAAATATACATGAGCCATCTCTCTTCCTCTAAAACGAATTGAAACTTTAACCTTATGTCCTTTTTGTAAATACTTAGACGCATTATTAACTCTCGTATTAAAATCATGAACGTCAATAGAAACAGATAACCTATACTCTTTCATCTCTAAATTAGACTCTCTTTGCTTCTTTAGATTCTCTTTCTGTCTCTTTTTGTTTTCATATTTAAAACGATTATAATCCATAATCTTACAAACTGGTGGTTTTCCTTTTGGATTCATTAAAACTAAATCAAACCCAGCATAAGATGCTAAAGTAAGTGCATCTTTAATCCCCTTGACTCCTAGTTGTTCACCATTAGGACCTATTACCATTACCTCTTTAGCACGTATTTGTTCATTAATATACAAATCCCTAGTTTTATTGTTTGTACTTGCGATACTCGCCACCTCCATTAAAAGAGTGAATACATTACGTATCCACTCCACCTAAAAAATATGCACAATATACTTGCTATCTCTTTGGCATTTACCCATTACTATTTGTAATCGGGTGAGAAGTGGACACTTCTTCTTTCCTCTTTTTTACGTATCTGATTATATATATTTATTCTATGTTTGTCAAGGGGTTTTAGAACAAAATTACCCCTATCCAGCACATTTTCTCAAAATTCAAACACTTTTTGCCTCAGTTTTTCTTTAGCCACACCAAAAGTAAAACATTATAAAGTACAAATTTGTTAATTCAAAAACCAGTGTAACTCTTGCAAGCACCACTGGTTTATATATCAAAACATTTAATAACATAGTTAAAATATCATATTTTATTTTTTCTTTTCATCTCTAAACATTTCATTTAAAGTAGTTCCAAAAGTCGCAAGTGACTGTAATTCAGATGGAATAATAATCTTTGTTGAATTGCCATTAGCCACTTTAGTCATTGCATCAAAACTTTTAAGAGCAAGTACAGACTTATCTGCCCCAGCATCTTTAATCATTCTAATACTTTCAGCCTCAGCCTGATTAATTTTAAGTATAGCCTCAGCCTCACCTTCAGCAACCCTAATCTGAGATTCTTTTTCAGCCTCTGCTCTTAAAATAGCACTTTGTTTCTCGCCTTCAGCAATTAAAATACTACTTTTCTTCTCACCCTCAGCCTTTAAGATAGCCTCACGTCTCTCTCTTTCAGCTCTCATTTGTTTCTCCATCGCTTCTTGAATATCTCTAGGTGGTAAAATATTTTTAACCTCAACCCTATTTACCTTAATTCCCCAAGGATCAGTAGCCTCATCTAAAATAGCTCTCATTTTAGAATTAATAACATCCCTAGAAGTCAAAGTTTGATCAAGTTCAAGTTCACCAATAATATTACGAAGCGTAGTCGCTGTCAAATTTTCAATTGCGTTAATAGGATTTTCAACTCCATAAGTATATAACTTAGGATCAGTTATTTGAAAATAAACAACTGTATCTATCTGCATAGTAACATTATCTTTAGTAATCACTGGTTGTGGTGCGAAATCCTTAACAATTTCCTTTAAAGATACAACAGATGCAATCCTATCAATAAACGGAATCTTAAAATGTAATCCGTTTCCCCAAGTAACATAGTATGAACCTAAACGTTCAATAACATAACATTGTGATTGTGGCACAATCCTTACATTTGGTATTATAAGTACAAAAACCAATATTAAAATAACTAATAAAAAACTCATTTAATCTCCTCAACTTTCAGTTTAACACCGTTTATCTCTAAAACAAATACCTCCTTGCCTAAAGCAATATTAGAGTCAGCATAAGCCGTCCAGCGTTTTCCTTTTACCTTAACTTCCCCTGTACTATTCTTTTTTATCGCTTCTGTAACCACTCCATTGCAGCCAATTATCATGTCCATATTAGTAGGCACTTTCTTAACCTTAATCGCCTTAACTAATAACGGTCTAGTTGTTGCAAGAAGAATTATTCCAAGTACCACAAAAATTAGAAATTGAATGAAAAAATTATTCGTAAAAAATGATACTACAAGTGAAACCAAACCGCTTACAACAAACCATATAGTAACTAAATTAATAGTAGTTGCCTCTAATATAGTAAGTATGATAATTATCAAAAGCCATACATACCATTGTTCCATATCTACCTCCTTGCCCTTATTATACATTATGATAATAAAAAAAACAATATGAAAGGAATTTGAAATCAAAGTATTTTTATACGTTCTATCTTCATAAACAAAACCATGACAACCATTAATATACTCATATACAAAAAAATAGCACCGCTATTTTATATGTATTAAATCTTTCGATATTTCCTCTAAAGATCTACCAATATTTTTACTAGATTTATATTCATTCTCTCTAAGCTGAAAATATCCAGTATCTTTCATCTCTTTAGCCCTTTTTGCGACCATATTTACAAGTAAATATTTAGAGCCAACTTTCTTTAATAATTGATCTATTGATGGATATAACATATCATCACCCCTTCTAAACTGATAATATAATAATAAACATTAAATTACAACCATTTAACAAAAATTTTACATTTTTTAACATTTTATTATCAAATTTTTTTCTAATCATCTCACAGTATTCTTAGCCTTTCCTTTAAACAAATAAAACTTCTTATGTCTTTCCCTCATCTTCTGTTTATTTTTCATTTCTAAAAGCCTAAATTTCATATCATTTTTTATATAATCTAACTTTCTTAAAACATCTGCCACCTCATAATTCGACATATCATAATTCTTTCTAATAATAAACTCTATATTCTCCACATGCCGAATGTTCTCTTCTAAAACCATACCTGTTTTAAAAACACATGACTTCTTATTCAAAAAGTAAAAATAATTAAACGAAGCATAATTCTCATATACCCCAAAACACCTTAAAATATTTACTAAACTATTATTAAGCTTCACCGTATTAAATAAATCATTAACAAGCCTTACCCTAATAATCGGTAACGGTATAATATGTGTTTCATAATCCCGCCTAAGTAACTCGCTTGCGGTTCTTATCTTGCCATCATAAACCTGACGCCTGCGCACATATTCTTCCTTCTCCATCAAATCAATTGCAAGCATTCTCTCAAGTTCTATCGCCTGTTCCGTTATCGAAAGTTCTTCCTCTTTCGGCTTTTCTTTCTTTAATTTCTCTTCATTATCTTCTGGTGTACCGTTTATTAAAACATCTTCTTCATTAGATATAACAGCCTTAATTTCTTCACTAACTACACTGTTACTGATGGACTCTTCCTTATCATTTTCTACCTTTTCTCTTTCATTAACATCAATGGTATCATCTACAACAAATACCTTTGTATCAGCATTTTTAATAAGCTTATTTTCTTCTATCTTTTCTTCTTTATTTACCTTTTTATCATCTAAAGTAGGAACAACTAAAGAAACCGTGTTCAATAAAACAATACTTTCCTTAATAATATTTTCTTTTATAAGTCTATAAGTCTTTTTTTCAGGTATAACAGTATCTTCTAAAATAAAGATATCTTCATCAGGTATTATCTCCTCTAAAGTTATTTTTAAAGGCTCCTCATTATAAAATAAATTTTCATCACTAACATCTTCCTTTATAAAAATATTCTCTTCTTGTTCTTTATTAATGAACAAAACATCTTCCTTCTTAATTTTCTTACCAGTATTCTTTTTAGCAAAAGTAATATCCTCTTCCTTTAAATCCTCATCATCTATAATAATTTGTTCATCCTCTTTAACCAACTTTTTCCACTTAATCTTTTTAACATCACCATCATCAGATGAAAAAAGAGACAATAATAGCAACATAAATTTCTTTAAAAATCTAATAAAGCCCAAACTATCACGCCTCCTTTCTAATTATTATATCATGTATACTTCCAAAGTATAAAACATAATAATATAAAAAGGAGCGTTTTTATATATGAAAAAATATTCACCTAAAATAAATCAAATTTTAGAAAAAGGTAAAAAATGTAAAGAACAGTTAAGTACCGTCGGTCCAAGAGGCCCCAAAGGAAATATCGGACCGACTGGACCTGCAGGTCCCACCGGTCCAAGCGGTCAAAGTGAAACCATAACTATCAGAAATACAACTACTACAAATCCAGGTAGCGGAGCAAAAGTTATAGATACCTATGTAAATCAAAATCACATACTAGACTTTGAAATACCAAAAGGCGATATTGGCCCAACAGGACCAACAGGCCCAAATCCAAGAAGTTTTTATGCCCATAAATTTAGTGATGTTGGAAATACCATTAATCTAACAGAAACCATAAGCGAGCGCATCGAATTAAATCGCACCAGTTTTTCGGATGGTATTAACACAAATGAAGAAGATGTAATGGTTATAACTACCACAGGGATCTATAAAATAGAATACTTTTTCTCAGGTTCCAGCACAGTAGAAACTGCCATAACAGTTTTCATTGGAAATACTGATGAAGCCATAGATGGTTCAGAAATAAGTAAAGATGTTATCATAAACACCGATACTGACTTTCACGGAAATGTACTAGCCAGATTAGAAGAAAATGACGTTGTTAGTCTAAACATAGTAGCCAAAAAAGATACTATAATAACTCCAGCACCCGACACCAATGCTTATTTACTTATAAATAGAATAGCATAATTCTGTATATAAACATTTACCATCACAAAACCATCATTTCAAAAGAACTCCATGTAAAGTGAAGTTCTTTATTATTACCTAAATACTTATATATCAAGAATTTTTATTCATAAAAGGATCATCATCTCCAAAAGATAAAACCTCAGGTTCTTCATTACTTTGGAAAAATTCTAATTCTTTCATTTCATTAGAATTATCTGACTTATCTTCCATATCAACCTCATTACCATCAGCATTATAATAAGTTTCCATACGTGTATCAACTTGTGGTACAGTGTCCGTCCACGTATTAGGTTCATAGTCAGGATCTTTTACTTTGAGTTTATTAATTTCCCCAACATTCCATATATCAGGCTTATCGGACAAATTCAAATCATTTATACCACCAACAGCCCAAGGATCCATAGAATCATTTACATTAAGTGGGTCAATATCTCCATCGGTATATATTTGTGGTAATTCGTTAAAAGAATTTGCAATAGAAGTATGTGGAACATTATCTTGATTACTCGCCATAGAAATGCTTGACGGTGTATCAATCATGTTCTGTGCACCACTATCGGTCATAGCACCAATATTATTCCTCCCTACAGTATCAGCACTACTCACACTTTCAGCATTCATATTTCCATCAGCACCAACCGGTTCGTTCATATTCGATAAAGGCTTCCTTACCTCTTGAACCTTTCTTCTAGGTGCAAGCAAATCTTTAGAAAGAGCCCTTTTGGCAAATTCAGTATTTTCAACCATATAACCAATAAAAGCCATTATAGACATAACGGCAAAAACAGTAATCCAAAATCCAGCAGATGAAAATATCTCCATAAGGCCCCTCCTTATATTCTTATTTATATTTTTTATTCTTCGTATTCTTTTTTATTTTATTCTTCTAAATAATCTGCACCTTTAAACGGTTCTTCCTTTAAAAGATCATTATAATTTTGCTGTCTCAAAACTTCATAAATCATTATTGCTGCACAATTAGACAAATTAAGTGCCCTAACTTTATCAGTCATCGGTATCCTAAGACATTTATCCAAATAATCCTTTAAAATTTCTTTTGGTATACCACTGCTCTCTCTACCAAAAACTAAATATATATTCTTATCCCTATTACTGTAATCAAAAGACGTATGAGGTTTCTTACCATACCTTGTTAAAAAGTAATAATCTCCCTCATTCTTACTTACAAAATCTTCCCAGTCCTCATAAACAGTATAATTACAATTATCTATATAATTTGCACCACTTCTCTTAATACTCTTTTCATCTAAGCTAAACCCTAAAGGCTTAATCAAATGTAAACGTGTATTAGTCGCCGCACAAGTTCTCATAATATTGCCAGTATTCTGTGGTATCTCTGGCGCATATAAAACAATATTATTCACCATCTATCACTCCATATTCCTTAAGTAATTTTTCCACCTGTTTAACACCTATCTCATTAGTGTCCGCAATTACAGAGTCAAGTTTACCTTCTTTAAATATATACAAACTTGCAGACATATTACTTACCCTATCAGCAACCTCTGAACTTTTAGCAAATGACTTTAAAGTCTCCATAAAACTATCAGATGAAGCGTCTAAATTCACATAAAGTAACTGTTCTGATAAATTATATTTACTAACTAACTTTATAAAGTCTTTTTCAAATGACTTTACATTAGTATCCTCTTCTGATGACGCGTATATCACAGCATTAGGATTCTCGGATAAACAATTCGTAATCTCATCTTCACTTATTTGGCTTACTACACTAGTCATAATAGAATTGTTATCACGATACTCTTGTCCAGTAATATACCAACTTCTCGCATAAAGTACAGCAAACAGCGTAATCACAATTATAAGTAATAAAATAACATAATTTTTAATCTCTATTTTCTTTTTCATGTATAAGCCTCCACTCTAAAATCATTTTATCATATTTTTATGATTTTTAAAACAAAATTATGACGTTAAACACTATAAATCAAGACCACTGTCAATTTCTTCCAAAGTAACAATTGGTAAAACAATATTCTCATCCTCTACCACTCTCTTAAACTTTTCTCTAAAAGCCGCACATTCCTTTACCCTACTATCAGGATAAATTCTTTTACTATCCCTAATTGCAATATAAACATCAAGTATTCCAACAACCTCTCGGTTCTCAAATAAAGCATTAGAAAAAGCCGCTTGCAACACCGATAAAGAAACATCTGGATACATCGCAGAAAGACCATAAACCCTCTTATACTCTGATGTCGCCGTAACAATAGAATCCATAAGCTCCCTAGTTAAATAACTATTTGACAGCATCTTTATACCTGTCTGTGCCTCTATTTTAGGAATGGTACCAAGTAAAATTTGAATAGTCGCCTCATGAGAAGGTTCAAGCACCTCTATCCTATCAAAACGTCTTAAAAAAGCCCTATCCTTTATAATATAAGTCTCATACTCAATAGTAGTAGTCGCTCCAATAGCCTTAATATCTCCTCTGTCCAAAGCCGGTTTCAAAATATTAGCTAAATCCATAGGTCCGTCCTGACTGCCACCAATTAAAGTATGTACCTCATCGATGAAAAGTATCGTTTTAGGACATCTCTTAAGTTCATTAACCAAAAGATTAGTAACAGACTCCATCTTACCATTAACTTCCATAGTTCCAAGCATAGAAGAAGAATTAATTTTCAAAATCTTATAACCCTTTAAAGCATTAGGAACATCGTCCTTTTGAATCTTATAAGCAATGCCTTCTACAATAGCGGTCTTACCAATACCAGCCTTACCAATTAAAAGTGCCGATTTATCAGGAGTAAGAAGCACTAGCATAGTTTTCTTTATCTCCTCTTCCCTTTCAATCGCCGGATTAGTTATATAAGTCTTTGCCGTTAAATTCTCGCAGTAATTGCAAATAATAGGATAAAGACTAGGATCAATATAATTAGAATCCTCGCTAGGATCCATTAAATATTCAACCTCTTCCATTACTTCTCCTCCTTTATATAACCATTCTTAATAAGTTTCTTTAAAACACTACTGTATTTCTCATTGCCACTTATTCTATTATAAGTATTTTTCTCCACACCATCAGTTATAAACACCGTAGTTGGCGTACCCGTAAATGGAAATCTTGACTGCAGTTCACTAGACTCCTTATCAGATAATTTAGAAATATCTAAATATTTAATATCCGTATGATACTCCTCAATAATTTTATTCAAAGTTATTTTATACGAAGCACACGCTGAACAAGTTTCAGAGCCAATAAAAAGCACAAAATCATCTTTAGCCTCAAGCATGTTGTTAAGTTCACTATAACTTATTTCATCATAAGTTGTCTTACCACATCCTGACAAACAAAATATCACCATAGCCATAACAACTATTAATAATCCTTTTTTCATTATTATCACCCTACCTATAATTATATATTAAATACATAATGATGTCAAAAATCTGACGGTATTTTTTTTAGGGACTACACCAAAATATATTTTTAAATTAAAGTATAGAAAAAGAAGTCAAAAATTGGCTTCTACTTCTAAAAATTATTAAATAACTATAATTGTTTTTGAACCGCTTTATAGTGATCAGTAAGAATGGTAGCAAGCGTTTCCAAATCAGTATTTTGAGTAATTCCAAGTTCTTCATATCTGCGTGCCACGTCTTCATAATCAGCACACATATGAAAATTATATAAAGCATTTTTACACATTTCTTTTTGTTTAATAACCGCTTGCATTTGTGATGAAGTTAAATCTTTAGTCTCAAGTTCCAACAGTTTACTCAAATAACCAAGATAATAATCTGGGCCATCAATAAAATCATAAAGTCCACTAATAACATTATTTTTAAAACTTACTTTTTCGGCATATTCTTTATAATCAGAATATTCTTTCATGCTGCCAAAATCAACATAAACCATCCTTTTAAAAACATTACCATCACTACCAATGTTAAATTCTGGATAAGTACCATTTTTAAGTAAAAAATACTCATTTACCAAGTCAATATTTTCTCTAACCTGTGCCTGAAGCCATTCTTTTAAAGTATTCAGTTCATTTTCTCGAGTTTGTTCTATCTTGTTCTTAATATCTAAATCATCCATACCATTTGCTATAAAAAACTCAATTTCAGATACATCCCATAAATTCAAAGGTCCAGTTCTATTAAAAAATTTAAGCATATCATCAGCATTAACTTTATTAGGAGAATAAAGTGTCTCTACATCAATATCAGCAATACCAACTCCAACACATCCGTTAACTCTACCTTTATAAAAAGATAAATCTTTATTATAAATTCTTTGAATAGAACCCACAAATTCATCAGATATTCCAAATTTTGCTTGATAAAAATTACCTTGTTTAGTTTTTATATACATATCTTCAACTAATTTTTCCATATCCTCTTTATACAAAGGATTGTTAATCATTTTATAATATTCTTCAAAATCTTCAAAACTATTTATTCCCTCAAGATTTCGCATAATAAGCAAAAGTATATTTAAAGTATTAAGTTGATAGTCCTTAAAATCATAATCAAAATCTTTAGCACCGTCAAAATCGAATTTAGCACTAATACAAGAGCTAGTTAAATGGTCATCATATTTATCAGATATAGAGCAATATTTTTTATCATATAATTGTCCTAAATATCTTTTGAAACCACCTAAACTAAGTTTTTCATCAGTACTTTGTCTATATCCTTCAATATAATTTGCAACATCCCCATGAAATGCTTTTTTCTTGTCATAAGCCACACTTACATTTCCACACTTAATATCAAAAGGTAAAGCATTTTTATATAATCCAGCACATATTTCAGCATCACTATTTATAAAATTAATTATTTTTTTCGCATCTTCTATACTAGTAACTCTAATAACCAAATCATCAGTTCTAGTTTCAGATGCCAATTTTGATAAATGTTCGATATTATTGTCAGCAATATAATTAAATATCTTCGTTACTATAGCCGTAACATTCTCACCATTTAAAGGTACATAAATTTTAATATGTTCTTTGTCATATACAGAGTGGTCACTACAAAAATTCATAAAATAATCATTATTCTCGCCACCCCAATAATGAATAATAGCTTTAGAAGAAAGATTATTTTCTAATTCTTTATGATAAGGCTTTAAAGATTTATATTCATAATCAGGAGTATAATGAATAAGATAACTATACATTTTAGAAACTGATGATTTATCTAAATCATCAAAAAATTGTTTAAGTAAATCTTGATTATTCACTTCTACCCCACACTTTCTCATCCGTTTCTTCTATTTCTGGTAAAATAGGAATATTAACCTCTTTTCCGCCCATAATTACCTTTTGAAATTTTCGTTCTAATTCATTTGTACTATCTTCATCGTTAAAACTAATTTCATAATCAATAATTTTTCTTGGATGTTCTCTAAATTCCTCTAAAGAACAAAAATAATTTTTATATAACAAATTCTTATAATCTTCTTTATGACTAGAATAATAGTTATCTATATTTCTTTTAATTTCAGTTAAATAAGTTTCATAATCATACTCCAAAGAATATTTTTTTATATTAACAGCATTGCCCTCCAATAAAGACGAATATTTACTATCTTTTGGTTTTATTAATTTTATTATACCTTCTCTAGTTTCTATCTCTACAGCAAGAACATCTACATTGTCACTATCAATTAAAATGTTACCTTTATAAACCTCCGGAATATAAACATTTATAACAGTACCTGTCATTTCTTGTAACAACACTCTTTTCATTATCATCACCCTACCTATAATTATATATTAAATACATAATCATGTCAAAAACAAACTTCTATTCTTCAGGTATAACTAATTGCCCTTTTATATAACTTCTTTGATTTAAATTTTTGTCCTATAGATGCACTTTGTAAACCAACTATATCCTCTACTGGTTTTAATTGGTTATCTAATTCATCAACTTTCATGCTTATTTTTACAATTAAATCCAAAACATCATCACTTATCGGGATTTGAACTTTATTTGTAACTCTTTTACAAAATAATTATTCATAAACTCATATATATCAATGTTACGAGAAAAAAATAATCATAATTATACTGTACACCCGCAAATAAAAGTTTTTCATTAATCGCTAACTCTAGAGCCTTTTCATTATCTAAAAGCCACTTAACAGACTCTATTTCAACCCAAACTACATCACTATTTTTATATTGAACACCATTTGATAGCATAATACGCCTTTTAAATATATTCGCAGTAACTCTTACATATCTTTTTTCACCGTATCTATATTCATGCATAGTTTCAGGAGTAAATTCTACTCGCCTTTTAGTATAACGAACTCCATCAACAGTAAATATGTTCTCAGTTTTTTCTAGCAAACCACACATTATTGCAACGAAAAACAAATGGCATTTAGCCATTTATTCTGTAAATAATAAGTTGATCAGGAACTAAATATATCTCCTTATTTTGCTCCACCAAAGTACTCGGATTAACCCCTAAACCATCAATAACTTTATTCAAAGTATCGTCATCCGCCGTTATATAAAACTTCGTATTCGCGCTTGGTACCATAATCTCCTCATTAGGATATATATAATCATTCACAGATAAACCATTTAACTTAAGTAACTGTTCCGCGGTTGTATTATATCTTTGTGCGATAGAATATAAATTATCTCCCTTTTTAACAACGTACTTTGTAAATGTACTGTTCTCTTTTGCCGGTACCACAAGCAAGGCCCCAGGAACTAAAATCTGATTAGGAGACATACCATTTATACTCATAAGTTCATTCGTAGTAACCCCAAGAGCTTTAGCAATACTCTCTAAACTATCACCAGCATTAACCTTATATATCTTATACATATACTCACCCCTAGGTTATTATATGTATCGAAAACAAAGCCGTGATTACTTTCTTGAATCATTAATCATATCAAAAATAACACCAAGACCAGCAAACAACACAAGTATACTAACAATAGAACCTACCATAGGTATAAGTTCTAATACTAAAATTATAACCAGTCCAATAGCACCATACAGCATCATATTAGTATCTTTTTTCTCTTTATGTGTCTTATTCCATACCTTATATCCAATCAAATAAGCCACAAATACAGTAGATAAATATAAAGCAAGACAATATATAAGGATTAATATAACACATATAGGTATCCCAATAATTGTAAGTAAAAGTAAGAAAGCAATAATTGGTACAAGCAAAAGTGCCAACGCCCCTTTGCCTATTAACGTAACAACGTCCATACCCTTCATATTTTCATACCTAGTATTAATATTGCTAAATACTTTAGGGAATAATAAACATATCAATCCAAATACAAGCATTAAACACAAAATAGACCAAATCTTTGAATAAACTACATCAGTAAAAGTATTTTCGTCATCATTTAAACTTGCTGCGGTTTTCTTTATCTCATTTATGCCATTAGAAGAAGACTTAAAATCAGCATCCTTATTATAAGATAATGTTCCCGCTACTATAGCGCCATCATTAATTTTTACCTCACTAGCATTTATCGTAATATTACCCTTGATATTAACATTATTTAAAATTACACTAGAGGCATAAATATTAACATTTCTTTGAAATTCGCCATTAAGTACAACATCTCCTGACGCAATAAAAACATCCCTGTTAAACTTTGCTGTATCTAAAGATTGAAAAGAAGCCGAAGCACTAAATGCATCCTTCTCTATCACTCCAGAAATAGTTGTCATATTTGAAGCATAAAAACCATAATCAACAGTACCAGTTTGCTCAATATTCTCTGCCGCAAAAGTACCAATACCACTCACATTACCAGTAATATCAATATCATTTCCTGCAGCAACAACACTAGAATTATAATTATCACTAATAGATACATCATCATCAGCCACTGCTTTAAAATGTTCCACTTCTTTTGCATCTACATTAGAAGTTAGAAAAACAAAACTAACTAAAAATAATGTCACTAACTTTTTCATAAAACCATCATCTCCACCTAAATAGTAACATAAGAAGCCATATTTGTAAATATTTTAATAAATAACGTAAATAATAAAAATGGTGATTTATATGGCCTTATTATGCTTAAAAATATTTTTCTTTAGAATAATAGATGTTTCTCTAGGTACATTTAGAACAATAGTAACCGTTAAAGGCAAAAACTTTCTCGCAGGATTTATAGGTTTTTTTGAAGTATTTATTTGGTTTACAATCGTAGAAGAAGCCCTAACTGGCTCAAATAGTATTTGGGTTGCCCTATTTTATTCTCTAGGCTTTGCTACAGGAACAATCATAGGTGGTTATGCCTCTAACTATTTTATAACAACACCTATTACCTTACAAATAATTACCACTAATAACGATATGGCAGATTACTTAAGAAAAAAAGGCTTTGGAGTAACAGTTATAAATGTAAATGGTAAAGATGGTATTAAAAATATGTTAATCTTAGAAACAGTTAATAAAAATTATAAAAAATTATTAAGTTTAATTAGAATAATAGACGAAAACGCTTTCATAGTAGTAGACGAAACAAAATATGTACATAACGGCTTTTTTATCAGAAAATAACCAACAAACTAATTTCATAACGTTCCAATAAACACAACATAAATTTCATATTCCCTAGCATAAGAAAGTTCTGAATCCATTAAAATCATTAAAAAAGTAAATTCAACATATTTATCAGTATTAGATTTATCCTTAAACTCATTTAAATTTTCTTCCGCAGCAGGAATTTCTCCTATGTTTAGTTTTATTTCAACAGCACCCATCTACCATTTGCCATTTTCAAAACACAATCAACTTCAAAAACATTTTTATTTCTGTAATAGAACAATGAAACATCTACAGCATCAGAGCATATTTTAAAATCCCTCATGCACATATTTTCGAATATAAATCCAGTAAGTTTCAAATCGTTAGTTCAATCATCTTTTATTAAATTCATTGAACATTAGTTAAAATGATACCTCCTTACAAAATATATTATAATACATATCAAGTTATTGTTTTTAACTATAAGTTAACAAAATTAACTCTTGCTTAAAAATAATAGTCATGTTATAATCATATCATAGGAGGATGGAAATGGAAAAAGACAGAAAAATACAGATAATAGCACTCGTTGCCTTAGTTGTTGGCATTGTTGGATTATCAATTGGTTTTGCTGCTTTTTCTGGCGTTTTAAACATTCAAACTAGTGCGAATGTTAAACCAGATAGTAGTACATTGAATGTTGATTTTTCTAGTGCGGAAGATAAAGTGGAAGTTGCCGAAATTATACCAACAGCTACACCTAACTCACTAGTAACAACAAATGGTGTTATTGATAATAGTGGGGATCCAACTATTTCAAAGTTAAGTGCAACATTTACTGAACCTGGGCAATCAGTTGTATACAAATTTTATGCATATAATGCAGGGGAATTAAATGCCTACTTAAAAAGTATCGTTTTTAGTAATGTTGCCGATCAAAATGCCACTAAAATTTGCACCGCAGGTCAAGGAACCACCGATACTCTAGTTCAAAAAGCTTGTGAAAAAATTTCTGTAAAAGTAAAAGTTGGAAACGAAATTGAAACAACAACTGGCAAGGCTTCTATTACAAATCATACTTTAGCTAAAGGTAACGGAGAATTAGTTACAGTTACTTTAGAATATGAAGCTGGTGCTGATAGAGCAGATGGAGACTTTACTGTTGCCTTTGGCAATATTACTTTAAATTACAGTTCTGCTGATTAAAAATGACATGTTGAAACAAATTTGTCTCTTTAAAGGTGGGAGATAATAATGAAGAAAAGCTATATTAAAATAATATTATTTATCTTTACTTTCAGTTTCATTATACTTTTAAATAGTTTGAAATTTAAAATGTTAGGACAAATTGGGCTGGATATCACACTTTTATTATCCTTAGTTATTGTATATTTTACTTTTGGATTTGAAAAAGATAGGCATCGCTATAGTAAAGATATCATCTTAGAGATTATTATTGTTTTAATGGCTTTTTTTCTGCTTTATTATTTGTCTGGTGTTTTAATAGGCTTTGCCAAAAACACCAACTATTTGACAATAAATTCTTTCTGTAACATAATCTTTCCTATAATATTTTATATTTTTATAAAAGAGTTTTTAAGATATCAACTTTTAATGAAGTCCAGCGAGTCAAAGACTTTAATTATAATTACTTGTATATTCTTTATTATAATCGATAATGCTATACCATTTTCAGCTCATTCCATTAGTTTTAATAAAGATACTTTCTTATTAATTGCATTAACGTTTTTACCGTCAATTTCAGAAAATATTTTATGTTCATACTTAGGTTTAAATCTTGGCTATAAACCTGGAATTGTATATTTATTAATTATGAACTTGTATAAATATTTTCTTCCTATAATTCCAAATCCTAATGAATACCTTTATTCCTTGATTTTTATTCTCCTACCATTGATTGTACTTATAAAAGTAATAAATTGGTTTAAAAAAGATAGAACTGAAGAAGTTGCACTTGAAAATTATAAACAAAGTAAAAAAGAATTTTTATACCTTATTCCTTTAACGATTTTTGTCTCTAGCTTAATTTATATAGTATCTGGATATTTTAGATACTATGCGGTTGCAGTTGCTAGTGGCTCTATGGAACCTAAAATATCAAAAGGCGATGTGGTAATTGTTGATAAAATTTATAATGAAATTAAAGTTGGAAATGTACTAGCATATAATCATGATGGAAAAATAATTGTTCATAGAATTTATAGAATAGTAAACAATAATAGCGAATATTTTATATATACTAAAGGTGATGCTAATAATGATTATGATAAATACAAAATTACAGAGGATATGATTGTTGGTATTGTTAAGTTTAAGATTCCAATAATAGGCTATCCAACTATATTACTTAATGAGAGGTGGTAAAATTGATAAAAGATGTGCATTATACTAAAAATAAAAAGAATAGCAAAAACAAAACAAAAGAAAATCTTTTATTAAAATTTTGCTGTTGTATATTCTTTTCTTGTTTTTTTGTTATAATAGGCTGTAAACTCATTACTAGCTCATTAAGTGTTAATACTAATGAAAAATTACATTTTCAAGAAAAAGGTAATGTTAAATATTCTGTATGTTTAAAAGATAATAATTTCTTTGAAGATGAATGTTTAAATTCTAATATGTCTTACGTGGCCAGTTTAATAAAAAACATACCACTTGATTTTAACTACCAATTTAATGGTAATTTTGATAACATAGTTAATTCTGTTGATTATGAAATAATAGCTAAACTTATAATTGAAAATAATGACACTAAAACAAAGTATTATGAAAAAGAATATATATTAACACCTAAAACCACTGATTATGTAAAAAATAATAAAACATTATACAATTTAAATAAAAAGGTTAATATTGATTATGAATATTATAATAGCATTGCAACTAATTTTAAATCGCAATATGGTATCGATTCGCAAAGCTATTTAGAAGTTTATTTAAGTGCCTATAATAATGTTGATTCTGAATACAAAGATATTCCAGCATCTGCTCATATATCAGTTCAAATACCCTTATCACAAAAAGCTATTGAAATAAAATTTAATACACAAGAAATAAATAAGAGTATAGATAAGTTTATTACATCAAAGTCCGTAGTTATCAATGGCTATCTAAAATTTATTATTGGTATAATTTCACTTTTCTTATCAATTATCTTTCTGTACTTTACCTCTGTGATAATTAAAAAATATACCAAAACAATAAGTAAATATGACAAATTTATTAATAAAATTTTAAAAGAATATGATCGCTTAATAGTAGAAACATCAACATTTCCCAATGAAAAAGACTACACAGTTCTATTAATTAATAGTTTTAATGAATTAGTGGATGTTAGAGATAATTTACACTCTCCAATTATGTTCTATAATGTTAAAGAACATGAAATGTCAAAGTTTTATATTCTTAATGACAATAATTTATATTTGTATATAGTAAATTCAAGGGACATTAATGGTGGTGATAAGAAGTATGAAACTAAAAAAAATTAAAAAAAATAATAATTTAATTTATTTTGGTTCCATAATAGTTGTTTTAACAATCATATTCTTAAGTGTTGGATTTTCTGCTTTTCAAAATGAATTAGCAATTGAAGATATAAGTACTACTGTGCGAATAGATAAAGATGTAAGAGTGACAAAAGTTGGGGTTGAAAGTGTAAAAAATGCTACTAGTTATTATGAAAACTATAATATTTCTAATATTTCTAGTAGTATTATATTAAACGATAGTAATTCCTATATTATTTATGAAGTACAAATTCATAATTTAGGTAATATCGCAATGGGAATAACCAGTGCATCAATTGATAATGAAAACCTAAAATTTGAATTTTTAGATTATAATTTAAAAGATAAAATTTGTAATAATAATCAATGCTCTTTAGGAATCAAAAAAACAATTAAGATAAAAGTATCATATAAAGATGGAGCAAATATTAATAATGAAGAAAACAAATTTATATTAAGTTTTAAATTTGGAAGAATTTTTAATGCAAGTTACTATAATATTTCTAATAGTGATGAATTCCCTACAGAAGTAATAGAAGGTGATACATTAAATTTAAATATTCCAAATAAAGAAGATTATCTTATAAAGATATTCATGAATAATAAATTATTATACAATGGCAGTGATTATCAATATACAAACGGCAATTTAATAATTCCAAATATTTCAGGTGATATTCAAGTTCATTATAAAATGTCATTGTGTAGAAGGGCAACACTACTTCATACAGAAGAATGTTTAGGGGGCTATTGCTCTGGTATGGGTTATAAAGTAGATGGTAAAAAAGGCACTTCTACCATTACATATGGTTCATTAGGAACATCTAATATGCTTTCATCTGGTGATGCATTTGACTGTGACGTGAATGGTGATGGAATTTACGATTCAAATACAGAAAGATTTTATTATGTTACTGATATGGAAACAAATAGTAATATAGCTGTTTTAATTTATTATAATAACGTTAGTGCTGGAAAGCCTGACAATGAAAAATATTATCCATACGATAATTCTAAAGAAAATTGGCATGGACCTAGAAATGCGATAGAACAACTTCCCACTACTAGGCAATGGAATAATGTACATCTATCAAACACCGAAAGAAAGATAGTTAATGAATATAATACTACGAGCACCAAAGACGGTCATACTTTTCCAGAAGTATTTAGTTATTCGAATTATGCGGCACGATTTTTAACACTCGCAGAAGTTAAAAAACTTGTTAATTTTTATATTCCAACTTGGAAAAATGGAGAATTAGATGACCATCTTTATCTTGTTGAAAATACTAATTTTTCAAAAAAGGATAATTCTAAATTTGATGGATATTGGTTAGAAACGCCAAGAAACACTATGTCAAACCATAGTTGGATAATTTATGCTACAGCAAGACGTGTTCATAGTATAGAAGTGCAAAGAAACGATGTTTTGGTTGGTGTTCGTCCCGTAATAGAAGTAGCTAAAAGCGACATTTCATATGAATAATTTCTAGTTCCTAATAAAAATTTTTATCTATTTATTCTCAACCGAAAGTATAAAATAAATTGTGTAAATGTTACAGTTCAGACTAAAGAATGACAAAAGCAGGTAGAATTAATATACCCTATCTGTTTTTTTATATTAATATTATATTATCATTAAAAACTTTTGTAAGTGCTTTATATAGTTAGTAATAAAAAGACTAGATAAATAAATTTTTACTTATTTTTAGTTTGAACTATAATGTGTAAGTTAATAAAAAATTATTGATACTTTCCTTGAGCACCTACTTAATTTACTATATAAAGTTACGTATATTTTCTAAACTTTAATTTATTTAGTAATTTAGTAACCGCATTCCTCCATATAGCCTTTGTATCAAGTTTCTGTTCGTCGAATCACGATTTTATTTCACGTTTCCTTTAGCCCCGGCCTCTGGATTGATGCTTTGGGCTTCCCTAACACTTCGCAGATACTTACACATATAATGAACTTTCATCACCTAATTATATGCCTTGCACAGCAGAACAAAAAAGGTATTATCTTTCTAATACCTTTTGATTACCATTATTATGTGTAAATTGCTCTCCATCAAATAAACGTAAATCTTCTATAAACTCATTAAGTTCCCCGTTAGCAAACTTCATTAAAGCGCTTTTAACTATACAGTTCACAATTGGTATCTCATTTTCTTCTAAAATGCCAATTACTTGTAATGCTTGATTTTTATCAACTTCTACTATATCACCATTATTTGTCACATACTTACGTTTAGTATTCCTTACTGTTATAGTATCTTTATAATCAATATCAATATCATAATGTGCAAGCCATTCCATTTCATACCTATTCATGTAAGCGTCCTCATCATAAACAGCATTTCTAAAATCTTTAATAATTTTTTGATAATAAAAACCAATATTTTTTAAAAAATTATTAACTCTATTCGCACCTGGAATTTTATTAGCCTTAATAAATTCATATAAGGTTGGAAAATCAACTGAATGTTCTAACCTTTTAGATAAATACGCAAATTTCATTTTTTGTTCTTGAGAAAGTTTTTTATTACTTATTTCGCCTAAAGATTCAATAACATCATTAAGTTCAGCAACATATAACCTTGTATTTTCCACAAACGTTTTTTGATTGTTTTCTAAAGTATCACATAACTGATTATAAATATCTAAATCTTCTCTTTTTATTTCATCTAAAACATCATTAACAAAATCTAAAGAAACACTATAACATCTTGCAATATCATCTTTTGTATTACCAGATTCAACAGAAAATAAAATTTCTGCTTTTACTCTAATATATTTTATAAAATTTAAAGTATCTTTTGAAGCCTTTACTACTTCAAACTCCTCATTAAAAAGTAAATCAACAAACTCAGTTGTACAATACTTTCTAGGTACACTATTAATACTACCACCAGAAATTATATAATGAGCATATAACTCTTTAGCCTTTTGTTCTTCAAACACTGTATCTAAATTACCACCATCAGCTACATAAGAATCACACATTTCTTTAGATAAATAATTCGCCGGTACAAATTTTATATTCCCGCCTTCTTTAACAAAATTTAAATAAGCTGCATCTAATTCACCATCCATAAAACCACTCCTTTTCCTGCGTTATATACTATAATTTTAAATAATGTCAACCACCCTGCACTAAATTGACAATAATAGAAAAACTGCTATAATATAGACATAAAACAAAGGAGAAAATATATATGAAAAAAAATAAACTTATAAAAACTGGATTAAGTCTAGCAATGGTTTTTAGTTTATCCCCCTTAGCCGGATGTAATAAAAATGAATCAGAAAATACTGAAACAATAACTGAAATTGTAAACACTTTAGAAACAGAACCTAATCTAACAACAGTTGACGAAAACATGAATCAAGGATTAGACGGTGAAACATTAGAAGATATAGATGAACAGTATCACTTTGCATTAGAAAAAAATTATATTTTCGATTGTAATGAGGCTTTAAAAAAATTATCATATTTAACAATCAAAAGTATAGTCGCAGAAAGCATAGGCCAAAGCCCAAATGACTTCAAATCATTTGAGATTATAGGAAACAAAGATGATTGTTTTTTATGTTTGAGTAGGGCTACAACAGCCTACGGAATACAGTATGAAATAAACTATGAAAACCAAAAACCAGAAAATCGCATATCAGGTCTCAGAGACAAACACATCTTACGTGCCGCTGGCGAAGAAGCCACTCAAGCATGTATAATTTATAGAGCGGCTGAAAAAAAACAATTAGATATGAATAGTAATAGAGATTGGGCTGGAAAATATATTCCAAGCATAAAAGAATCATATGATATCTTAAAAAACATCCTAACCAAAGATTTTACTAAAACAAATCAAAATCACAAAAAAGCCGGAGTCGAATTTGATGGTACCATCGAATTACAAAATAATCCAGAAAAAGAAGAAATTATAAAAGATGAAACAAAAAGTAGACACTAATTCTACTTTTTTTCATTTAACAACTTTCGTCGCACGTACCGTACATCTCATCAATACTATCCTTATATATATTCTTAAGCACATCCTTCTCTTTAAAACTTAAAGCCTTATCATAAATATCATTAGTATAAAAGCCAACTACCTTTCCACCCATTATAAATACAAAACTAGGAAAATATATTCTCTTACTTCCGTCATCAATTCCTTTATAATCAGGTAAATATTTATTTAACGCATCCATTAACTTATAATATTCATCGCTACCCTTTTTAGTCGTAACAACATTGCCATCTTCATCTTTTTTCTTTACATCACGAATATCAGAAACATTTAAATAATAAACATTTTCTACCTCTTCTTCCTTCGCCATCTCTAATAATGTAGGCAAAACAGCACGACACTTATTACATTTAGGCTCACCTATATATAGTATCCCAGTACCACTTTCTAAAATATCTAAAGCCTCGTCAACATTAACATACTGAACATTATTATTCTTATCAATATTAACAGTTACATAATTACCATTAAACTTCTCATATTCCCTTTTAAATCTAGCACTATCAGAAAATAAAGAAGAAAGAATAAAATACCCTATAACCCCTACAATCAAAATAACCAAACAAATAATCAAAACCTTTATTTTCTTATCCATAAACTACTTCGTCCTTTCACTTAAATATTTAATAAAACCTTTTAATATTCTCTTGCACTCATCATCCAAAAAATCAGTGCCATCTAGCTTACCCAATGTAACATCAAATAACCTTATCATCATATCTTCAGCATACTTAAGAGCGCCGCATTTCCGAAAAATCTCTCTAACCTCTGCAGTCGTACCAATCTTTCCGTAGACTTTCTCTAATTCACCCTTGTATTCAGTACCCATAGTATATGCATAAAGTATAGTTTGCTTATACTCCTCTATATCAGAATTAGTCTTCCCAATATAACCCTCATCTCCATATATACCAAGAATATCATCCTTTATTTGATAAGCAATTCCGGTGCTCATAAGAATATCTTCCATAGTCTTTATCTTATCTGAAGAAGCACCACCTAAAGCCATACCCAAGATAAAAGGGCCAACAATAGAATAATACGACGTTTTCATCTTATAAATTGCTAAAACTTTATCTTCTAAAGTCAAACTTCCCCCATAAAATTCCTCTTTGAAAGGTAACTCAACATCAAGTAACTCACCCTTCATAGTATTAAGAGTTATCTTATGATAAAGTTCCAAAACCCTACCATCATCATGATAACTTCGGTTAATCAAATCAGCCGCTCTATATAGCCCAATATCCGCTATAACAATAGCCATAGAATTCGCATAATTATCTCTTTTCCTTATAAAATTAATATCATTCTTATCATCATACATCTCCCTATAACTAGTAGGAACAGTCTTCTTACCTCTCCTTTGAGAAGCATTATCAATTATATCATCATGAATTAAAATTGCAGTCTGAAACACCTCTATCGCCAAAGCCAAAGACATATACTTATCGTCATTACCGCCCATAGCCTTATATCCAAGAGCAACCAATACCCCCCTTAAATATTTACCGCCAGAGTTTAACTCTGTAAATAAAGAAAGTGCCTCCCTTATTTCCGAAATATCTTCGTCTAACATTTCCTGATTATATAAAGTCATTGACTTTTCAATATCAGCTTTAGTGTTCTTATAAAATAAATTAAAATTATCCATGCATCATACCTCCCGCCATATCAAGCACCATAACAGCACCCATAACACAACCTCTTCGCCAGAGCCCTGCAAAGCCATTATTATTTTCGCTTTTGAAACATACCATAATAATGAAAACATTATAGTAAATTTTCACGCAAAAAGCAAGAAATATATGCTATAATTATAATGTTTAAGGAGGATTAAATGATTATAATAGACTTTATTTTACACTGTAACCAGTACATTGGCGACTTCATCGCAAACTATGGTAACCTAGTATATCTACTACTCTTTGCCATAATATTTTGTGAAACAGGCCTAGTATTCCTACCGTTTTTACCAGGTGACTCCCTCATATTCGCCGCCGGAGCCTTCGCCGCTACAAGCGATTTAAACCTAGAAATACTTTTTCTAATAATAATAAGTGCTGCCATCATTGGAGACACCATAAACTACGAAATAGGTAAACATCTAGGTAGAAAAATCATCAGAAATGGTAAACTAATCAAAAAAGAAAACCTAAACAAAGCTGATGCCCTTATAGACAAATATGGAAGTGCCGCCGTTCTAATTGCTAGATTTATGCCAATAATCAGAACCATAGTACCATTCGTCGTAGGTATGGGTAAACTGGAATATAAAAAATTCATCCCATTCAACGCCCTAGGCGGCTGTATATGGGGTACACTATTCATAATGATAGGCTATCTATTCGGCAACATTCCTGCCGTAAAAGACCACTTTAGCCTAATAATGATTGCCATTATCCTAATATCAGTAAGCCCAATCATTATTGCCCTAATAAAAAATAAAATTTCCAAAACAAAAACAGAAGATAAATAATAGCATCCTCTGTTTTTTTTATACTTTATTTATACATATCTTCTTTTTTTAATACCTCAATCACTATGCTTTTACCCTTCTCTTACATTTACCTCTATATACAAGAAGTAACAAAATACCCAGGACAAGCAATATAGCGGCCATAATTATAACCCACATCATCATCAAATTAACTAGCGAATTAATAAGCGAAGTCAAATTATAACCAGAAAGCACATACGCCACGACATCCTCTAAACTAAAACTAACCACGAACATCATTATCGAAGAAATAAGTAACGCACCACCTACATATTTAAACGTTGCAGCATCCTTCCTATTAAGTAAGTATAAAATAATCACAAATAATATAACCAAACCACCAAGAATAAACTTTACCATATCACTAAAAATAAACTTTATCGTATCAAGCACCTTATTATTAACCGCACCCTTAACAGACATATAATTTGGCATATTATCAATAATACCACTAGACATACTCTTAATCCTTATTAGTAGAACTTCTTTCTTACTATCACTAATAGAAACACCACTTTCATCGATCCATCTGTCAATATTATTATCAAGTAACTTATTAAAATCTTCACTAGTAGGAATACTACCCTTCGTGCCATTCACCACATAATCCGTAGTAGAACCCGCAAGAGCACCCAAGAAATTCTTTGTCTCTTTATCATTAAAAATAGTATTTACAAGTTTCTTATCTATTCCATGGCTCTCCGCCTCTGCATAAGCCGTGTTGATAAGATCTGCAACTTCAGCCGACGTACCAGACGTAGTACTATTCTGTATCTTCTTCATCTCATGTATAACATCAATACGCTGAAAATTCTTCTGCATCATCTCTTCCGTAAAAAAACTGCTAGTAATCATAATCATTACAAAACAAAACAAAACTACCGAAAAAACAATTGTTATTATATGGTTAAATATTTTTTTCATTAGTCCTCCTTATATATTGGTTAACAACTAACTAACCACATTATAACACACCAATAACTCTATTCGCAACCGTAACCACATAAAATATATAGTAATTATTTTGTATAAAATTACACTATATAATAAGTTTCTTTATCATTCTTGCTCAAATTATAGATACAAATATAAAAAATAGACAACCCTTTTTTAATATTATATAATTTTCTTAAATCACTTTACCATTTTGCACACTACCAATACAGTTTTTTATTTATTATCTATATTACGAACCACATATGGTGCATCATTAGTACCTAATCCTAAAATTTTAATAGCAGGACTAATATAAAACATAGGTACCACACCGCATAAAGAACCACCACCAACAGAACTAGCATTATACAAGCCAGTTAAACTACCGTAATCATCAAGATAAATCCACTGAGCAGGCCACCTGTAATCCGCTGGATTAATAGTCCAAAAATAATTTTTTCCAAACGCTAAGTACATCCAAGTAAAATTAGAACACGACATAACATTATCAGTCCCTCCCATATTCTGTGTAATAAAACCACACTTCTCCGTATTCGTATTTGCCTTAAGATAATCACTCACATTTATAAGACCGATATTTCCTCTCCACTTGTATGTTTGCTCTGCCATAATAACATCCGAAATACTACGTTCATTTAAAATAGTACCAACATTAAATGTAGGAGAAACAATTACATTTTTAACACTCTCGTCTAATTCACCGTACCAATCATTATTTAAATAAGTATTAAGTGTAGCCTCTTTTTCTGGTAAATTATAATTTTGAATAGCAGTAACATTGCTTTCGTTTTTATCAAGCATATACTTCACCTCTCATACTAAATCATTATAGTTACCTTAATTTCTTCATTAACTATCAATTAACTGTTACTTCATATAAACCTTTAAAGTATCCATAAGTAACTGTTTAGACTTCTCATCCACATTAACACTTCGTCTAACCAAATTCATAATTTCAGTCCATGACAAATCCCTAAAATGAATAGCACCACTTTCCTCAATCACCTTAAAAAACGTATCAATAACCTGTGCCTTTGACGCATCATCCATTTCCGCTAACCATTTGTTCGTCCTCGTTTGCAGTTCCTTACTAAAACGACTTAACTTACCCTTTACCAAAAAAGGTCCAAAACAACACCAAGAAGTAAGATCATGCTGCATAAGCCCACTACCAGTAGAACATATAACATTATAATTCTTATTAAATAAAAGTACTCCCACCGCACTTTCCTCTGGAATAATATTATATAACTTTTTATGTAGTCGTTTGTACTCATCACTATCAAATTCATTTTTCAAAAACCCAGGACCATCATTATTATAAACAAGCACAATCCTATCATATACTGCATCCCTTATTTTCATCACGCTCGCCATCGCCAAATTACCACCTTTAGAATGCCCACCAACATAAATCTTCTTATCCAGATCAGTAATAGTATCACTCAAATAATCAGCCGCCAGCACCTGCGTATCAGTAGGATAACTGTATGAAAGATTAAAATTCTCCTTCCACCCCGAAATAGAATTATCAGTTCCTCTGTACGCCACATAAACCATATTATTATATCTAAAAGTAACTGCAAAAAATTGAAGCCTATTATCTAAAATAGCCCTAATATTATCAAGCATAACATTTTTATATCGCACACTGTTCATAATCTCCTGTAACAAAGGAGCAACCTTCTTACCCACATAATTCAAATCTCTCTCTAACTTCGTAGCCAAAGACTTATAAAGTACTGCTAAATCATGTATCGTAATAGCTTCCATCGTCATATCCTCGATAGGTAAATAAACAAGTGCTGAAAAAAGCACATTATCCATCACATTAAACCCCGCATCCTCAAACGGAATGTCCTTATAATAAACCAAATAATCCTTTATAGTATACATAACAAACCTCCTAACACAATTATAACATCAAATCACAAATAAAAACAAACATAGCATAAAATTTTCAAAGTCCCCTGCATAAAATAACTTTTTACCGGACTTACCCCACATATAAACATATACATATTTTCTTTCTCCCATATTCTACAATAACTACACCATTATCACGCACTTACGTTTTAAATCTAACATGTAAGTTCGTAGGAGACTTAAGCCAAATCGTATAGTAACCCTTTCATAAACCAGCCTTATATTATTTTTTACATTACCACAAAACACCAAAATAAACAACATTTTTATTACCCGTATATCAGTGACACATACAAAATAAGCATAAATAAATTCCTCATTTTTATAATCTTTTCACAAAACCTATGATATAATATACTAAATAGGAGATGATAAATAAGTGATTACATATACAAAAGACAATTTAATAAGCAACATAATAAAAGGCATTTCCATTATCCTACTTTTTTTCGCCTTTAGCCTGTTCAAAACACTACCATTAGAACTATTACATATAAAATATGCAAACCTAACAATTACCTTCAAAGAAATCTATAACATCACAGCTGAACTAATCTTAATAGCGGCAATAGTCCTAATATTTAGAAAAGAATACAAAAAGGCCATAGAAGACATAAAAATCAATCATATGTCATACTTCAGTAAAAACTTTAAATTCTATCTAATCGGTGTTTTCATCATGATGAGTACCAACTACCTAATAAGCGTCCTAGGAGGAGGTATATCGGAAAACGAAACAGCCATTAGAGATGAATTTTCATTATATCCCGTATATACATATATCGCATCCGTCTTCCTCGCACCATTCCTAGAAGAAAGCATCTTCAGACTAGGATTTAGAGCCGTATTCAAAAATAAAATAATATATATACTAGCCTCAGGACTAATCTTCGGTAGCCTTCACCTAACAGGTAGTTTTGATAGCCCTCTAGTCCTATTACACCTCATATCCTACAGCAGTTGCGGCATCATGTTCGCATACATCATGACAAGAACAAATAACATATTAGTATCAACCGGTTTTCACTTCATGCATAATGGTATCTTAATGAGTTTACAAGTTCTGACTCTCTTACTCGCATAATTTTAAATAAAGACTTCAGTCTTTATTTTTTTTGTGTTAAAATTATAATAGGTGAAATCATATATGGACAAAAAAGAAAACAAACATATTCTATTAAAAATATCTCTATCACTTATTTTATGCTTAGGCATGATTTATTTATACGGTTCATATATTGAACCTAAAGAAATTACTGTACATGAATATAAAATCAAAACAGATAAAATAACAGATAACTTCAAGGGATTTACCATTGTGCATCTGTCAGACATCCATTATATAAGTAATGAAGATTTATCAAGATTAAAAACCATTGTAAACAAAATAAACGAATATAATCCAGACATTGTCGTCATAACAGGAGACCTATTAGATAAAAATTCTAAAATAAATAATAACACTTCATCCCTAATTAGTGAACAACTTTCTAAAATAGAGGCAGTATGTGGTAAATACATTATAAGTGGTGATAATGACGTATCATGGGATGAATGGGAAAATATTGTTAAAGACGGAGGATTTATAAACCTAAATAATAACTACGATACAATATATAAAAAAGGATTTGATAACATGTTGATCGCCGGAGTATCATCTTTCAGCGATAAAGAAGACATAATCAATAAAAATCAAAAAACCGAAAATTACCTAAACTCCTTTGAAACAGGTGGGCCTATCTATAAAATACTATTAATGCATGAAGGCGACTATATCAAAAACTTTGAAAATAACCCTTACGATCTAGTCCTCGCTGGTGCATCAATGGGCGGAAAAGTAAACGTCCCTTTCTATGGTCCATTAATCAAATATACAGGTTCTAAAAATTACATAGAAGGACATTACAAAATAAACAATAATACTATAGACATGTACGTATCAAATGGCATTGGCACATCTACACCAGTATTTAGATTATTCAATAAACCATCTATAAATGTATATAGGCTGACAAAATAAAGCACTGTTTCTATTTTTGAAACAATGCTTTTTAGCACATTCCTTTTGTAACAGAAAATATATTACTATTAGCAAATAAATAATCAGCACCTATATTAAAGTCATCATTCACATACACATAATTTAAATTCGTCATATGCTTAAACATTCCCACTGAATTTGTAACATCACTAACATCAAATGAACATAAATTCAAAATAGATAAATTTCTGCATTCACAAAACATCCCCTCCATATTAGTAACTTTTTTAGTATCGAAATTACTTACATCAAGACTAGTTAAACTATGACACAAGTGAAACATAAAAGACATATCAGTAGAAGTAGAAGTATCAAAATTATTATCAAATAAATAACTACTTTTTGCATTAGCAATAACTCCGCCTTTAGCCCTTATATATAAATCATATTTACCAGTTTCTGATGTGCTTTCTATAACATATGCCATGACACCATGGTCTTTACTTTCTGATACGTCCCACTTTTCTACTGCGTTACTAGGTACTACTGCGTTATCTAAAAATGTTGCACTTATTATATTTTTCCTATAAAAATCAGTATGGAAATCTTCATTACTATTTGAACTCCAACTTTAAATTACCCTAGATTTATCTTTCAAATTACCTTTAGCAGATAAATTAATATTTGTATTAAAAGTAGAGTAACCGATCGTTAAACATAATAATACTGTGAATAATCCTCCAATTATTACCTTTTCTTGTTTCTTTGCTTCTCTTCTATATAATCGTCTTCTACGCCTCATATCTTCACCACTTTTTTAAAAATAATCATATAACTGTATATTATGCGATAAAAAAAGAGTAAAAAAATACACTTTTAAACAATAATTTGATCAAAAAGTACAACTCTGTAGTATGATTTATATAAATAATTAACGTATAACATACAGTTATACGTTAATCTAAATTATTTTTTAATAACAACTGTTTTAGTAAGCATATCTTTTAAAGTCTGCTTTCTAGGACTGGTAAAACAAATAATTGTCCCAAATATCAACACAAACAATTCTAAAAGTATAGCTAAATTTCGCACTAAAGAACGTCCAAAACCAATATTATCTCCATTATAATCGGTAATTTTAATATTCATAATCAATTTACCAATTGTTCCCCCCCATCTGCTTTCCATAAGACACCAGCAAACAATAATTGCAGGACAAAATAATAAAAGAAAAAATCTATCGACCAAAAAAGCAGCAAGCAAAATAAAAGCAATATCAATCAAATTCGCAAAAAATCTAGAAAGAATACTCGCATAATACAAATATTCATCATCGTCAGAATAAACATTTACCACATAAGTATGTGACATAATATCACTTAAAGCCTGTTTATCCTTCGTAAATATAATAAAAAGAGCACCTATACCCAACGTAAGTATGTTAAATATCCTAAATAAATTATGCGTAATAACCTCTATATAACCAAGTGGTAGGCATTTCTCATCCACAACCCTTATTCCAACTATTTTCTCACCAATAGTGGCACCGCTCTTTGAATAATGACAAAAAACACAGTAAAAGAAATAAAGAATAATATAATAAAGCAACATAACAAATAACTTAGAATAATCATTCAAACGAAATGCATAAGAAAAATCCAACCTAAAAACAACAATAACACCAATAAAAATTGCCAAAAAAGCCAAAGCAACAAACCAGGAATCTATCCAATTAGCGACCACCCTTTGAATAAATCCCGCATATTTTGAAGCATTTTCTTTTCTTTTTTGCTTCTTTTCTCTTTCTTTCTCATATTTATCTACCATCTTATGCAGACTAATTAAATCATAACCACAATGTGGACATTTTTCAAAATAACCCTCTAAAAGTCTTCCGCAACTGGGACAACCATTTTGCATAACATCACCCCTACATCATTCATGCTTTCATATAGTAAAAAGGTAAATACCTACATATTTACTCTCTAACTATTTCTTATAGAATTCATATAACTATTAACCTTCGCACTCCAACTACCGCTCGCTGCATATTTAGAATTCATAGCCTGTGCCGTAGTAAGTCCTTTATCCCAATAATTAACCTTAATATTATAAATAAAACCCTTTATACCACTCTCAAGACTGTCAAAAGCCGTATAAGAAGTACCATTACACTTATGAGTACCACCAGACTTCATACCACCAACATTATTACATTGAGTAACATTAGTGCTGCATTTCCACTTGCACCCAGTCTCATGAAGTGCAATTGCCATAACTAAATAAGGATCAACACCATACTCCACCGAATACCTAGCAAAATAAACACCAGTACCACTCAAATTAGAATGTAAATGTTTATCAAGTTTCGCAGCCAACTCATCCATAGTAAGTCCTTCATAAACCGCATTCACAGTTTCCCCTTTTACCGCTTCAGTTTCCGTAGACTTCGCATTCTTTTCATCATTATTATTTGAAACTACCTGAGTCTCTTCCTGCACCGGCTTTTGTTCAGAAACTTCCGAAGATGCAATAGCTAAATCAATATCTTGGATCTCCGCAGTAGTATCTTCCGTAGAACTTTCCACATTAACCATCTGATTACTCGCAAGTTCACCACTATCTAAATTATAAGAATTGCTGTTTCTAAAAACAATTTCCGTCATATGTGGCGTAACAATAGCCACAAGTAAACCAAAAACAATAACCGCCCCTACCATGGTATTAGGTTTCATTCACATCTCTCCTACAATCTATAAACCAGTTTACCATTAAAAAGAAAACAAGTCAAATTACCCAAATGACCTGTTTATCCCTAAAATAAAGCATATTAATAAACTAGAAAAAAAATTTATTAACACATTAGCCCCTTTTTTCAATTTTAATCATTTTAGCATGCATCACAACTCGTTCCTTACCAGCCACATCCTTACAAGTAGATAACGTTAATACCTTATCATTTATATCAACAGTAGTATTAAAATCCTTCTTTGACCTTCGGGTAATCGTGTCAAGAAAACTCTTATAATCATTATCTGTTTTAAAATTGGTCGTTATATAATAACTCTCCGCAGGCACCGTATATACACTAAATACTCGCCACAGAGTATTTTCATAAGGCGTAGAAAACTTCACAATATAATTATTTTTATTATCGTACCAACTACTATTTACAATATTTTTAAGGCTGCCAAACATCGTATTATTAAGTCGTCCGTGAGCATATATAATAGTATTTTTATCGAAATCCATCATATTATTCCTATAATCTGCGAAAACCCAACCTGCAGAATTCTTACTTCTATCAAAAGCATGATTTAAATAAAAATCATTATCAGTAGTTTGAACAACTGGATAATTAATATTTGTTCCATTTACCTTTATAAAACCAACCGTATCAATATTTTTCTTCTTAAGTGCCTTAAAATCCGCACTCATCATATCCATCTTTATATAATCAAAATAATCATCAGTCTTATCAGTAGGTGGATTAACATTTATCGTTTTGTCTTTAATAGCGGCCCTCTCCACCACATTCTTAGTCACATTATCCTTAATCTTTGAAGCTTTATTATTTTCTTGGCCCCACACAAAAACCTTTAAAATACAAAATATAAAAATGCAAAGACAAAGACAAAGCATTAATCCTAAAAAAATATTTGAAAGTCGCCTTTTTAATCGTTTCTTCCTTTGATAACTAACTCTTTTCTCCATACACACCGCCCATTACATCCACTTATATTATAACAAAAAAATCTTCTTTGAAGATTTTTTAATTGTAATTTTTTCTTAATCTTTTTACTAAATAAACAGATCCAGTTAAAACTACAATAGATAATATCATATATATAACTATATTGTCGCTAGTTTCAGGGTTTTTAACTTCAGAAGCATTATCTTTAGTAGTAACATTATTTTCTGGTAAAGTTTCTTTCTTCACCTTCGCAATAATATAACCACCATTATCATCCTTTACCAAAGTAACAGAACCATTACTAACATTAGATAAATCCATATTAGTATCTATAATCTCAATTTCATCATTCTCATTAGCATCTGCCAAAACAGCATCAATAGTTCCATAATAAGAATTTTGTGTCTTATTATATACAGCAGTTACCACTTTTGAATTTGAACCTGCAAGTGTATATTTAGAAGAACCATCAAAATGTAATTTTCCCTCTACATTTAAAGTATATGGATTATTAATTTTTAAATCAATTCCATCTGATATTTTCAAAGTTACACCTTCAGGAATAGTTCCGTTATTACTTAATTTATGAGCCACAACATCTCCATTAATCAAAGTAACAACAGTTCCTTTAGTCGCATTAGTAAGTAATTTTGTAGTTCCCAAATAAGTAGTCTTTATATCTCCAGAAATAGATGTTTTAGTATTAGTGCCAACATCAAAGCCACCTATAATGGTTATAGAATTAAGTATTAACTCATCGTCAGAATTGTTACTTCCAGCACCATATGGAATAGAAATAGTTTTTCTACCCTTTGAAGATAAAGTAGAATTATTTATAACAGTCTTACTAGTTTTATGTACACCATTATCATCAGAATTTGTAGCGTACACAGTAGCATTTTTCTTATTACCAGTCATAGCAATATCAGAATTATTAATAGTAAGTGTACCATAGTTAAATATAGTAGCACCGTTTAAAGATGTATCAGAACTTGAAATATTAGAACTGTTTATAGTCGCAACTCCGCCACCCTCATTTTTAAAAGTAAGCCAAGTGCTAGAAACCTTAACACCAGTCATAGTAATAGTTCCGGTATTTCTAATACATGATGAACCAGTCTTTGTGCAAGAAATCTCACCCTTTTCGCTTCCATTATCTACAATAGTTAAATTACCATTGTTTTCAATAGCATAATACTCATCACTACTAAAATTTGGTGCCTCTAACTTGTAGCCATTTAAATCTAAAGTAATAGATTTACCACTTTCAACTTGTAATACTTTATCTAATTTAACGTTTCCAGTTAATTTAGTATCTTCAGTTAAAGTAGTCCTTTCCGTTATATCTCCAGATAATTCTTGAGCATTCGCTCCACATACACCTATCATCATTATACCTAATGAAAATAAACCTGTACTCAAAATTTTTTTCACGCTCATAAGCATACCTCCTATACTAGCATTATATCACACATTCACACCAAAACATCACAAAACTTTCATAATTGTTACAAAAAACAAAAAAGAATAGAAAATCTATCCTAATTTTTTGTACTACCAAGTGTTTGTGTAAGTTTCATTTCAATATCTTTTTCGCTTCCACCACGATTAATATGTACCTTAACAGTATCTCCAATAGAATGTTTATAAAGTATATATTTAAACTTCGCAGAACCATCTACTTTAGTACCATCAACAGATAAAACAACATCGCCGGCTTTAAGCCCTGCCTTCGCAGCATCTCCATTTTCTTCAACAGAAGCAATAACTACACCAGAAGTAATATTAGAGTCAATATCAAAATTATATCTAGAGAAATAATTGCTATTACTTACATCATATAAAGATACACCAATATATGGTCTTTCTATACTCTGACCCTTTTCTAACTCATCTACCTCTGAAGTCGCAAGTTCAATTGGAATAGCGAACCCCATACCTTCAATTTCATCATTGACAAGTTTACTAGAAGTAATACCAATAACTTCGCCATTAATATTAACAAGAGGTCCACCACTGTTACCAGGATTTATAGAAGCGTCAGTTTGTAATACCTCTATCATATAACTAGAACCATTTTCACTATCAGATAAAGTAACTTCCCTGTTAACCCCAGATAAAATACCTTTAGTAACCGTACCCATATAAGTGGTACCGACAGGAGTACCTACAGTAAACACGGTATCACCAATACTACTTTTAGAACTATCACCTATTGAAGCAACATCAAGTACCTTATCAGCTGCAATCCTAAGCACCGCAACATCAGTATAACTGTCACCACCTAAATAAGTAGCGTCTACTTCATTATTGTCCATAGTAACAACCTTTAAACTGGTCGCACCATTTACAACATGATAGTTAGTCAAAATATAACCATATTTACTATCTTTCTTGTAGACAAAGCCACTACCAGAACCCGCAGCCTGTCCATTACTAATATTTTCCACAACAACTACAGAATTATAAATCTTATCCACAGCCTCACTAATAGAGTCTTTCTCTGAAATTGTCACATTTTTTGATGACGTTGTCTGAATATTATCCTTATCTAAAAAGTACAGTGTTCCAAGCACGCCTACGATAACCGCAATAACTAAAACAATCACTTGAATAATTCTCTCTCGCATAAAACTCCTCCTAAATATTTTTTATATCAAACCAATTATCTGGAAAACCAATCCTGTTTAAAATATTTTTAAGTGGTATAACATCAATCTTCTTATCAAGTAAATCTACCTCATACTTAATCTGATTAATCATAACCTTAAAATCATTTTCTCTAAGTAAATACTTCATCATAATAACCAAACTAAATAAATCATTCTTCCCATAAATATAAGCATCACTAACTTTTTCAATGTTAAGTAACTCATGATACTTAGTATCAGGGATTAACTTCTGCGTACGATGATCATATAAAATATCTTCATGAGCACACACATTCCTAAAATTAGAAAGTAAACTCAAATAAATCTCCAACACCTGTGGATTAATACCATATATATCAGCCACACTTTTTTGATCATCTTGCTTTAAAATTCCATAAAATTCTGACATAATACCAAAAGACAAGACCTTAACAACAACCCACATCGGAATATAACCATAATTAAGTGAATAGTGCATCGTCGCCGAATGCTTAGGTGCGTTAATTCTAATCTGCCTTTTAACCTTATTCAAAACATCCCTAACCTGCCTATCCGCAAGTTTATCTTGAGTATAATTGTTAGGATTTAAATAATCTTTTTCCCTAAAACCATACTTTTTAGATAATTGGTAACTAATGATAGACTTAATATTATTTTCTATAATTAAAATATTCTGGAAAAATATATTTCTAAGTTTTCTATCAAAGACAAACGTAGCATAAAGTTCATCAAAAGTTGTACCAGGTAAGAATTTATTAGTCCTACCACTAGATATAAACATATGCCTGTATCCATTAACAAAAAAATAATTTTCCATCAAAAGAATTTCTTTTGTTTCAGCCTCATCTTTAATAAGTAAACCTCTATTCTTTAGAATATCAATCTGTTCACTTATCGTTTTAAATATTTTATTCTTCATGGTATTCACCTATCATTAATTATAACATATTTTATACCTGTTTTGTGAAAATACTATGAATTTGCAAAATATTTAATAACCGCTTTACTAACAACACTCGCAACTTTTTCCTGATACTTACTATCTTGAAGCAATAACCTTTCGTTTGGATTAGAAAGAAAACCCACCTCGAATAAAATCCCAGGCCTATTTATTCTATGCTGCATATACTTCGTATTATTTTCCTTATACTCCCTGCTGGTCTCTAAATATCTTTTTGCCTCTTCCGAAAATATCTTCGCAATCTTTTCATTTTCCTTATTTATACTATCATAATATACCTGTGCACCATACCAACTCACGCTTTCGCTCGCATTCAAATGTATCGAAATAAACATATCACATCCAGATTTATTAATTACATTAGCGCGTCTAGATAAATCACTCCGCTTTCTATTATATGCATTAGGAACCGCTAAATCATAATTGTCATACCTCGTCAAATATACCGTCGCCCCTTCAGCATTTAAAGCTTTCATAATAGTTTTAGATATTTTTAAATTGAGATCAGACTCCCGCACCCCCTTATAATAAGCGCCGCTATCTGCCCCGCCATGTCCAGGATCAAGGTAAATAACTTTAGAAATAAGTGGCAAACTTTTATTTTCTGCCGAAACATAATTAACCGTAAAAAGTAAAAATATAAGAGCAAAAAAAACACATACTTTAATCTTCAAATAAATCACCTATTAAAATATATGTGTTTTAAAAGCTATAATTCTTCTATCACCATATAATTAACTACTTGGTAGCCAAAATAATTACATCATTATTTTACAACTTGCTTTCATCATATAAAATACTAATAGTGCCATACTCCGTATCTTTTGTACACTCATACACTTCAGTAGTCCTAAATAAAACCCTTGTATTATTAGTGCTAGGGTCCAAATGCTCCATAACGTCAATAATACTATTTATATGCTCTTTAGGAAAAATCGTACTTTTATGTGCACAAACATAATTATCAAAAGGTAACTTCAAAGTCTTTTTCAATGTCTCCAAACAATATTTTGCACTAAAGGACTCTTTCAAATAAATCCATAAATCATTACAAACAGCATCCCCTGTCAAAAGTAACCTATACTCTTTAATAAGTAATCCCACAGAACCAGCCGTATGACCCGATAAATCAACAACTTCTGCCGTAAGATCACCTAAATCGTAAGTAGCGCCCACCGGCAAATCGTTCAACTTTGGTAACTTGCGGTGCTTATATTCAAAAGCCTGTTTCTTATTGTATATATTGTGTTTCATCAAATTTTGACCAACTTTTCTCCTAATCGCAAACCCATTTTGCTTGTAAAATAACTTATGATCACGCTTATTTACATAAACTTCGTCAAACTGTGTACATCCTAAAGTATGGTCCAAATGACCATGACTACCAAAAACCATAATCTCATTATCTGTTAATTTCTTAAGTTCACACTTCAAATCATAAACACCAAACCCCATATCCCATAAAATAGACTTATTTTTACCATTAATCAAAATAACATGTAAACCTCTATAATCACTAAGTTGAAATACATTCGGATAAATTTCTTTAATCTCAAAATCATGCATATTATCATCTCCAAAATTAGTTATAGCAGACATAAAAATAAGTGTCAACTATTTTTTCACTTTTTAAACTACACAAACATAAAGTTATATCTAAAATAATGATATTATTGCCAAAAATAGTTGAGAAAAACAGAAATTTTGCAAGTGTACTTGCAACAATATTCAAAAGTAGAAAGTTTTGCAGCTGCATTTGCAAAACTTTCTTCCACACACATATTTAAAAATTACAAAAAAAAGAAAAAGTAGGCATAACCTACTTGACAGACGCTCTAATAAATGAATCAAACAAAGGATGACATCTATTAGGTCTACTCTTAAATTCTGGATGAAACTGACAAGCAATAAAATGCTTTAAATTAGGATTTTCCACAATCTCGGCCAAATCACTTGTCTTATTAACACCAGAAAAAACAAGTCCATTTTTTTCTAAAATATCTCTATATTTATTATTAAATTCATATCTATGCCTGTGTCTTTCAAGAATAACATCCTGTTTATAGTCATCATATGCCAAAGTACCCTTTTTTAAACTACACTCATAATTACCAAGTCTCAAAGTACCACCCATATTGATAATATTTTTTTGATCACTCATCAAATCAATAATTGGTTCAGGACAAAGAGCATCAAACTCCGTTGAATTAGCACCTTTTATACCACACACATTTCTAGCAAACTCAATTACAGATAGTTGCATACCCAAACATATTCCTAAAAATGGAACATCATTACTTCTAGCGTATTCTATCGCTAAAATCATTCCCTCTATACCACGTTCACCAAAGCCACCAGGAACAATAATACCTTTAGTATTTTTAAATACATCCTTTAAATTATCTCTAGTAAGGGTTTCAGAATCTACCCACTTAATATTAATCTTTGTCTTGTATTTATATCCAGCATGCTTAAGACTTTCCATAACAGATAAATAAGCATCATGTAATTCCACATACTTTCCAACAAGAGCAATCTCAATTTCATTATCCAAATTATCCACAGTATTAATTAAATCTTTCCAGTATTTAATATTAATTTTTTTAACAGGCATATTAAACTGTTTCAAAATAATCTCATCAATACCTTGTTCTAAATAATTAATAGGAATTTGATAAATATTCTTAACATCAATACTATCAATAATGTTTTCTTTTGGAATACTACAGTATAAAGCAATCTTGCTCTTTAAATGATCATCTAATACAATGGGTGACCTAGTAACAATAATATTAGGCTGAATACCAAGACCCCTAAGTTCCATAACAGAATGTTGTGTTGGTTTAGTCTTAAGTTCATCAGAACCATATAAAAACGGAACCAAAGTAGTATGGACAAAGCACGTGTTCTCACTACCATGTTCATTTTGAATTTGCCTCAAAGCCTCAATAAAAGCCTGGGACTCAATATCTCCAATAGTACCTCCTATCTCCGTAATTACCACGTCAGCACCACTAGTATGTGCCGCCTCATAAACCTTATTTTTTATCTCATTGGTAATATGCGGAACAATTTGTACAGTTGCGCCTAAATAATCTCCTCTTCTTTCTTTCTCTATAACAGAAGAATAAATTTTACCAGTAGTAATATTAGAAGTATAATTTAATTCTTCATCAATAAATCTTTCATAATGACCTAAATCAAGATCAGTCTCTGACCCATCCGCAGTAACATAAACCTCACCATGTTGATAAGGACTCATAGTACCAGGATCTACATTAATATAAGGGTCAAACTTCTGCATAAATACCTTATAACCTCTAGATTTAAGTAAAAGTGCGATAGAAGAAGCAGTAATACCCTTACCAAGACCAGAAACTACCCCTCCAGTAACAAAAACATATTTAGCCATAAATAAACCTCCTATATAAAAACCCACACTCGTGAGAGTATGGGCGGCTCTCTCTAATTATAACACATCTAACAATTAAAAGAGAATTTTTTTTGTTACTTTACACATAAAATAAATATTTACATAATCAAGTTAAAAAGCAATGATACACTATATATTTTTATAAACAGCACAAAATTTTGGCACTTTTTTTACGCATTTTACACAAAATTATAATCATTTAAATAAATTAAAAGGATATCTGTCAGGCAAAGGTAAAGAAAAACTCATAACTTCTTTTGTAGTCGGATGAACGAACTCTAACTTCCCCGCAAATAAAGCAATTGGAGCCTTAACGGCCTTTTTATTATACTTTTGATCACCGTACAAAGGAAAACCTCTAGAAGAAAACTGTACCCTTATTTGATGAGATCTTCCAGTTTCTAAATTAATACGTACCAAAGAAAAGCCATCTTTGTACCCTATCTTTTCATATGATAATTTAGAAACAAGTCCCTTATCAGAAACATAAGAAATATTTCTAACCCTGTCTTTGTATAATTTATCTACAAAAATATCGCTATTTTTTATATTTCCCAGTACCACCGCATAATAAACCTTATTAAACATCTTATCACGTATCTCTTTAGAAAGTCTAGATGCCGCCTTACTAGTCTTCGCAAAAACCATAAGTCCTCCAACCGGCCTATCTAACCTGTGTACCAGTCCTAAATAGACATTGCCAGGCTTATTATACTTATCTTTAAGATACTTCTTTAAAATAGAGAGTAAATCTTCATCTCCACTTATATCACTTTGAACAGGCACATTAATAGGTTTTGAAACAACTAATAAATGATTATCTTCATATAGAATATCAATCATTACATTCCCATCTTCCATATATTCCGCATGGTAAAATCATATCATTTTTAGTTATATGAAGTCCTACCTCACCAGTTTCAATCTTACCAGCCGGTAAATTAGAAGACTTAAGCATATTACCTAATACAATATTAGATACCCCAGTAGTATAAGAATTAATCAAAATAAATAAAGGGTCATCACTTAAAATTTTGATGCATTCCTCCAGTAGTACAGCAATATTCTTCTCAAACTTCCAAACCTCTTTGTTAGGTCCTCTGCCATAACTAGGTGGGTCCATTACAATGGCATCATACCTATTGCCACGTCTAAATTCCCTTTGAACAAACTTCAAACAGTCATCAACAATAAATCTAATATATTTGTCTTCAAGATTACATAACTTCATATTCTCTTTAGCCCACGCAGTCATACCACGAGATGCATCAACTTGCACAACATCAGCCCCCGCACTTGCACACGCCATCGTCGCACCACCAGTATACGCAAATAAATTCAAAACCTTTATCTTTCTGCCACTGTCCTTAATCTTATTCATCATAAAATCCCAGTTAGTAGCCTGTTCCGGAAATAAACCAGTATGCTTAAATCCTGTCGGCGTAACCTTAAACTTTAAGTGCTTGTAAGAAACATACCATTCTTCTGGAAGTTTATTCTTATACTCCCAGTAACCGCCACCCTTATCAGACCTATGATAAAAAGCGTCGACCTTCTTCCAAGTCGCATCCTTTGAAATATCCCACATAGCCTGCGGATCAGGACGCCTTAAAATAACGTCTCCCCATCTTTCCAGTTTTTCGCCACCACCGGCATCCAAACATTCATAATCTTTCCATTCATCACTAATTTTAAGCATTCAAATCACCTACAAACATTATACATTAATAAACAAATTATAGCAAAAAAAATGAAGGCGTTGCCTCCATAATTAAGGAAATCTTGAAATAAGTATCTTTTTATATTGAATAGACGCTTGTAAGTCCAGCCCCATGAACTATTTTTTTACTTTCAAGACCCTTCCCTACTTTAATAATATTCTAATATTTTATTTTTATCAACACAAAAAGACAGAAAAATCCCGACTTTACACCATTCTTGACACAAAATTAAAATATAAAGTACAAAAAAACACCAAAAACAAAGTTCAGTGTTCTTTCTATAAAATTTATTATCTCTTTGAGAATTGAGGTGCTCTACGTGCTCCTTTAAGTCCAGGTTTCTTTCTTTCCTTAACTCTAGCGTCTCTAGTAACAAATCCTGCTCTTTTTAAAGTTTTTCTATAACTATCTTCATTTTCTTCATTAGCTTTATCATATTCAAGTAATGCTCTAGTAATACCTAATCTGATAGCACCAGTTTGACCTGTAAATCCACCGCCGTTAACTTTAACAACAACATCAAATGTTTTTTCATTATTTGTAGCAACAAGTGGTTGCATTAAATCCATAACGTTAGTTTCATATGGCATGAAGTCTCTAACATCTCTACCATTAATAGTAATTGAACCAGTACCAGGAGTTATTAATTTAACTCTAGCAACAGAAGCCTTTCTTCTACCAGTTCCAGTAAATTCTTTTTTATTTGCCATTTAAACCCTCCTAATCAACCTTAAGTTCCACAGGCTTTTGTGCGCTATGTGGATGTTCACTTTCTGCATATACAAATAATTTTTTATACATTTGTCTTCCAAGTCTACCTTTAGGTAACATACCCTTTACAGCTCTTTCAATCATTTCAACAGGATAATTCTCAACCATCTCTTTAGCAGTTCTTTCTCTAAGACCACCAGTATATCTACTGTGGTTATAATAAATTTTATCATTTAACTTATTACCAGTTAAATTAACCTTACCAGCGTTAACAACAATAACGTAATCTCCACCATCAATATGAGGAGTATAAGTAGGTTTATGTTTACCTCTTAAAACAGAAGCAACTTTAGTAGCAAGACGACCTAAAGTTTGACCTTCAGCATCAATAACATACCAGTCTCTAACTACATCTTCTTTTCTTTGCATGTATGTTTTCATAACAATTTCCTTTCTCCATTACATTAACAAGTTTTCCCAGAACTTGTTCATGTGGGATAAATAAATGTACCAGTATTAATAATACTAAAAATGCCCCACCTTGTCAACAAAAATATATGCATTTTCAAGAATTTTACGCCTTTTTTACTACACCAAAAGATATAACGTCAAAAAAACATTTTAACAACTCAAAAAATAAAAATAAAATCATGACATTCTCTAAACATTATGATAAACTAAAACAAAAAGGAGCCAAAAAATATGACAATCGGTATAATATTCGCTATGAAAGAAGAAATAGAAAAGTTTCTAAAGAAAATTGCTTGCGAAAAAACACAAACCATATATAATCTAACCTTTTATAAAGGAACATATAAAAAGCTAAAACTAGTCATCGTAGAGAGTGGCATCGGAAAAGTAAACGCCGCCCGCAGTACCCAAATATTAATAGATAACTATAATCCAAATTACATATTTGGCATTGGCATCGCTGGGGGCGTATCAAAAAACCTAAAAATTCTAGACATCGTTGCCAGTGATAAACTAATCCAGCACGACTTTGACATAACCGCTTTTGACCACACCAAAGGCTACATACCAAACATCGGCACATACATAAATGCAGATAAACGCCTAATAGAAATTGCCAAACAACATAACGCCATTATCGGCACCATAGCATCTGGCGATATTTTCTGTACCGAAAAAAACATGAGTAAAAAAATAAGTCAAAAATTCGGAGCCCTCTGTGTAGAAATGGAAGGCGCCGCCATAGCACAAGTATGTAAACTATGTAACGTACCATTTATAATAATAAGAAGCATATCAGACTGCCCAGGCGATAACAATAAAATCACCTACGAAAATTTCCTCGTTCAAAGCACCACTGCCATCGCAGACTTCATGTTAAAAATACTAAACAACCTGATAAAAACTGCCTAAAACATTTTTTAAATTGTCTCATATCTAAATAACGTATTTTACTTAATATTAATTAATCGTGTCATATTAGTTTGTTTAAAATTACCACTAGTTTCCATATGTTTTAAAGCCAATCATCGTATTCACCCAGCAGTTTTGTACGATTAAATGCAATATAAACACTATAAACACATCAGACTACCTAAAAAAACAAATAACCACTGACGGTGAAGGTCTATATCAAGACATATATGAAAATAATAGGTATATCTATAAAGGTGCAAATCCAAATAATTATCTAAAACTAGGTAACGACCTCTAGCGTATTGTTGCCATAGAACAAAATAACACCTTAAAAATAATAAAAAATGAACCTTTAGAAAAACAAGTATGGAATAGTGACAATAAAAATGACTGGACAATCTCATCACTAAATAACTACTTAAACACCACATACTATTCTTCCCTAAACAATACAGATAAAGTAGTAACACATAACTTTAATATCGGTCAAATAACATATGATAACGATGGTTTAACTAAACAAATACAAAATGAAAAACAAACAATATGGAATGGCAAAATAGGCCTAATAACCGTAAGTGATTTCATAAAAGCCAATACTAATACATCAAAGTGTGACAATTTAAAATTAACAAGCGAAAATTATTTAACCACCTGCAGGTACTCTAATTACCTACTACCTAAACAGTTTGCGTGAACAATTAATACATATAGTAATATTAAAAATATGGTCGCAACACTCAACAGTAAAAGTTGGATAGGAAGAAATTACCAAGAAGCCTTAGAAGTAACCTCGGGAAACAAAGTTATAGGATACAATGATGCCTACCCAGTAATGTTTTTACCTTCTGACATAAAAATAAAAGGTTCAGGAAGTATTAATGAACCTTATATAATTAAAAACTAGGAAACCCTAGTTTTTTCATCTTTCTTAAAAAAATCATTAATTGCTACATCATATACTTTAGATAAAATAAGAAGTTTATCTAAAGTTATATTCTTACCAATACAACTTGGATTTTCAAGCCGTGCATAATGTCTTCTAGTGATATTTAATAATGAAGAAATATTATCAATACTATAAGGATTATCAATTTCGGCATTATCAAGTTTATATAATTTAAAACGTTCCATTCTAAATTTTCTTAAATTATAAGCAAGTATCTTATCATAGCAACTATTTCTAACCTCATATGCAATTTCTTCCATTTGATAAGCCTGTTTTATTTCCACATCAAACACCTCAATATAATTATCACATTATCAAAGGTCCGTTTTAGGACATTTTAGGTGCTTATTCCACAAAAAATACGCTATATCAAAGGTAAAATGTAAAAATAGAATAAGAAAACCCATAACATAAAACAAGAATTATATCAACAATATTTTCTGAAATTGATATAAAGCTTAAAAATCACTTTAATAATCTAGATACTAAAGTGATTTTTTACTGTGTAAAACCTTAACCATTAACGTATAACTTTCAGTTATACGTTAATTATCTATATAAATCATATCACAAAATTGTCATTTTAAATTAATTTATATATTCATTCTCTATTTTTTGCCTTTATTTTTATCGCATAACTGGAAGTTATATGATGATTTTGATAGAAAAGACATAATATTTTATGAGGAAAAGACATAGAAAAAGATTAAGAAAAAAAATATTGTAAAACGTAGAATAATAATTACAATATCATTTTTCAGTTTAACACTTATACTTACCATAGGTTATTCTGCCTTTAGTACAAATATCAACCTATCTGCCAAAGGCAACATATATAATAAAGAAAATTTATACTACGAAACATCTGACAACGGAGACGGAACAGTTACTATAACTGACTACGATAAATCTTGTGGTAGTGAAGTAAATATTCCAGACACCATATAAAAGGTAAAACTGTAACTAAAATAGGATCTTACCCCTCATGGGAAGAAACAAAAGCAAAATCATTTAGTCATAAAAACTTAACTAAAATAGTAATACCAGGCACAGTAACTTATATTGGGATATGGGCATTTTATGCAAATGATATTACAGAACTAACTCTAGGAAATAGTTTACAAGTAATCGGCAAAGAAGCCTTTCACTTTAATAAAATTACAAATATAATTTTTCCAAATTCGTTAAAGAAAATCAATAGCGGCACATTTATGAATAATAATCTAACCTCAATACCTTCATTAAATAATATAGAATATGACTCCGGATCATTTACTGCCAATAATTTAGAATTAAAAAATGCATTTATATATAGTAAAAACGCTGACGGAAGTATCGACTATACAAATTTAAATTCTTACGCGACCAAAAAGCATACTGATATATTAAATATACCAAATGGAGTAAAAACGCTTGAATACAAATCATTGCATTACGTAAATGCAAATACAATAAATTTACCCAATAGCGTAGAAACAATAAAAGGAAATACCTTTCATCAATCAAAGGCTATCATTTATAATATTCCAAGTTCAATAAAAAATATTGAAGATTTTGCATTTAAACATTACAATTAATATAGAAAGAAAATAAAATACTATCGTGGGCGCTCCATGGGGTGCCACAAATGCCACAGTAAATTGGACTGGTACCGATTAATGTAAAAATTAAAAGTCAAATCATTGATATATATCCTAAAACTAGACTTTAATAATCCTTAATAAAAAACTAGGCTACCCTAGTTTTTTACATGTATTTACATTACTTCATTAAAATATTACCTTAATACAGAACATCCTTTAAATATAATCCCTCAGGCGCAGCCGTCTTACCCGCAACAGTCCTATCCTCTGCCCTAATAAGATCAATAATATCCTCACTCTTTCTTTTACCTTCGCCAATCTCTAGTAAAGTTCCAACCATATTCCTAACTTGATACCTCATAAAACCAGTACCTAAAAATGACATTGTAATCTTATTTACATTCTTCATATCTCTAATCAAATTAGTCTGCACAATCGTCCTCGTATAATCTTCCCTCTCATCATCAGCCTTAGTAAAAGTCTTAAAACTATGCGTCCCCTCTAAATACTTAAGAGCCCTCTGCATCTCAACAACATCTAACTTCTTATTGTACTGATATATATAATCCTTATCAATAGGGTTATACTCTCCCATATTAATCATATAAATATATTCCTTCGCCTTCGCATTGTATCTGGCATGAAAATCATCCGCCACAATCTCAACATTTTTAATATATATATCGTCTGGGATTAAACTATTTACGCCATCCCTAATCTTTTCCACAGCAATATTTTTATTCAAATCAAAATGTGCCTTCTGGTTAAAAGCATGTACCCCAGCATCCGTTCTACCCGCCGCATGAATATCTACATTCTCGCCACCATTAATAGTAGTAAGTGCTTTCTCTATCTCCCCTTGAACCGTCTTTACATCAGGTTGCTTTTGATATCCTTTATATTTTGAGCCATCATACGCAAAAGTCATAAAATATCTCATATTATATTACTCCTCTCATATCACTATATTATAGTATAACCAAAATAAAATAACTGTCAAATTTTATCTTGCTTTCCTATATATATCTTTTATTAAATCATTAATATCATTTCTTTTTCCTAAATTTACATTCTTCATCCTCTTTACCAAATTAGAAAACTCAAGCGTTTTAGGAGAGCAAAGCCCACTATCTACCATAATCTTCTCATTAGATAAAACCTCATACTTGTCTCCAGAACAAACAACTTCTCCATCCTTCATAACATACACCGTATCACAAATCGCATCAAGTAAATCCGTATCAATACTTGCCACCAAAATCATCTTATTATACCTGTACTTCATCATCTTAAATAACTTAATCATATATTTCTTATTATTATCATCAAGACCCCTAAAAGGCTCATCAAATACAATAATCTTTGGATTGGCAGCTAACACCGATGCAATACAAACAAGCCTCTGCTCACTCTCACTAAGACAAAAAGGATCCATGTATAAATAACTATCATCAAGTCGTACCATTTTCAGTGATGCCAGTACCCTTCTAGCGTCCTTACTTCTCGTGTGCTTGCATATCTCACCAAAAACAGTATGCTCACTAAACACATTCGCAGGATTTTGAAACACCATTAAAACATCTTTAGGTTGTATATATACTTTCCCAGCCGTAGGCTTTATAACATCTGAAATAATACCAAGCAAAGTAGTCTTACCACTCCCAGGAACCCCTGTAATACCCGTAATAGAAGGACCACTAATATTCATATTTATAGAAACTAAACTATCTCTAGAAGAATTCTTATACCTGTACGTAACATCCACTAACATTACTTCCATATCGCATTCACCAAATCCCCCGCATCATAATAAACCCTGTCTATAAGGTCATAAAACATAAGTTTATTAGATAAAGAAACAACAAAAGGTAATTCAATTTTATTTTCCTCAAAAACATCTATATTTTGTAAAACCTCTTTAGTATTCCCCTTCATAAGTACCTTTTTATCTTTATATATAATAAGTTCATTCATATATAATGCATCCTCAATATTAGTTGTAAAATTTAGTATAGTAAGTAATTCTTTCTCATTAAAAGTCTTAAGTATTCTAAACATCTTGTTCCTAATAGGCACACTTAAATATTCAAAAATATTATCAATAACCACCATTTTTACACCACTTAATAAAGAAATTAGAAAAATAATAACCAACTTATCACTCCCAGAAAGACTTCGTACATCCGCATCTCTATCAATTCCAAATAATTCTAAAAAAACAGATACCCTATCAGACACATTCTTAAGTAACACATCATACTTTAATAACTCTTTTTCTATAACTTCATCAATACTAGAACTCTTAAAACATTTACCAAAATTCGCATCTATCACAAACACATCTTTTTTAGATAAACTAGGCAATTTATCAAACACCATAACATTATAACCGGCATCAATATCACCCTTTATAATAGATGCAAGCGTCGACTTACCGCTTCCGTTTTCGCAAAAAAATGTACAAAGTGAACTTCTCAAAAGACTTATATTTAAATTTTCAAACAAAATTTTATCGTCATATTTAAATGTGAAATCATTAATATCTAAAGCATATTCCATAGCCACATCACCAGTAATTCATATTATAATATAATTATGGGTTTTTTTAAAGGAAAAAGATTAAAAATTAATAAAACTTTTCAGGGTTTTAACTACACCAATATAAAATAAATAATAAAACATAGATAGTATCTATTCTAAAAATTTTTTTTGCAAAAAAATCAAAAAACTTCCAGAAAAAAAAGAAATTTGCAAATAAACACAGTATATTACTAACGAGGGGGAAAGTGGATCCTCTGAATAAAAGGGACTGTATTCATTTTTTCGGAAGGAGGAAGATAAGATTATGAAAGAGTTTGTAAAGAGTGTAAAAGAAATTAATAATAATTCTGACTTCATAGAGTTTATGTCAAAAGAGGAAGATGAAGAGAAAACCCGAAATACCTATTTTGCCAACAGCGAAGAAATCAGAGACAAAACGCTAGGCTAGAAACTGCAAAAAATTTGCTTAAAATGAAAATGTCCATTAACAATATTGCAAAAGCACCAAGCTTATCTAAAGAAGAACTCAAAACATTAGAAAAAGAAATCTAATGTTTTTTGATGTTTAATAAAACATATCATATGTAAACTTGAAGTAAATTTTTGCACATATTATTTGCACTATCCTTATATAAAATGTTATTATTGATACAGAAAGTATTAAATATAATTTTAATCAAGAATTATCGTATAACAGCATATTATACGATTATTTTTTACCTAAAATTAGGTGTTTTAGATGTCTACTCAACCAATTTATCTACTACAAAAGTAATATTTTCGTTCGTTTTTTGGCATATAATATACTGTTATACGTTTATTTTAATGGAGATGATGACATAAAACATAGAAAGCGACTACATCGAAGAAAAGCAAATAAACAAAGAAAAATAATTATATTAAGTTTATTCACAACATTACTATGCCTATCGGTTGGTTATTCTGTCTTCAGTACCGACATAAATTTATCTGCTAAAGGCAATTTAAAAGAATTAGATGTCAGCAATTTTATTACAAGTAACGTAGTAAATATGGAGTACATGTTTTCATCCACATATAATATTGAAGAATTAAATTTGTGTAACTTTGATACTAAAAATATAAGCAAAGTAGATCACATGTTTGCTTACACAAACAATTTAAAAAACGTATATGTAGGCACAAATTGGAAAATCCCAGAAAACGCTAATTCATCTAATATGTTTACAGATAGCAACATCTCTTCCGTAACCACAGGTAAATGCAACAGCTAACCCATATAATTAAAACATTAGAAACAAAATTCTAATGTTTTTTGTGAACATATAAATAAACTATCTCTTCTTATCTTGGATATTATAAACAATTTTAAGAAGTAACTTTCTAGGTACAAATCTAGTTAGAAAAACAGCCAACTTCATTTTAAAACCAGGAATAATAATCAACTTTTCACTGAACATCTTCTTAACCGCATACTCTGCCACGACATCCTTATCAATCCCTTTAATACTAAAATTAACCTTTGCGACCTTATTAAACTCCGTATCAACAGGTCCAGGGCATAAAACACTAATAGAAACATTACTACCCTCACGTTTAAGTTCCTCATAAATCGCTAAAGATAAATTCAAAACATAACTTTTAGACGCATAATACGTCGCCATAAGTGGCCCAGGCATAAACGCCGCCGAAGATGCAACATTCAAAATATAACCTCTATCTTTTTTTCTAAAATCAGCCAAAAATAACTTCGTCAAAGTATGTAATCCTTTAATATTAAGGTCAATCATATCAAGTTCTTTATCAAGTTTAGACTTACTAAAATCATCACAAAGCCCAAAACCTGCATTATTAACCAAAATATCAATATCTTCTTTTTTTACCTTGTTATATAACTCCGTACAATTAAACGTACTAGAAATATCTGTCACAATATAACTAGCACCATTTCCAAGTTCCTTTGTAAGTTTCTCAAGTTTAGTCTTCCTTCTCGCAACCAGAATAACCTCGTACCCTTCACTTACAAGTACTCTAGCAATTGCCTCACCTATACCACTGCTTGCGCCCGTAATTAATGCCTTCATTCTATCACCTTCACTACTAATCATTATATAATAGGCCATAATATTTGTAAATCATATTATAAATTTTTCTTCAAATTATCTATCTCAGTGCTTAAAGCACTAACCATTTTCTGAAGCAATTCAATAGTATCTTCACTACTCATCTCATTAACATTTTTCCTCTCATCTTGAACCTGTAAAAAATAAGCATTAGTACATAACACCTGTGCCACAAGCATAAGCCAGTTACCAAGTGCATTTTGCTCATTAGCCGTATTGCTATCAATAAGTAAATATCCAATAGCGACCGCACTTAAAGTAAAAACCTTGGGAGAAACATTCGGAATAACACTCATAACATACCTACCTATATAATCATATTTAATTAAAAAAAAAGTAGACTAAACTCTTATGAAATTAAAAGTTCATATCATAATCAGTCTACTTTTTAATATAAATTTAAGGAATAAGACCCCAACCAGTAACAACATACCTACCGCCTTGTTTCTTCGCTAAATAATTAGGAGAATTAACAAGTTTACCGTCAACAACCAAACTAGTTGACTGTCCGCCGTCCAAATTCGCTGCATTATATGCCCCGTACCTTTCAAGCGTAGTTACCACATCAGATAAACTAGCGCCATCAATATAAGTCTCTCCCTCAGTAACAAGGAACATCATAACCCCGTCTTTACGCTGTGCAATAACACATTTATTTGCAACCCCATAAGGAGTACCACTTATCTTCGCAGATTTACCATTTACAATAAGGAATGGTCCAAACTCAAGACCTTGTTCAATACCAGCAGCCACAGCCTCACTACCCGTAGAATTACTAACAAGTTTTAATTTACCTTCATTAGTAAGACCAATAATGTCTCCTCTGCTACCGTCTTCACTCAAAGGCCATACAACTTTTCCGTCATCTATAACATGTCCAAGTGGCACATCAGAACCATTATCAAGTCCGTTCGCAAATCCGCCGCCGTTTATACACACAGTTCCACCATATCTCTTACACATATCAGATACACGTTCACCTTGCGTACCAGCATTAAACTTTTTAGTACGTAATAATTTAACCTTCTTTGGATCATATATTGCTACCAAATATCCATTGGCGTTACCAACATTAACATTCAATATCTTATATAAATCATTACCAGGTTCCCTAGTAAGAAGTTCCTTCTCATATTCATCCTTAAAAGACGTCTTCTTAGAAGTATCAATAACAATATCATTTAAATTAGCGTCCTCATCTAAACCAGAAATATAATTTTTAGACATAATAGCCTCAATAGTCTTTTCACTGTAAAAAACTCTAGCCAAATATTGATGATTCATCGTCTGCATCGCCGTCGTAACATACAAATTCCTAACATAGTCAAAAGGTCCATACATTACAAAGAAACCAGCCAAAGCACATAAATCAAGAATAATAAACACAACTGTACTTTTCCATATTTTAGATTTCTTTTTTTCTTTTCTATCCTTTTTCACTTTCTTCTCTTTCCTACTCATACTACTACTCCGCTCTATATGGTTCTTCCATAGTTCCATTTCCCGACTTCAAACTCTCACTACTAACGCTCACGCATGGAAGTACACCACTATTAAATTTTACTCCCCTGTAAGAACCAGAACCATCACCTCTAATAACATAAACATATGAAGACGTTTCAGCCGTTCCTGTCATTGTAAAATACTCATCAGACTCATTATCAAACATAACATCTCCAATAGAAGGCACTCCCACTGTAAGTTCCATAGGATTTAAAGACGTATTATAATCATCAGTATAATAACCATTATAATAATTATTTTTAATAAGAGTATCTTTATAATCCAAATTCTTAAGATAAGTATAATTTAAATAATATGCCAAACTAGACCTATATGATAAATTAAACTTACTACTACCTACAGAATATACATGTTTTAAATCAACATCTCCGTCTTTAATTACTGAAGTTTTTACCATTTTAACATTTCCATCAGTAACATCATAAACCCTATAAGTATCTTCACCTAACTTAACATAACTACCAAAATAAGTAGAATCCTCACTTAAAGTATAAGGTTTATCAGAACTACCATCTCCGCCATTAGTTTCCAAGCTATAATTCAAAGTAACAACTGGCTTCACACCATATAAATCTTTACCCTCACTCGTCGCAAGTTTACCTTCCGCATTAATATACCAAATATTACCACTATCATCTTTATTAGCCAAATAATTATAATAACCATTATTAATAAAACTATCTGTATTACCAGTCTTTACATAATCATCAATAGATAATAAATCAAAATAATGTGAACCCTTATTCTTACAAGTTCTTTTACTAATCTTACTTACCGCATCAGTACACACCTTGTTTTGAGATAAATACTTCTCCGTCGTAGTAATCTCATGTAATAACCCATTATCAGAATTATTAAGCCAGTTTACAAGATTAGATTCATCATAAGAAGTCTCCATATCACCATAACCTAAAATTGTAATAGGGCTATCAAGTATCATAGTAACACTTTTATCTTTATTAATCTTAATAACTCTCCAAATTAAATTAGAATATTTAACATAATTGTTTTTTGCATCTTTATAAAAATAATATACGTCATCAATATTTTTAAAATTATCAGAATCTTTATTATTAACCTTTAAAGTAGTCGCAAATAAATTTTTCTCAGCATCCTCCGTCTTCTTATTATTTAAATAAAAATATGTAAACCTTCCGCCATAAATAAAAATACATCCAAGTAAAAAAATAATACTAACTATAATAAATATCTTTTGTTTAGAACGTTTCTTTTTAACTTTCTTACCTTCTATCTCTGTATTTAAAAGGTTTTCTGTATCTTTAACTTCTTCCAAAGTCTCTTTATTTAATTTTGTATCTTTCACACATCACACCACCAATATCGTAAAGATTATAGCACACATCAGTAGTCCTTGACAAGAAAAAAAGAACTCATTAGAGTTCCTAACAATTAATCTTCAATTTGAACATACTTTTTCTCAGGTAATTGCTTTACATCTTCTTTTTTAGGTACTTCTAGTTTCAAAATACCATTACGGAAAGATGCCCTAACATCTTCAGTTTCCACATCATTGCCCACATAAAAACTTCTAGAACATTCCCCGTAATATCTTTCTCTTTTAACATATTTTGAAGAAGTATCAGCGTCTTCTTTAGATGTATTAGCACTTACAGTAAGATATCCGTCATCAACCGTAATTTGAATATCATCTTTAGAATAGCCAGGCAAATCAACCTCAATAGTATAGTCATTCTCATTTTCTTTTATATCAGTTTTCATAAGTTTACTAGATTTTGAGAAAAAAGGATCCTCAAACATCTCATCAAATAAATCAAAATTTCTTCTTGGCACTAACATCATATATCATTCGCTTCCTTTCATCATAATGTGTTATCATTTTGGTAGCACACCTATACAATATTATATTGCCCGTAAAAAGTATCACCATACCTCTTACATTCTAATTATATAACCTTTTTTTAGCACTGTCAACAGTTAAGTGCTAATTTGTTAAAATTTTTTATAACATTGGTATTTACGCCTACACCAAAACGAAGTATGTAACTCAATTATTTTAGAGTGTACTTTTTGAATAACGTCTTTATACTGTCTACCTTCATATAATGTAAAAATAGAAATCACGTATGGATGATTATCCATCAAATTAAGACCAACGTCATGATAATTGTTTCCATATGCACCATACTTATGATGTATTTTTAAATTACCATTATTAAAAGAATTCCGTTCATCATTGTCCATAATATCTTTTAAAAACTTACCATATTTATCATTACGTTTAATAATCTCATAAGCTCTAAGTAAATATTTATTCATATCTTCTGCCGTTTGATTACCAAATTTATCACTAGTAGATAAAAGAACTTTACCTCCTAAACTCATGCCATATTCTTTCAAATTATTAAAACCGATATAATCTATAAGCATTAAATGGGCTGTATTATCTGAATACTTTACTGCGTAATAAATTAAATCTCTCAAACTTACCTCTTCTGTTATCATACGCTTTTTCATCCCTTTACTAAATGGTCTTATATAATTAGAAGTATATTTAACGGTTTCAGTATCTAAATTAATCTTATCAGAAGTTGCCCTCTCTATCAAATATAAAGCATCAAGAATTTTTATAAGTGAGGCCCCATAATACACTTTATCAGAAGCATATTCATAACTAAACCCTGTAATAATATCTTCATATTTTACCGAAATCATATAATTGTTTTCATCTATCCATTTATCTATTTCATGTTTCTTATCTAATAAGTCACTATTTGATATAGGTTTGTCTATAAGACAGCTATTATACCTAACCATATCATAAACAGAAGCCAAAGCACTTATTTTAAAACTGAAAAGCATAATCATAATAACAAACAACTTCTTCACATCAAAACACCCATATTATTGTATTGTCCCAAAGAAAAAAAGTGCATAAAGCACCTAATCTATTTCTGTTAAAGTATTATCTAAAATAGAATATAAATAAGTCTTAACAGGCTTACCAGTTAAAGAACCAATATATTCTTTATACCCATTTAGTTGTTTTTTATAAGCATCAGAGGTAGTATTTTTAAGTTTATAATCCACAATTGTATAATAATCATCATATTCTATAAGCAAATCAATAAAACCATGATATTTTTTATCATTATAAATATAAATGAATTCATATTCCTTGTATAATTTTAAACAATTATCTAAAATGCCCGTATCAATAAATCCTTGTATTTTATCCTTATAAAAATCTGAAATACCAGTATAATCAGGATTTAATAAATCAATATTTTCAAATAAAGAATGTAATTTCAAACCTAAATCTATATTTTTCTTATCCTCCGCAGAATATAAAACATGTTCATTTTTAGAAAACCTCGCACTTTCTATAACAGTAGAAGTATTTTTATATTCTAACGGAACAACTTTTTGAAGTGTATTAAAGTCTCTATTCAAAGAAACCTCTTTTTTAAAATTATAATCTTTAGTTAAACCTAAAGTTGATATATCAATTTCCTTAATATAATTAGTAAGTGATGGATAAACAGAATTAAGCATATCTATAAAAGATCTGTACTTAAGTCTTGTCTCTTCATCAATAACGCCTTCATCTTTATAAGATAAAACATTTTCCTTTAGCGAAGTTATCAGTATCATCTTTTCCCTAGCCCTTGTCAAAGCCACATAAAATAGCCTAAGTTTCTCTGATATTTCTTCATGTATATATTTCTGTTTAACTAATTTTTTTAAAACACTAGTGTGTGCCCCTTCATCAAAATACGGAGTAATAATACCATAATGATTAGAATACATAAATTTACCCTTTAAATCATCAATATTAAATGATTTAGATAAACCGCTAAAATAACATACATGATACTCAAGACCTTTAGATGTATGTATCGTCATTATCTTTACAGAATTACCACTATCTTTATTAAGAGATAATTTTATAGATAACCCTTCATCAGAAACATCACAAAGATAATCTAAAAACTCTCTAGGACTATATCCAAATGCCTCTGCATCTTTAGCAATTTTACCAATAGATTCCAAGGTAACCAAATGATTATGAACATCACCAACATTTATAATTTTGTCATAAAAATCAAAATAATCAATAATTTTATCATAAACTTCAGTATTACTTAAAACATCAAGAGAATTCGCAATAGTAGAAGACTTTTTATAAATATCAGTTTCTTTATATCCATTTGAATTAATAATTGATAAAATTTCATCATCACTATACGCAAACAAATAACTTCTTGCAATAGCCATAAATGAATACTTAAAATTAATATCAAAATTATTAATATTAATAATTAAATTATAAATATTTTTAATAATATGAATATCCGAAGAATCCGAAACATTAGTATCTCTATAAATAGTAAGAGGAATATTCATATATTCAAATACTTTTTTATATAATCCGAAATTAGTGCCACGATCCATTAAAATAACAAAATCATCATAAGTTACCTTTCGTTTCTTTAACGTATCTTTATCCATAATCTCATAACCAGAATTAATCTTACTTTTTATATCATTCGCAATTATAAAAATTTCCATCTCAACATCTGAAAATTGTTTATCTTTTGGTTTTTCATAATTTAAAATTTCCATTTGATAATTTTCCGTATTAACTTCATTATAAGAAGTATTACCAAACACCATTTGGTGAGAAGCCAAATAATCAGCCCCACCAATAGAATTACTCATAATTTGATTAAAAATCAAATTTATATTTTCAGTAACATCTTTTCGTGATCTAAAATTCTTATTTAAATCTATCTTATAACCAGAAACGCCTTTACTATAACTGTCATACTTATTTTTAAAAAGTAATGGATTAGCATTCCTAAAACGATATATAGACTGCTTTATATCACCAACCATGTAAACATTATTATTTTCTATTTGAGATATAAATAAATCTTGCAGATCATTAGTATCTTGATACTCGTCGATTAATATTTCTTTATACTGACCTTTCATTTCATTTCTAACATCTTCATTTTCCATAAGAATTTTTATAGCCATCATAGATATATCTGTAAACTCATAAGCACTGTTAGCCAGTTTAAATTTTCTTACTCTCTCATCCAATAATTTTATCAAATCAATAATTGCTATAACATAATCTTTAGTAGACATAATAGAAGATATAATTTCCTCTATATTTTCATAAGCCGTAAGTTCCTCTATAGCCTTAAGTTCTGTTGGAATTTGTTTCTTTATTGTTTTAGCAGTCTCATCACTCCCTCTTGGTATAGGCAGCATTTTAACTTTACAATTATTTCTATAATCCTCATAACTTTCAGCATTAAATAATGGAAAAAGTGCCTCATTTAATTTTTCAATATAATTGTAATCAACATAACAAGATAAGTTTTTAATAAGTGACTGAATTCCATTAACTTTACTACGTATTAAAGCAACATATTCATTTATTATATTATTAACGTAATCACTATCATAATACTTATCAACATAAGTATTCAAATATTCTGTCTTGTCAAATTTATTATCTAATTGAGCATTAATTTTTAAAATAGATGTAAATACTTCTTTATCATCCTTCAAACAAAAATCATTAATAAGTTTCAAAAATTTTTCATCTTTATTTTTATACTTCGTATCAAAAATGTCGTTAAGTATCTCTTTCCTTTTTAAATCAATTATACTAGAAGGAGTAATAGTAATTTTATCAGAAATATTAAGTAAATGATTATATTTTTTTACCAAAGATAACGCAAAAGCATCAAACGTAGTTATATAAGCAATATCAACCTTATCAAGTTCATCCTTTAGCTCTGAAACTTCACTTATCTTTTTTCTAATACGTTCCTTCATTTCCGCCGCTGCCGCATTAGTAAACGTTAAAATAAGCATCTCATCAATATGCATACCGTTCATAACATGCGTAAGAACCCTTTCAGATAAAACCGCTGTCTTCCCTGAACCTGCCCCTGCCGAAACAATAATATTTTTACCCTTTTCATGAATTGCTAGGCTTTGTTCTTCTGTCCATTTAGGCATTATCTCACTCCTTCCTACTTACAATATCCTTAAATTTAGTATCGATTAAATTAACAATATCCTCTTCTTTTCTATAACATAAATCTCTGAACTTACAAAAATCACAACCAACAATTTTATCCCCAAGTCTTTTAGGATTTATCTCAAAATTACCAGTTTCCATATTTTTAATAACTTCACCTATTTTATCTTGAACAATATCAGTAACAATATCAATCTCATCTTCACTTATTACTTTAGCATATTTTGAAAAGCCATTTCGTGTAGTGCCCATACTTTTTATCACTTCACTAGATGAATAATTATAATCAAACTTCTTAATAATATCTTCATTATTAATTGTATAACCATCCAATTTAAGTTTTTTAGCCAAATCATTATCATCAGTATCCATATCTTTGTTCTGTAATATTTTTTGAAGATAGAAGCCCGCAATAGAAATGTCTTTATGAATACCATTCTTAACTAAATAAATATATACAGGTAGTTGTAAATGTAGTCCATAATTAATATTATCTAAAGTAGCAGGCACAGGGCCAGTCTTATAATCAATGATCGCCATCAGCACCTTTTCTTCTTCTTCCATATATTTTATTTTATCAACTACTCCAACAAATTTAATTGCTAATTTAGATGACATATCAAGTTCAAATCTCTGCTCAGTCATAACCTTAGAAAATTTAGAATATTCTTCCTGTTTTCTTATAGTATCAATAACAAACTCTAAATTACTATATAACTTATCGGTAAAATACTTCTCTTTTTCCGTCAAAATCTTATCTTTTAAATAAAACTTATAACTTTTCTCCAAATCAAAATTATCATCATACATATGACTTAATACATAATGAAATAAATTACCTACCGTAGTCGCAAACTTTTCTTCATAAGGATCTAATTTAAGTACATTTTGAATATAAAATCTAAAAGCACACGAAAAATAATTATTAATAGTAGAATAAGATAAATTCATCTTTCCCTTAAGCAATTTATTTACATTATCAAAACTAACACCCGAAAACTTATTGTCATATATCTGATATTTAATATCAGGATAACTATTCAAAAGCAAATCCAGAGAAGGAGACTTCTCATTAAATTTAATCAAATTATCAAGTGCCAACGCTAGTGAATATTCATTATATCTATTTGAATAATCAAAAGAAATAGCAGGGTTAAAAATCACATTAAGCCCCATTTCCTTGATAAGTGGTGATGGATAAAAAGTTAAATAGTTATCTTTTTCTTTAAAAGTAATTACTAAATTAGGAGTAGAATTTATAACATTTGTTATTTTAATCTTTTCATACCTAAGATTTTCTAAAGAAGTATTTATGCCAAGTCTTTTCTTATCTAAATCTTTAATCAAATCATCATCATGATATAACCTAGGATATACCCCTTGATTAAATCCAAGTACATAATAATAGCCGTCTCCGCCGATATCATCAAAATTAATAACTGAGATTGCATTATTTAATTTTATACCTTCTATATTCTTGTGCTTAAGTTCTTCCTTTATTATATCAATATAAACATCATCAACTTCAGATACAAAAACATATTTATTTAAAACATCAATAACCGCATTATATACATCATTACGTGGTATCGCCTCTATCGCTTTAGTAACATTTCTAGTCTCTTCCAACATATAAATAAACTTTTTGCAAGTTTCAGTACCATATATTCCTTTAGAAATATTAAAATTCACTGGTAAATTATATAAATTAAAAATCCTTTTTACCTCAAAATTATAACTATCATTACCAAGTATCAAATAAAAATCATTTATATCAGCATTTCTTAATTTACTAGCAATATCAGACGCCACAAAAGAAATTTCGTTTTCCGCCATAGAAAAACCATATACCAAAGGAGTATGCTCTCCTTCATACAAAGAAATATATTCGGTATTATATTTTTCAAGTTCCTTTTTTATATATGTATCAATATTGTCATATCCAATTACCATAATATTATTTAAACTCTTTTTAAAACTATCATCAAAAATAAGTAAATTATTTTCAATAAGAACGTCATAATATTGTTTCAAAAAAGGAACATCATAATATATATTATTTAAATACTTTTTAGCAACATCATAATTAAGGCCATATTTCTTAATCAAAAAATATAAAGCCCGCTCATCATAAGTACCAAAATATTCAGAAGTAAATTCATTCAAAGTCATAAATTTTAAATTAAGTAATTTATGTTCTTTAGCAAGTCCGCCAAGTAATTTTTCTTTAACTTTTGTTCCTGTAATAATTAAAGAATTGTCTTTTAGTAAATCAATCATAACTTCACCTCCTATTATCAACATCATATCACACAAAGCCTATATATCTCAAGATATTTTTATTATACTTTTTTCAAAGGTGATAAAGTAAAATAATCAAAAGATAACTAGTCCGATTTATTATATGAAAACAAAATATTTGGAAAGAATCATCTTTAATTAGCCGTGTTCTCAGCACTTTTTTGTTTTTGCTCTTCAAACATCTTTTGCATAGTCTCGCTATCTTTAGTAAGCCTTTTAATAGTTAAATCCTCAGCCTTATTATTTGCAAGTCTTAAATTATTTTCACTAGAAAGCAATGCATCTTTTGTCTTCTGCAGGTGATCAATAGTCTTATCAATCTCCTCTATTGCTTTCTTAAATTTAGTAGAAGCCAAGCGATAATTACGTGCAAAACCTTCTTTAAACTGATTCATATTATCTTCAAATTTAGAAATATCTATATTTTGATTACGTACAAGTTTTAGTTCCTTTTTATAATCTAAAGATTTCAAAGAAGCACTTCTAATTAAAGTAATCAAAGACATAAAGAACTGCGGTCTAATAACATACATCTTGTCATACTTATGGGACATATCAACAATACCACCATTATATAACTCACTATCCATCTCTAGTAAAGAAACAAGTACCGCATATTCACAGTTTTTCTCTTTTCTATCTTTATCAAGTTCCTTTAAAAAGTCTTCATTCTTATGTTTGGTTGACGTTTTATCAGCCTCATTTTTCATCTCAAACATAATAGAAACAACCTCGGTCCCCTCGTCATCAAAATCTCTAAAAATAAAATCGCCCTTTGACCCAGTTCTCGCATCATTATCTTTTTCAAAATAAGCATTTTTAAATAATGGCCTATACCTATTAAATTCCGTAAAACAATGCTGTTCCAAAGATTCGCCCACCATTTTAGTAGATTGTCTTGCCTTAAAATCCCTATAATAAGCAATTTGCTCATCCTTAAGTCTTATTTTCTCATCATAACCTTCCTTTATAGACTTCTCCTTAAGTAAAAACTCACTATTACTATTTTTTATTTCATTTTGTAATCTCTCTATAACCATATCTTTAGAAGAAACGGCTTCTTTAACAGAAAGTTCATTCTCTTTCAAATTAAGTTTAAGCTGATTTTTAAGTTCGCTTATCTCTTTATCTTTATCACCAATCCTTTTAGCAAGCCTTACCTCAAAATCAGACTTCATTGTACTTTCCATCGTCTTAATCTTATTTTTTAACTCCGTAATCTCTAAAGACTTTTCGTGCAAACTTGCATCCATTTTTTTCTCAAGCCTTGCTTCAGTAATCTTAATCGCAGCCTCTTTCTCTTTATCACTTTGCATTATTGTTCGTTGTAATTCCTTTTCAAACTCTACATCTCTAACCTGTTTAACTACTTTATCATAACTAGCCTCATCAATTCTAAAAACCTTGCCACAATTAGGGCATTTAAGTTCATGCATACTATTCCTCCATTCAACCATAAAAAACTATTTTATATAGTAAGGACTACTCATAGTCCCATTTCCGCCAAATTTAATATTCTTGCTTAAATATAAAGACGGATATACAGAAAGTTCATACATAGATAAACTATCGCCAAAATAATAATTACCAAGCGATACCACCAAATTATCAGAAGCATCATCACTAGTAATAGACCAAGCAGTATCGCCGCCAATTATTTTGTTTATATAATTGGTTTCCTTGCAAAAACTATTTTGAATATAACTTTCGGCACTATTACATTTAGAGTTCTCATTCGCCAGTAAAAAATCCTTTAAACTAATAAGTCCAATATTTGAAACCATAGAATTACCTTTTGTATCATCTTGCATATCTTCCAAAGATTGACCGCTGTAAACCATAGTATCAAACTTATGTGAAACAATATAATCATGAGTATCTAATGAATTGTAATAATCATTATTTAAATACTGTCGTAGCGAAGAAGAATGCCATATATTATTGCTTTCATCGAATACCAACTCACCAATACTGTCATTCTTCATTATTTTTATCGAATCACTATCAATGTACACAATCCTCCAAAGTTCCTCGTTAAACAAAATGTAATTATTAGGTGAACTTCCTTTATAAACATATCTTGAATTTTCATAATACAAACCATTATCCTTTAAATTAATAACAGTACCATTCAAATTTAAAATAATATGAAACTTTGCAAGTAAAAACATTACCACAGAATTTATAAACATTGCACATTACCTCCCTCACTAGTAATATACAACAAAAGTTTTTAAATTTCTTTTTCAAATTTCAATTTTTTATTTTTTGTGATTTTTCAAATTGAAAAGCACAACATATCATTTTAAATCTACAAACATATCTTACCATACATTTGTATGCCAGTCAAGAGCCTATAACTACACAAACGCCAAATTATACAAAAAAAGAATAAAATGCAAAAACGAAGTATTTACCATTTTAATCTTTTCTAATATACATCTACTTACCTGTTTTATTCTTCTTTACCTTGTTACCAGATTTGCACAGTAATTTGCACTTACCTCTCTTATAAGAATTAATACCATTAAACGCGTCCTTCAACTCCATAACATGTTCGATACTAATATTTTCATATATTTTCTTAAGTTTAAGCTCTAAAAATTCTAAATAACGAGCATTATATGCATCATCAAAATCCATTTCATCAATTTCCTCAATAATATCAATTCCAACCTCAAATAACTTCATATCTTTATCATAACCATATTCAATATCACTCACACCCGTAAAATCTGCCCAAAATTTATCATCCATCAAAATAAAATTTGAAACATTCCCTTGCGTAACCAAAAAGTCATCCATTAAAGAATAATCCATAAACCAAGTATGATAATATACATTCTCATAAATCTTTCTTTCTTCTTCATCATTGATATTATTAATTAAACTAAAATAAAGAGCAAGTGTGTCTAACATATTATTTTTTAAAATAGAGTGCATTTCCAATTCCAGTGTAGTTGGTCCATCATCTAAACCATGTATCTTCCTAATTGCACCTTTCATTCGGTTAATTACAAGAGAAGAAGTTCTACTTACTTTTTTATCAAACTCGCCAATAAAAATAGGAACATAGTTCTCAATAACATCCATAATCCTGCCCAAATTATATTCATCAGCATTTATATTTTCTAGCATTTCTCTTTCAAGCACCATAAGACTTCTAAGTCTTTTAAATTGTTCATCTTTATCTTCTGCATCTGTAAGCCCTTCAATAATATCTAAAATTAATTTTCCAACTTTAGAAACTGCAATAATATTGTTAATCGTTGCATCATCAAGCACTTCACATATCTCATTATATTCAATATTACCCTCAAAAACCTTGTCATTAATTATCTTTCTAATAATCTTACTTATATCAGAAACACATAACCCGTTCTCATTATCATTGCTTTCATCACAAAAATCAGTCATCTGTTCCATATCTTGCAGATGAATAACATCTAATTTTTTTAGTAAAAATATAAGATAATCACGTTTACCAGCCAAATCTTCAGGCTTTTCCACAAGTAAATCGTTAAATAATTCAAGTACCATATCAAAGGTAATAGAACTCTCCACTTCTTTATATTCATCCTCATCAAAATTGTCAATCTCCAAAGATAAAGGAATATCTAATACATTAGCGGGATTATATAAAGCAACTTCTACCTCATCATTAACCTTTTTCCTCTCAAAAATAAACCTATACTTAAATTCTATTAACTCACCCCTTTTATCGCCAGATGCTTCATTAATCATTCCTTGTAATGCAACTAAAAACTCTAAATCAAGTTTCTTCTCCGCCATAACCGCATACAAATCATAATAATCATATTCATACTCTTCATCGTCATCATAATCATCTAAAGCATAATTTAACTCATCATCTGTATTAATCTTCGTCTCCATCAAAATACTATCTAAGCGTTTAAGAAGAACATCATCAGTTATTTCTAAATCAAAACAAAGTTCACTTTCATAAGATAAATCATCATCCGCAAGATTACTTGTTATATCAGATAATTTACTAATAAGTCTATCTTCCTTAGTCGTTAAAACACCTAACTTCTGTACAATAGAATAATACTCTTCATTCCAAAAAATATCATTAATCTCTAAATCTATAAGATGTAAAAACAACTCATAACGATTCATAATTAAATCGCTTAAGCCATCAATGATACGCTTCATTTCATCTTTCTTCATACAATCCGCCTCTGGCCAATATTATATATTGATTTACCCACAATATCAAGTAAAAATACATAAAAAGAAAAAACAGTTAGTTATTAACCTTCTGTTTTACCATTGGCGTATTAGCGTCTATCTTATAAAAACTATAACCATTTGCTTTTCCATAAGAAATAATATCTCTTAAAGCCCCTGCCGTAGTAAACTTAATATCATGCATTAAAACCATATTGCATCTTGAAGTAGATAAATGGCTAACAACATTTTCATAAACACAAGACGCCGTACCACCAGCACATCTTCCTGCATCTTCAGAATCCACATTCCAATCATAATACTTATAACCTTTATTTATGACCTCATTAGTAAGTTCACTCATAATACCAGGACTGTATTTAGCACTCACCGTATTACTACTACCACCAGGAAATCTAATAATTTTCGTCTGTTTGCCAGTAATTCTCTCTATTCTCTTAAATACAATGTCCAAATCATTAAAATAACTATCTACCGAAGCATAAACCTCATTATATCTATGAGACGCTGTATGAATACCTATCGCATGTCCCTCATCATACTCACGTTTTATTAAATTATCAGGGCCACCATTAGTAACAAAAAATGTCGCTTTCACCCCTTCATCCTTCAAAATATTCAAGATTTCTTCAGTAGTACCATTAGAAGGTCCATCATCAAAAGTTAAAAATATTCCAGCCTTAATACCACATCCATAAGGCGTGTATAAATCTTTATTCTGTACAATTACCGTTCTAGTAACAACATCTTCATTACCCGCATTATCAGATACCTTGTATTTTAACGTATACTTACCAGGTTTTGAAGTGTCAACATTCCCGTTAACAATCACTTTTTTTGAAACGTCCCCATCACAGTTGTCGTTAGCGTAAAAAACATTACTGTTATAAGTGCTGCCTTCCATCACATATTCTGGTGAACTGTGGTCAAATACAATTTCTGGTTTCTTTTTATCTTCATATATTAAATCTCTTACAACCTTTGTTTTATTTAAAGATGAATCAGATACGCTATAAATAATCTTATCCTTAAAGGTCTCTATCTTTACCTTATCAGTTAAATCATGGTCATAATTATCAAGTGCGACATACCCTTTTTCCTTGTATTTCTCATTAGGGCAAATAGTAATCACATCACCACCAGTAAGCCTAATAGAAGGCTTTTCTGTATCAATAACCTCTATTGTTCTTTTAACCTTACTCGTAAATATAGAATTACTCACCTTATAAGTAAGCACATATTCACCAAGTTTTTTCGTATTAACATGGCCAGATACAATAACCCTATTATGGTAATCCTTCCCCATAAATGATGCTTTATATCCAGGCTCTTTATAATCATCATTATAAGAAACCTTCAAATATTTATCATCATTTAAACTAATATTAGGCGTAAATACAAGAATAATTATGCAAACTAAAAACAAAATAAATAACAAAAATAAAATTAATTTTTTCACAAATTCATATTTCATATCAAAACCTCATCACAAAAACAATAAAAGGTAAAAGGCATAACATTCATACGTAAATCCGTAAAACGTAAAAATATTGTATATAATTTTACAATTCATCTTTAGATGTATCAGCAGGCTTAAAAAGGCCTATCTTTCTTACCTTGTCATCATTTGTATTAATATTAACCTCTGCGTTTACAGGAACATTTTCCAGTAATGTTTTTTCTTTTAACAACACCAAAATTTCATTATCGATCTGCAATATCAAGTCCTTTATCTCAAAAACTGTTTTTGTCCATTCATCTATATAATATAATAATTCATCAGAACTATATACCTCATTGAATAACCTAATCAATTCTTCTAACTTCGTTACCTTACCTTCAGCAGTATAGAACTGTTCTCTTGCGGTAGAAAGTTTTCTTTCGCATTCAGCATAGGCTCTATCTACTGAAATATATTCTTTAGATTTTTCTACTTTACTACCTAAATACAAAGATAAACCTAATGATGAAATTACCTCTAAAAGATTTCCCTTACGAAATGCCATAAAAACTAAAAGCCCAAGACCAACCCTTTTCGTATTAGCTGCTATTTTAGCACCTAAATCATCATAGTAAGGTAGAGAAATATCTTTGCGCTCTACTTTAGACACACCACTTATTGTCATTTGCTGTAATGTCTTAAGTCTTTTTAAATTAAGACTAACTCTGCCTAAAGATGCATTTCTGTTAATATAAAGACGTTTTATATCAGGGTCATTTTTAAAATTTTCCACCAGAGTTATAAGTAATTCGCGTCTTTGCCTTAATTCGGCAAGTCTCTCTTCAGCCTTATTTAAATCATTAAATTTATTCACTTTTAACTTTTCAAGTTCATTTATACGCATATCAATTTCATTAATCCTATCAATATTCACGTGTACATTTTCTTCTAAATTCATAGTAACCAAATAACCTCCAAATAATTTTGATATGATATTATAATTAAATATCACTACATATCGAATTATAGCATTAATAAGCATAATACGCAAACACTAACTCAAAAAAATACTTATTAATATTTAAAACCAATTAAATATCATATATAATATAATAAAGGAAGTGAGGTATTTATGGAAAATAGTAGAATGAGTAAACAAGAGCTGTTAAATTTAATTTCGGAACTTAACATTCCAAAAGAAGAATTTTATGTAGTCTCATCAGGTGCTTTAGTATTAAGAAATATATTGCAGGATGCTGGTGATTTAGATATCGTAGTTACTGAATTAGGACTACAAAAATTAAAAGAACATTATAACCTAGTCCAAAAGGAAAATGGCTGGTACAAAGTTACTGAAAATATTGAATGTGTTTGTGATAGAAAAGGAACTTCTTCATATCAAACAGAACTAGTAAATGGGTATTATGTTCAAAACATAAACGAATATTTAAAATATTTAGAAAGTAGTACTAGAGAAAAAGATAAAAAAAGAATTCCTCTAGTTAAAGAATATATTGAAGCACAGAAATAATGCTTTGTTTTTTTATTTAATACCATTTAAGATGACACAGAGAGTTAAAATAAAGGTTTAACCCTAAATAATTATTTAATTAATATGGTGCATTGGCACCTATTTTCGTGCATGAATGTATCATCACTAACCTGATTATATCACATATGTTACTAATATTTCTTTTTAACTCTTTAAAAACATTAATAAATAAAATCTATTTTTAATAAAAAAACATTTTTTGCCATATAAAACATGGTCAAAAATGTTATATTCAGAGTTAAAAGATTCATTTAAAATCAACAACATAACAAATAAAGAACAACATTTCAATAATGGTATATGCACCATTCCTTGTCATTTATGTAAATGTTTAGAATTTGATAGAGTTATCATTAACAACGCTGATGAAACAAATTTCTCCTCTAATAATAATTTAGACATGAAACTTTTATACGTTGCCATGACTCGTGCTATGCACATCCTTATAATCACATATAATAATAGTCTACCTAACTGCCTAGATATTAAAAATTAATTTTAACAATATATTAAATTATGCTGTTTTATTTTTTTTGTATATCTAAAGCCCATTTTATAATATTATTTTACTTATAATCTTTGTTTCAGAAACTAAAAAAAACGAGCAAGCCCTTATAAACAAAAGCTAAACTCGGTATGTTCATCTGGGGCCATAATTCTAAGTATATTCGCAAAAAGATATTCCCACAAAGGACCAAATCAACTAAGTTGATTATAACAAAAGTTATATGAAATTGCAATGGTTTATTATACTATTTAGATTTTACTTCAGAATTTATATTTACTTGTTTTTCTATATTCCTTTTTTTAATTATAAACTCTTTATTTAGTTTTAATTCTTCTATAATTTTATTAATAATGTCAATTATTTGAATCTTCATATTATCATAATCATTTATTTTTAATCTAAAATAAAATTCTGGGGATACTATTTCATCGGTAAGGTCGTATTTCATTTGTGTAATTAAAATGCTAAAAGCACAAAGCAAATTCCAATTATTCACTTTATTTAAATATGCTTGTTCTTGTATATAGGTACATATGTTTATCGCATCTTTGCTTCCATATGAAAAAATAGAATTAATTATTTCAACCCATTCTTTTGTATATTTATTTAAATTCTTTGTATTTGGGTTTTTGCTCATTTCATGCATACAATTTAATGCTTTATTTGGAATATCGATTGTTTTTTCAATGGATTTTTCTTTTTGTATCTTTTCAATTTCTTTTTTACAACTATATCTTGTTATAAAAAATGTTGCAAACATACCAATAATTGTTAATATAGGACCAATAATTTGTAATGCTAATGCTATGATCATACTTTTTCACCTCTTTATCAAAAAACTTTGTCATATATTATAACACTCTATTTATTATTTTTAGACATTTTCTAACAAAATCGTTAAATTTTCTTACGGCTTTTCTTGCAACATTTCTTACGACAATAATTTATTAGGAAATTTATTAGGAAATTTATTAGGAAATTTATTAGGAAATTCACTAGGAAAATATTAGAAAATGTGATATGATTAGTTTAGATGATAATGGAGGTGCAAAATGATAGAAACAATTGAAGATTCAAGAACGGAATTTAAAGTTAAATTAGTTGATGATTTAGAAGAAACAGTTATTGCTTTTTTAAATAAAGATGGTGGAAATATTTATATCGGAGTTAATGATAAAGGTAATGTAGTTGGACTAAAAAATAATATGGATTTATTACAAAGAAAAGTTAAAGATAAAATTATTTCTAGTATTGAGCCCTCAGTATTAGGGTTGTTTGATTTAGAAGTATTAGAAAAAGATAATAAAAAATATTTAAAAATAACAATTGCTAAAGGATATGATACTCCTTATCATGTGAAAGGTATGGGAATGACTCCTGATAGTTGTTTTATTAGAGTTGGAAGTTCTAATGAAAGAATGGATGAGCACTTAATAAATAAAATGTTTAGAGAAAGAACAAAAAATTCATTAAAAAATATCGTTTCTCCAAAACAGGATTTAACTTTTGCAGATTTAAAAATATACTATGCTGAAAAGGGTTTTGAAATTGGAGATAATTTTGAAAAACAATTAGAATTTTATACAAAAGATGGTAAATACAATTATGTTGCATACCTTCTAGCTGATAATAATAGAGTTTCAATTAAAGTTGCTAAATATGTAGGTGATGACGTGGATGAATTAATGGAAAATTATGAATTTGGTGATTGTTCACTTATTAAAGCAACTTATAGAGTTTTAGAAAAATTTAGAACTGAAAATAAGGTATATGCTAAAATTACATACCCAGAAAGAAAAGAACAACCTATGTATGATTATACTGCTGTTAGAGAAGCTGTAATAAATGCTATTGTCCATAATGATTGGTCTAATGAATATCCACCTAAATTTGAATTTTTTAGTGATAGATTAGAAGTATCTTCATTTGGTGGAATTCAAAGTGAATTTACCGAAGAAGAATTTTTACAAGGATATTCAGCTCCTAAAAATCCTGAATTAATGAGAGTGTTTAGAGATTTAGAACTGGTTGAACATTTAGGGACAGGTATTAGAAGAATACTAAAAAAATATGATAAGAGTATCTATCATTTTTATCCACACTTTATAAGAGTTAGTATTAAATATAATCAAAATAAATTTGAGTATGATAACAAAGTAAATAAAAAACATACTGTAATTGATTATGCAAAATTTGAATTAAATAATATACAAAAAAGTATAATCGGATTAATAGAAGATAAACCTAAAATTACTCAAGATGAAATGGCCAATTTATTAGGTGTAACTCCTAGAACTATTAGAAATCATATAAAATATTTAATTGATAACGACTATATTGAAAGATCTGGGGCTAATAAGAACGGCGAATGGATTGTTAAAAAATAAAGTAGTATAATGCTTTTCAGTGTTATTCAAATATGATAGAATAATTGTAGACATACATTTGTAATTTGTAATTTTTATTGGAGGCTTAAGATGTTTAAAATAGGTAACCAAGTATATAAAAACGAAAATGTTCAGTATAGTATTGGAAGTATGCATACTAAAAAAACAAATATTAAAGTTGTTGATTTACTGATTTCATACGAAGAAGAAGAAAAAACTAAAAAACATTGTTTTGAAAGTTTTGAATATTTAGAATATCTTAAAAGTTTAAAAGTAGATGCCATCATAGAAAGACAAGGAATTAGTGATTATTTATATTATGAAAATAATGATTTGGTGGAAAATGGCGTTGATTTAGACTACAAGGTTGATATTATCCCAGATGAAGATGTATTTGTTAGGTGTAAAAGAATAGATAAAGAAAGAATAATTGTTAATATAATTATTGATAAAATAAAATTATTTTGTGAAGAAATAATTAATATTTCATTTGAAGAGGAGGATTAAAAATGAATGAAGAAAGAGATTATAAAGAACCAACTAATGATTTAAAATCACAAAACAAGAAAGGGAAATATTCATCAGTAATTTTTAATGCTAATAATGATGAAGAATCACATTATTATTCTGATATGTTTCTTAATGATAAAGAGATGGTTGATTAATTATTAAAGAAATATGAGAAATATGATGGCCATGAGCTACTTGCAAGAGCAGTTGAATTAGATATTCAAGGGAAAATTGATTCTTACACAGTAGGAGAAAATTATGGTGGAGAGATGGATACTCATAGGGAAATATATGAACTATTAGTTACCTATCTTCTTCGCACAGAACATCCTTTATTAAAAGAAAAAAGAAAAGGTTATGCAGAATTAGCAGATGCTTATAAAGATACTGAAGTATTCAAAAGAAGATATTAAGGATATAACCATTTAGTTATGTCTTTTTTAGTTAATATAATGTTTTTATTAATCAACAGTTGTAAGCAAATGCTTAATTTGATATAATTTAATTAAATTAAGGTGATAATATATGGATGAAATGCAAAAATATTATTATGATTATTTGAAAAATGGTGGAAAACCTAATGAAGTTCCTGAAGAATATAGACATTCTGTTTTTCAGGAGATTTGCAATGATTTTTTCGCAAAAACGGGAGATATAAATAAAATCCCTTCAGAATATATTACAGAAGATATGTGCAGAAGATATTTCGCGTCTCATAATCTAAATAGCATTAATGAAGATAAAAGAAATGCATTTATATGTAATCTTTGGTATGAATGGAAGCATGACCTTAGGGGAATACCAGAAGAATTCGTAACTCAAGAAATGTGTAATGAATATTTTGAAGAATGTATGTCTTCTAATGAAACACACAATTCAAAGACATTTATACAGTATATACCAGAACAATTTTTAACAAATGAAATGTGTGAGGCATATTTTGAGAAATATGATGACCCTTATGTCTTTAGACTTAGTATACCTAGCGATAAAAAAAATTCTACTCTTTGCAATTTTTGGTTTAATAAAACAGGGGACATTCGTGGTATTCCCAAAGAATTTTTGACAAAAGAAATGTGCGAACAATATATTCAAAATGGTGGACATCCAAGTGATGTTAAGGGCAAATATAGAGAATATGCTTTTGAATACTTTTTTATGAGAAAAATAGATAATGAAAAATATTTCTCATTAACAAGGGTGCCAGAAGAATACATAACGCAAGATTTGTGTAATTATTATATAAATCATGGTGGAAGTATTTCTAATATTCCAGAAGAATATACGACCCAAGAAATGTGTAATGAATGCATCAGAAGGTCTTATTATAGTATAAGACAGATTCCAAGAAAATTTCAAACAGAAGAATTAGCCAGTATATATGTTGAAAGTTTTTCTAAGTTTTATAATTACACATTAAAAAGACAAACTTTGAAAGAACAAATTGAAGAAATATTCATATATAATGTAAATCGTAATTCAAAAGATAGTTATAGATATATAAAAAGCGATAACTTGCACAAAGGTTCACTAACAATTGAGGATTTTGAATATGTTCCAATGGGTTATATAACTAAAAAAATGGTTGATAAATTCCTTGAAAAAAAATTACTTGAAGTACCTAAAACTAAAAAAAAGAATTATCTTACTAATTTTTATAATGAAATTTTTGAAAAAACTAAAAACATTAATTTAATTTCTAAGCAATATTTAACTGATGAAATGATTGAATATGCAAAAAATAATCCAGAAAGCATAATGCCAAATTCTGATATGCAAAAAGTTATAAAAACAGAAGAAAATGAAAAGCAAATTGAAATAGAATTGTATAATTTACCTAAAACTTTAAAAACAAAAGAGCAATTATCTGATGAATATGGCGTTGATATAGTTTTTATTGATAATGTTTTAGAAAAAATGAAAGATAAATATCCAGAACAATATATTGCAATTCAAAAAACATTGAATGATAATTCATACCGATTTAAAAATATTATGATTAAAAACATTAAAAAAATGAGTGTTATTGTTGATTCACTTGGAAAAGTTAGATATAATCCAAAACTTCGTAATGTTGGTAGAAATGCGAAAGCATTAAATAATGAACAAAAAATAAAGCTTTCTTATTTATTAGCAAAGAGTGGTGTTTCTATTGGTAATTTGCATAAAATTTATGAATCGTTAGATAATAATTGGATTACAAATGATGTTGATATACCAAATGAAAAACTTGGTGAAGTAATAACTTTCTTTAATACTTTATATATTGATACAAAAAAAGAAAGTTTTAAGAATTTATCTGATAATGAAAGATTTTCAGTTTTAAAAAGTCATTCATTACAATATTTAAGGCAGTACAAACCAGAAGAATATTTCTATGATAAAGGTAAAGCTGTAAAACATTCTATATTAGATTTAAATAATAATGTAATTGAGATAACTGAAGAAAACTCAAAAGAGGTTATAGAAACTTTGAAGAATAATGATATACCTTTATCAAATGTAATAGTCAAAGAAGCTTTTAGAGTTTATTTTAGAGAGGGTAATGAAAGCCTAAATACATTTATTGATAAATTACATTCTTATGATTTAGAAGTAAAATCAGCAAGGGAATATGCTGATGATACAGAATACACCTTAAAAAAAGAAAGCCCTAAAACTATGGTGATTCCAATGTCAATGATTTCTGAAGATAAAATGGATGGTAGTATTGAAAACTATGATGGTGTAATAACTGACTATGGAATGAAACACAAATAATAAAAAGACAAATCAGGTTATCTAGACCATGACTTGTCTTTTTCTTTGGCTAAATCTTTATCAAAATTATTAATATTATTTTGCATTTCTTCAGATCTTTCTTTAATATTTTTACAATACTTAATTTGTTTACGAAGTTCCTTAATTTTAGGTTGAATTTCATCTATTTTAGATTTAATTTCATTTTTAACATCGTCAGTTTTTGCTCTACGATGTCTTGTCCATAAATTTGTTCTATCACTAGTTGATTTATAATATTGCTCCTCTGTATTTTTTAATAAAATTTCTAAATCATCTTTAGTTTCAATTTTATTGGAAACCATAAACCTTGCTTCTTCAGAATATTGTTCCATTTTTTTAATTTCTTTTCTTATTGAATAAGGCAAATATTGTTTAGGATTTTCTTTTGGAAATACACCTAATAAATAGCAATAATAATAGTATAAACCAAGTATTCCTTTATGCTTATTATTGGTAATAGATAAAAACTTTTCAAATATAGACTTTTGGGATTTTGGTTTGAAGGCAATTTGATTTGAATATTTGTTGTTATATAGTTTATCTTTAATTTTATCAATACAATAATCTTCACCAAATGCTTTTTCAATTCTAACCTTATCAAAACCTTCTTTATAAATAGTAAGTTTACCATAATTGTTATAAACTTTATAATTTAATTTTTTTAATCTGTTTATAAATTGGTCATAGGTAATTGAATAGCTAAGAATATCATCTATATCTTCTTTAACTACTTTATAATAATCGTTATCTAACACTTTATACTTATAAGTGTTTTTATATTCACTTTTTTCATTTAAAGTAGTTAGTCCATATTCTTCACATAAAGCATCGGATATATGCCTCAATTTAGCCAAATTAGGTCTATTATTGTTATATTTTTTATCCGTATAATATGAAACAGAATTAATTATGAAATGATTATGAATATGATTAGTATTTTGATGAGTAGCAACAACTACTTCAAAATCATTTCACATTTCTTCAGCTAGTTTAATACCAATTTCATGAGCAAGTTCAGGAGTAATATCATCATTAAAAGATTGATATGCATGATAGGCAATAATGCCATCCTCTTTGCCGTATTGCTGTTTAGTCATCATCATATCTTCATATGCCGTATTTGCTAGACAATTAACTCCTGTAATATAATGAGACAATTCGTTTTTATAATTAGGTTTATTATCTAAATGAAATTCATCATATACATTTTTTCCATACTCAGTGTTTAAAGTTTTTTCATGATTAACTATATAATTTATAGAATGCTTTAAATTATTTTTTATCTTCCATATTTTAGTAACAGCCATTAGATAAAAATCTTTCTGTTTAGTGTGTTTTTTGTGATGGGAGTAAAAACACGTTGCTTGCTTATGATGGAAGATAGAGAGAAACTAAACATAAATTAGTTCACTCATAATCATTTCTTCAGCAGCATTCTTATAGTTATTCATAATTTTAGTCCACTCAAGTCCATTTTTCGCTTTGCTTTTTTCGGTTAGTCTTTTATCATTTTTAATAAAATCTTCCATTAAAACTTTAAATCTAGTTTCACAAACTTCGTTAATTAACCTTAAATGATAATTTAATTTATTTGTCATTAATAAATGAGTATAAAGTTCTTTTTTGTTTTCTTTAATATAACGTAATCTTAATATTCCGTATCTTCCAATATTTTCTTGTTTTTCTTCATTTAAATTTAAGTCTGGTAAATAATAATCACCATTTTTAATATAGTTTATTTTCATTTTTCATCATACTCTTTCTAATTTTCTAACAACTTATTTGTTTTGTAGCTAACAAACCCGTATCTATCTTTAATATTTTCTAAGGTTATTGGGAATTTATTTTCTGGTGAAAGTGCTACAAATCTTACTATTTTTTCATTTTCTTTTGGTTGGTATTCTAAGAAATATTCATTTGTTTTCTTGTCAATTTTTTCGTACGTTTCATAAAATGATGTTTCAAAGTGCTCATTCATTTTATTTAAATACTCATCTAATTGTTTTTCAGTCATTCTGCCACCAATTATATGTTGTTCTTCTCCTCCTATATCAACAGGTATTGCTACATCAAATATGCCAGCATCATAAAATTTACATAACTGACTGATAAAAGTTTTTCTAAAGTTAATTTCTTTGACTACTAAATTGTTTTTTTCATCTTTTTCAAGTTCAATAGTATCAATAAATTTAGCAATAAATTCTTGCTTTTCCGATTTATCCATACCATTCCATTTTGTTTTTAAGAGTTTATTTAAAGTATCTAATCTAATCAATTTTTCTCTTTCAATATCTCTTTGGGCAAGCAGTTCATGTGGAGAGTAATTAAAGTGTTCTAGGTTTATCATTTCAAGTTTTTTGTTTTCTAAATTAGCAAGTTTATCTTCAATAAATTTATAATCTTCTTTAAAATCATCTATTTCTACTATGCCACTAATATATGCCTGTTTTATTCTATTTCTTTGTTTTTCAAGTTCTTTAATTTCTTTATCAATTTCTTCTGTATTGATATTATTCTTAGCTTCTAAAATTGGCATAAAATATTTTTTAACGGCCATATCATATTCAAGTAAATCAAAGATAAAACCTTGCATAACTTTTTCTACTTGTTCTTCATTAAAATTGGTGTAGCAATGTTCACAGTTATAATACATATAATTTCTTTTTTTACCACCAGATCCTTTACATCTCATAATTTTTCCACAAGTAGGACATTTAAGTTTTTGAAAGAAAGTATATATTCTATCTCTCATATAATTTCTTTGATTTCTTTCCTTTTGTTTTTGGCATTCTTCCCATTTAGCTCTTGATATGATTGGTTCGACAACATTCATATAAATAGTGGGCTCTTTATTTTCTTTTTTACCAATGGTTTTATGTTGTTCATAATCACCCATATAAATTTTGTTATCAATAATTCTTTGAATATGCGAATCAGGCCATGGTTTTTTAGGATAAATATTATTGGTTTTAAAATAGTTTGCGATTTGTTGATAACTTTTACCTTCTAAATACATATCAAATATTTTTTCTACATAAGGTCTAGTTGCTTCATCAATTATCCTTTTTTTATTCTCATCACTTTTATAGCCAAAAGGTCTTTTACCTGGAATATGCCCTGATTTAATTGCTCCTGTTAAACCAAATTTTGTTCTTTCTGATACAATTTCAATTTCTAATTGGGATAATACTGTAAGCATTCTTACAAAGAATCTTCCGTTAGCAGTAGAGGTATTTACATCATCTCTATCACATAGTAGATAACAGTTATTTTCTTCAAGCATACTAATTAGTTCTTCTAAATCACGAACTGAACGAGTTATCCTATCTAGTTTATAGGCGACAATATAATTTATTTTGCCGTCTTTCATATCTTTAAGCATTGCTTGAAATTGTGGCCTATGAGCCATATCTTTAGCTGATATTCCGGCATCTTTATAGACTTTATAAACTTCTAACTCTTTAAACTTGCATAACTCTAGTAGTTTTTCTTCTTGCTCCCCTAGACTAAAACCTTCTCTTGCTTGATCTTCAGTAGATACCCTAATATAAACTCCTGCAATTTTCCTTTCATTATCCATAATGATTACCTCCTTCTTTTTGTAATGAAAGGCATCATAAAAAGATGTCACATAACAATGACATCAATTTTAGAATTTATTTGATTATTTGCACGACAAAACAATCAATATAAAGCAATTTTTTAAAATTCTAAAATTCTTAATGCCTTGCTATGTAATTTGATAATTCGGATAAGGGAATTTTCTTTTCTAGGTTCCCAATATAGAAATATGTTTGGTCATTAAAGAACAAATATAGTTTGTTATCAATAATAACCCTATGTGGTTCCACATACGCTAAATTGGTATGCTTCACAATACGAAGATGACCCCCAAGAATTTTAAAGTCTTTCTTCTGAAATGTGCAAGTCCATTCAATTTTAGAATAGAGTTCTTTACTCATATTGATTTTTTCTTGATGATTACTATCATATCACATCACACCTTTCTTTGCAATAGCACAAAAAAATCAACTTTTTTCAGTTGATTTAATCATAAAGTCGCAATTGGTGCGACGATTTTACATTCTGGGGCGGAATATCGGAATCGAACCGATGCGTAACGGAACCACAATCCGTCGTGTTAACCACTTCACCAATTCCGCCATACAAGAACATAATTATTCTATCAATAATTACGTCTTTTGACAAGTTATTTTGTCATTTTATTTCATTTTTTTGAAAATTTATTTTCTAACACCCTCATCATTGTCCATAGAAAGCAACATTTGTATGTCTTCTTCAGACAAATTAGAAAGATTATTCAAAGACCTAGTATCACCTTCGATTAGCACATCAGCAAGTTTGCGTTTCTTTTCCTGTAACTCAAGAATTCTCTCCTCAATTGTGCCATTTACAATAAGCCTAATAACCGAAACAGTCTCTTTTTGACCAATTCTGTGTGCCCTGTCGGTAGCCTGATTCTCAACCTGTGGGTTCCACCATAAATCCAAATGAATAACAACATTTGCAGATGTCAAATTAAGTCCCGTACCACCAGCCTTAAGCGTAATAATAAACACATCAGTATTATCATTATTAAACTTCTCCACTAGCTCCATACGCTTTTTAGAAGGTGTGCTACCATCTATCGAATAAGCTGTTATGCCATTTTTTTCAAATTCCTTAAGTACAATATCAAGTGCCGTCTTATAAGAAGTAAAAACGAGCATCTTGTGTCCATTAGCCTTCGTCTCTAAAACAAGCCTAATAAGTTCATCAATCTTGACTCTATCACCCTTATAATTATCAAACACCATAGAAGGATCAATACATATCTCCCTAAGTTTAGTTAAAAGTTGTAAAATCTTAAACCTCGCCTTAATAAACCCTTCAGTAGCCATCATCTCCTGCATTTCTTCTTTAGTCTTCTGCACCTGTGCCATATAAAGTTTCCTCTGTTCCGCACCAAAATCAACATATATATTATTATAGATCTTATCAGGTAAATCCTTCGCTACATCGCTCTTTCTACGTCTTAATATAAAATTATTAATCTGTAAATTAAGATTATTTAACTTCTTAAGTGACTCATCATCAACATCACCTATATTATATAAACTCTTAAACTTCTTACTATTTGCTAAATAACCAGGCATAATAAAATCAAAAATACTCCAAAGTTCCATGACCGAATTCTCAAGTGGCGTACCAGTAAGTGCAATCTTAACCCTTGCATTCAAACTCTTAACAGCCTTAGTAACCAAAGTAGAAGCATTTTTAATATTCTGGGCCTCGTCAATAGCAACCAAATCAAAATTAATATTATTATACTCATCCAAATCATTCCTAACAAGACCATAAGTAGTAATATATACATTAATATCATCAGAATCATTAAGTAAAGCTCGCCTTTCAGCCCTTCCTTCGGCGAAAACACCATACTTAATATCAGAGCCAAACTTATCAAACTCTTTCTTCCAATTGTAAACAAGAGATGTCGGTGCCACAATTAATATTTTCGCATCAGCCTTTTCCCTTACTAATAACTTAATTAAATAAATAAGTTGAATAGACTTACCAAGACCCATTTCATCCGCTAAAATTCCGCCAAAACCAGTTTTATAAATATTATATAACCACTTAACACCAGTTTTTTGATAATCACGAAGAACAGCCATTTCCTCTTTAGAAAGATTAATTTCAGCATCTTTATACTTCTTAAAATTCGTAACGAGATCATCAAATAAATTATTAGTCCTAATAATATTACCATACCTGTTCTTCAAACTATCATAATATATAGCTCTATATTTTGGAATTTCGCCACCTAGAAGTTCCTTTTCTGATAAGTCCATATCGGCCGCTAACTTATCAATATTCTCTAAAGCATCATTATGACGTAAATCAATCAAATCACCATTCTTAAGCCTGTGATATTTTTTCTTCATATGCATACTGTCCATAATAGACGAAAGTTCCGACGTAGAAACACCATCCAAAGAAAAATCATACTTCATAATATTATCTTGACCAATAGAAAAATTCGCATTACCATTTATATTCTTCATAATCTTACTATCTTTTATCTTTTTAGAAGTAAAAATCTCATATTTATCAGTAAGCTTATCAAGTCCCTCATCTAAAAATTCACCCATTAAATCAATATCATCAAGAATAAACTTCTTCTTATTTTCTTCAAAGCCAAGTTCATGTAATTTCATGATTATACTACTTTCGTACTCGTCATCTCTTAAAATATTATCAACTTTATCAAATAAATTGATCGCCTTTTCGCCATATATTAACTTAACTTTACACTCAATTGCATTATGATAAAAATCAAAATATAACTGACCCCTTGGCTTTAAACTAATCTTAATCTCACCAGCACTTTCATCTACCACAACTTTATCCTTAACTAAAGGTAAAACCCCTTGTGTAAAATTATTAAGATCCTTTTTTTCAAAAACAAGACTATCCATTCCAAATCTTAATAAATTAAAATACATCACAGCTATATCATCCGAAAGTTTATACATATTCTTACTATCATAAATATATCTAGAAGAACAAAGTGAACTATAACTATCTTGGTTAACAATCTTCAAAGTATAAGTATCGCCCGCACGTGATAGTTCCGTATCAAAAGGATTTTCTTCCAAAAAGCCTTGAAAAGTAGGACCATCCTTAATACGAAATCTCTTTTTCTTTAGAAAGTTCATAAAAAAATCCAATTGCCTAGGCATAATAAATAATCCATCACTATTACTAAGTGTTTGATAATTACCAGCGACAAAATCTAAAATATTTTTATCTTCATCACTAAAATAATGTACCGCCGGATCATAAGTGAATTTTGCAGTCATCTTAAAAGGCTCACCTTTTTCATACGCCGAAATAAAACGATTATACTTATTTGAAAGTACATAAGTCTTTTCTTCACCTATTTTAAATTGTGCATATAATCTATCATCATACCAAGTGTTGGTTTCCGCAAGTATTATCTCAAGTTTAAGTTTCTTCCTGATATTCTTATTTCTAGGTTTAAATAAAGTGTTAATAATAGACCTTGATACTTGCAACTTATGTTTCTCATCAATTTGAGTTGCTCCTTCTTCATCATCAAATATAAAATCTTCATACTTAATCGCACACGCCACGACATGCTTACAAGTATGAACCTGAGCGAACCATGGGCAACTACAAGAATAGTTCAAAATTTCTTCATCTTCAGTATCAGTCAAAATTACTACTTTATAAGCTTCATCGCTGTTCTCTGACTGTACATCAAAAAAACTCTTTTTATATTCATCATTAAACTCCGAGCGAGTTAAATGTACCTTAGACGCATTATAACTAACACCTCTAGTAAACGATGTAGGACCTAATTTCCTCGCCAATTCATTGTAAAACTTACTCACCAACATCACCACACGTTATACTACATCATATTTTCCGAAATAGCAACACTCAAAAGGCCTTTTTTCAAGTAATCAACAAAAAACACCTATTTCTAGTCTTTAGCCCGTTCACAGACGCTAGGTAATCATACCATAAAATTGAGGAGGGTAATTAAATGTATAACTATAACAATATGAATTATATTCCAAATAATTCAAATTACAATACCGAAATGTATCCAAACTATAATTGGAATAAAACCATAACTGGGCAAAACATGCCAAACAACAACTATAACTACACCAAAAGCGGAACTTATGCGAGTAATCAAAAATACGCCACAAACGGAATATACACTAATAACCAAAATTATAATATAAATTCAAATCTAAATGTTCAAGGAACACCAAATAACGAACTTATAAACAAATTAAATAAAGAAGCAGGTAATAACATGAACTTTAATAAACCAAACTACATCCAAAACGTAAATCCAAATGATCTATACGAAGTATATACCGGTTTCATCAGCGGTAATATGTTTAAAGACTTATATAATTCATATAAAATATCAAAGCCTTACGAGGTAAAACCAATAAACAAACAGGCAGAAATGCTTACATATATATATGCTTATTCTTTCGCAACTCATGATTTAAATCTATATTTAGATACACATCCAAACGATACAAATATGTTAAATCTATTCAAAACATTTACTAAAGAATTAGATAAAATCACAAAAGATTATGAAAAAGAATATGGACCAATATATGTAAATAGTGCAGAAAGGACACCTTGGTCTTGGAATGAATCACCATGGCCATGGGAAAATGAATAGGGGGTACCATTATGTGGAAATATGAAAAAAAATTACAGTATCCTGTAAATATTAAAAATAAAGATTTAAAACTTGCCAAATATATAATTGCTCAATATGGCGGTCCCGCCGGCGAATTAGCGGCCGCTTGGCAATACCTAGATCAAAGATACAGTATGCCAGATGATAGAGGTAAAGCCTTACTAACTGACATTGGTACCGAAGAATTAGCTCACGTCGAAATCATCAGTACAATGCTTTACCAACTAACCAAAGACGCAAGCCTAGAAGAAATAAAAGCTGCAGGTTTAGACACCAACTACGCACAGTTCGGTAAAGACCTATTCCCATCTGACACCTTCGGTAATCCATTTAGCATGTCCTATATCAAAGTAGCAGGCGACTACATTGCCGATCTAGAAAGTAATATGGGAGCTGAACAAAGAGCCAGAGCCACCTACGAACACCTAATGGATCTAACAAATGACCCAGACGTACTAGCACCACTAGCATTCTTAAGAGAAAGAGAAATCGTTCACTATCAAAGGTTTAAAGAATTAAGAGACTACTATCTAGACGCTAAAATCAAAGGAACTAAAAAATAAAATTTATTTAACCACACAAATAAATAAAAAGTTGACCAATAAGTAACTTATTGTAAAAATAATCACATTTTGTATTTAAATGTAAACAAATGTAAAAATACTCTATAAAGTTTCATCTTTATAGAGTATTTTAGAATTCTACAATATTTAGTATTGGTAAGAAAAACCAACAACACAATGTTTATCAAGACACACTACCCAGCTTAACTAATTGATTTTCCATCATGGACAGTTGGCACGTCGTTACTATAAACATTATCCAATATTTTTAGCACTTGATCCAAATGTTCATCAGACACATTATTAATAAGCATTAACAAAGTTTCCTTTGGTGAATAATCATCGCTAAAATCACAATTTAATACTGCATTTATTTGTTTAATTTTATCATCAGACATATTATTAATAAAAGTTAAAATATTCATTTTTTTAGCTAGAATATGATAATCATCACAATCACTTATAAATTCATTTCCCAAAGTTTCCAATGACTGAGTTGATTCTTCTTCGGTTTCTCCAAGAATCGCCCCCCTAACATCATCAAAAGATTGTAATACCAAACTAAAATCCCCATCCGTTGATTCTTCGGCAAGAACAACAGACTTGGCTAATTCTTCTTCTTTTAAAGACATACACAATTCATCAATTAATTTTCTTTTTACTTCATTAAACTTATTTTTCTTCTTATTCCATTTTTTAATAATATTATTTACTTTACCAGCATTTTCACCAATATTAAAATTTTTATCATGGATATCAATTGTACCAGTTTCTTTTTTATAATTATATACTATAGTAAAATCATCTATAAAACCTTCATCTAAACTATTAAGTTCTTCCACAGAAAGTAACCTTAAAGGTTCTACTAAAGTAATATCATTTATAGCATTTATTACTGACCTCTCATCAAAGAAAGAATCGTTTGGAAGTACAATAGCAGGAGACTTTTCACTTTTTGCATCTTCTTCCGTAACTTCAAGAGTCAAGACCTCAATTTTTTCATCTTCTTTAGAAGGTGTTTCAAAAGAAATACCAATTTCTTTTAATTTTTCACATTGCTGCTTCGAAAGAAGTCCTCTTTGAAATAACTTTTTCTGTTCGTCTAACCACATCTTCATATTCAAATATCCAAGTTCAGCACATTCAGTGACCTCATCAAAATTCAAATGACCATATTTATCATAAAAGACTTTGGCAACATCAAACCTACTAAGCCACATAACATCAGGTATTCCAGTTCTGTTATTTCTCTTGCTTTTTCTCACTTTAGACTTAGGTATATCTTCTTCACTAGATAACACTTTCATACCAGTTTCAACCACTGTGTTTTCACTAGATTCTGCAATTTTCACACCATCTTCAATTACCTCATCATCTAACTTTGTCAACGCTGATACATCAGTTATTGAATCGTCACCAGTAGAAAGCGTAGTTTCAGGCAAAATATCTTTTATTTCCAATGATGTTGGATACTCATTTTTATTTACTCTAAACAAAAATTTCTTTATTTCTTTTACAACGCTATAGTGTTCATTATCCAAACTTAAAGTTCCATTCAAAAAAGCTTTTCGTGACTCTTCAATAGAATCTAGTTTTTTATCAACTGGAATAAATTTAGAATAATCTAATGCATTACCAGTTCTTTTAAACATTCCAAGTATTACTACACATCTATCAGCTGGAACACGATAAAAAATTATACGATTAAATCTAGCATACTTTCGTCTTCTAACAGTTATTCCACTATTGAAAGAATACAAAGTTTTAACATCAACTAATGCAATTTCATCATGTTCAGAGGAAAGATAATTTTCAATACAATCTAAAAATTTTACTCGATAAGCAGGATCCAGGTTTTTCCAGCATTCTAAAGACTTACCTGCAAAAAAAACTTTAAATTTACTACTACCTCCATTTAAAAAATCATATTCATCTTTAGGCTGTGCCTGACAAAAATCTATTATTGCCTCATATATATTCTTTTCTTCTTCATTAGCGGTTTCCATCAATTCTTGACATTTTTCCACCAGAGGAGTAAAAAATTGACTTTTATCTTTATTTTCTGGATTATAGCTAGACAAAAGACTTTCTACGGCTTCAATCCCTTCCGTTCTATATTTTTCCACCAATATTCCAATTAAATTAATATTTTCATCCTCTATTGCTAATTTTAAATATTCTTCAAAGTTCATTTTACCTGCCTCCCGTTATTTTGAAACCTTACGTTCAGTTGCTTACTATAATATTTGCGACGCATTTTTAAAGTATTATCAAGTACCTTATTAGTATTTACTTTTTTCAATATACAATCTATTTCCCCCTTTGAAAATATATTTAGATAATCCCAATATTGTTCATAAAGAGTTGCCTCCTCTTCTATTTCCTGCAACGGCTTCCTTTCATGGACTTTTATAAATCTAGTATATAAACAAAGAAAATCTTTTTTTTCTAATTGAATATCTTCTTCCAATAATTTTGAATAAAATTTTGTTTTATTTTTCTGCATAGTCTTCTTAATATCATCCAAAATCATTCCTCTTTTTTGTAGCATTTGGCTAATTTCGTCTAATACTTCTTCTTTTAAATCACCATCATTTTTTACGTAATCTTTAAGAAGATTATTTAAATTTTTACACTCAGCAATCACTTCTCTATAGTAGTCAATATTATCTTCATCTAACTTACTATAAATATCCATATACTCACTAATACTATAAGTACTATTTAATTGCTTCATCATCTTATAATATTTACGATGCCTTGCAAATTCTATTTTTTTATTAACTTCCATTTGCTCCTTCATAGATAATTTTTCAAAATCTTCCATAAAGTAGTAATCATCTTCATAATCATCTTTATCTTCAGTTATTTGATTTAATAATCTAATCAATTTTAAATTTTTATTTATTTTTTCTATTTGCTGATTTTCTCTTTTTTCAATTAAATTTAAAAGTTTTATAATCAATTCATCGTACTTTTTATTTTCACCATAAACACTAGATAAAGCCTTTTTAATTTGTTCTGACACCGAATCACCTTTATAAGAATCATAAGCACTAATTATCAATTTTTCAATTTCTTCATTTGATAATTCCATTCTAAATAAAGCTTTTTCAATTGGTGATAAATCAAATTTTATCGCCTTATTCTTAAGTAAATTTAAATCATCTTTATTACTGCTTACCAATAAATCCATATAAATATTACCAAGTGCACGTTCTTCTTCATCGCTTGAATTTGCATCTGGTATATGAGTATCTAAAGCAACAAGTACATCTTCAAAATTCTGTTTCAAAACAGCCATATCTCTTAAAAATATACTATTATAACCCTTTAACTGTTCTTTCCTCTCCTCAAAAGTTACTTGAAGTTCTAAAGGAAGTACCATATCTATTTCTTTCAGCAGATCAAATTGTTCATTAGTTATATAATTGACATACTTATAAATATAAATATAAGCATTTTTTACTTTCGGATCTAAAATGTTATACATAGTTAAACGTTTTTTTATTTGCTTTTGATAACAATCTAAAATATTTATAGAATTTTCTATTTTTGAATCAATGATTGTTTCTCTCGTTACTTCATTCCTAATATTTCTAAGTCTTTCAAGTGTTTCCGCAGTTGCGTGAGCAGATTTTAATTTGTTTAATTTTTCCTGATATAACTCTTTTTGTAAAGAATCTTCACCCATTTTTTTATTTATTTCATCTTCAATATCCAAAAATAATTCCCTAATTTCTTTAGTTGCATCAAAATTGTTTACTAAATCAATTATCGTTACATCTCTATTGACTTGATTTGCCGATAATACTCTTCCAATTTGTTGCAAATATATAATAGGTGAAGTAGTCCTTCTATTTAAAATTATATTATCTACAGAATCAACATGAATACCTTCATTTAAAATATTTATAACAAAAAGCACTGATAATCCATTATTAGTCAAATTAAATTCATTTAAAGTTCGAATATTTTCCTCATGAGTTTTACCAGAATGTATCGCATATCTAAATACATTATCATAATCTTCAAACCATAGTTCACTTTCTTTGATAGTCTCATTTAAATCACCAATAGTTGAACAGAAGACAATATTTTTGCTATTTTCTTTTACATATTTATTAATAGTTTTCTTGTAACTCTCACCTTGCGGAAAAATACTGTTTAATTCTCTAAGTAATTTCTGCTTTCTAGACGACGGAAACAATCTATCAACGCTACGAATAGCCTTAGCATAATCATCCTTTAAAGCCATTTTTGACACCACGTAAAGTGGCACTGGCAAAAGATTATTAGCCATAGCAGTAGCTACTGAAAGTTCAGATGCTTCTACATCTTCAAACAATTCTTCTTTCATATTTCTTTTATTATCTAAATATCTGGTTGGTGTCGCTGAAAAACCAATCATTTTTTTATCGGCATTATTTATAATTTCTTTTAATTCTTTAATTCTATTATTTGTCTTTTTTGCACCTGCTCTATGATATTCATCAAGTATAAAAACATCATAATTCAAAGCCAAATCACTCATATTTTTATCTAGTAAAGTTCTATATATCAAAGTATCAACATTATCTAATTTTTCTATTCCCAGCTTAGGAGCATCTCTATTTATCAATTGATTAATTATTTCATACGTAGGAGCAATATACAAAATTCTTGCGTTTGGATGTTCTTCCATATATTTTAAAATTATATATGATTTTCCTGTTCCTGTCGCATGATTTATAGTAGCATACTTATTATTTTTTAAAGTACTTATTAATTTTTGATAAGCTTCTTCATTATGTTTATAAAGTGCGACCGCCATATTCTGCCTCTATCTCTGAATACGGACTAACACCATCAACTACATATTTATTAAGTTCTGAACTATTAGAAGCAAGACGTAATTTTGCTAAAACCTTACTTTCCATTTGTGCTATTCTCTCTCTAGTTACACCAAATTCACGGGCGACTTCTTCAAGAGTACGTTGGTAACCATCTTTTAGTCCAAATCTTAGTTCAATAACTTTTCTTTCTCTTTCAGAAAATCTATCCAATACTCTAGACACGCTTTCTTTAACCTCATTAAATTCTGCCACCAATTCCGGATCATGAGAAACCATTGGTTTCTCTAAACCAACTGAATAAATTTCTAAATCTAGATTTTGAGAAAGTAGTTCATCTAAACTCAAAACTTTTTTTCTTTCATCTAACATTTCAAGTTCCCTAACTCTTTCACTATAAAGTCCCATCGCTCCCCCTATCTCACTACTTGTAGGTTCACCAAACTCAGACAAAGCATTTCTAACTTTTTTATATTTATTTATTTGCGTAACAATATAATCCGGAAGCCTTATAAAAGTAGTATCATCATATTCTGCTATACCTTTATTACTCTTAACAAACATCCAATTAAGTTGATTACATATAAATGTTGATAATGCATAATTTTTCAAATTTTCTGGCTTGCGCACATAATTATCGATAGCCTTAAACAAAATTAGATAACCAGTAGAAATAAAATTTTCAGTATTTATCTCCTTTATTTTCTGTTTATAGAACCACCAATTTACTAACCTCATATTATGCTCAGCTATTTCACCCCTAATTCGATAATATTCTGAAAATATTTCTGAATATTTATTTTTAAAAGCTAAAAATTCTTCTGTGTCATCATCCATGTTTAATTTTATGGTGTCTTTTTTTTCAAAAGACACATTTTCGCCATCTAAATACATTAAAGAACACAATATATTTCTATATGTAATTAATTGTTCTAGTAATTGATTTTGATAATTTCTTTCATATGGTATTGGTAAATTAATTTTAGCATTATCCGCATGTCTATAATAATTTTCTTGTTCACTTTCCATATCAGCATCATTACCACGAATTTTATAACCCATACTAATTGCATAATCCAAAGCCAATTTAATCTCATTATCATTATCAAATTTTTCTTTTATTTCATGTAATGGTATAATTGACTCCAGTTCAAAATATTGACTCCCGTTTTTTAAAAGTTTTCTATGTTCATACGCCAAATTATCAACAACCGTTATAATTTTATTCACATTTACTTTAACAGTTTCTTCATCTAATATATCATCGTCAATTGATTCTAAAGAATCATAATCAAATAATCCCTCTTCATCTACCGAAAAAGCAGTCCTAACAGGATCATCACAGCCATATCCGTATTTAGCCAAATTTTTTGGCAATATATATTTATCCATAGCGTCCACCCCCTATAACACTCTATTTTTTTCATTATAGCATAAGAAAAGCAACATTTATCAAGAATTATGTAAACAGTAACTAATTTTACTTAAAGTTTTACATTTTTGTATACCAAATTTCCATAAAATCACTATGGAAAAAAGCCGTAAAAACAGCTTATAGCGTTTCAATTAATATTTCTTTCTTCAAATTTTTAAGCTTCAAAATCTGCAATTCATTTTCAAGGCTTTCTAACAATTCTTGTAATTGTTTTTCATTCATTGTTTTTAACAAATTGACGTCCATCATTTCCATCCTCTTTTATTCCAATATTCTTACTTTGCAAAGCAATTAATTGTTCATCCAACTGAATACCTCTTTCAATTTCTTTAGCTATTTCCGCTTGAACTTCATTTATTTTATCAATTAAAGCCTCTTTTATGTCATTTGTTTCTTTTAACGAATCAAATTGCTCTTTCAATAAACATATATAATTTTCAAGTTCATCTTTACTTACTTGTCCAGTAAAATTTTCTATTTTATCTGAAGATTCTTGTGCACTAATATTAACTTGTTCTAACTCCTCTGTTTCATTAATACTCTCTGAATTATCCAAAGTATCACCCCCATTTAAATTTTCAGTAACCTCAGGTGCTTTTTCAGTTTCTTCAGAAAATACTTGTTTATTATTCTGTTCTTGTTTATCAGCAAAATCTTCTTTTTTATTCATATGCACTTTTTTATTCATATGTTTTCCTCTTTTTATAAGTTCCTTAATTATCTCATCTAAAATTTTTATTTGTCTTTCAAACAATTCACAAGATTCTAAAACTTCTTTTTCTTCTTTAATTTCTTTCAACCCATCAATCACTTCATAAATTGTTTGTTTCTTTTTGTCGCCAGGTACAATAGACAAATATTGCTCCACACGTTTGCTTACATTTATTCCTGGATTTTCAATATCATTTAAAAATTTTATTATTATATCATTACTTAACATTTTTATCTCCCCCTCGTTTAATAATTATATATTTTACAAATCATTAATTTTATCATCTTTATAATTTAATTTATATTGATAACTTTTTTCTTTCTTATTATATAGATCATATTCTAATTCAAAATCTTTTATTTTTACATTATTAAGGTCATTTGCCAAACCATTTTCTACTAATAACTTAATAAAATCATCTAAATAAGAGCCATCAGATTTTAATTTCTTAGCAAGTCCTATTATAATAATATTATCATCAAATGAAAACTTAATTGGATTGTAAATCACCCTATCTTCAATATCGCACTCCATTTCACTAATAGCAACCTGCCCTTCTAATAAATCATCAGCAGAATAAAGAGCAATAATATTTAAATAAGTATCACTAGCATTTTGTTTAATTTTTTTCTTTAAAAAGTCAAGGTATTTAAAAGGATTTTTTATATCATCTTTTAATAAAGAATATATATAAGCCATAGTAGTTTCCGGATATATACAATTTTCAAGTTGCTTACCTGCCACTAATTTTTTAGCATTTACCCTAACTACATTCATAATTGCCATTATACCGTTTTTTTCCTCATCCACAAAAGGTAAACATCCTTTATCTAACGTTTTAGATTTTTCTTGATAGTCATTCAATATATCTCTCCCAATTAATTTAGCAATAATTACAGTTTTTTTACTAGGATTCTCTATATAGCCACTAGCTATAGCATAAGGCAAAACTGACAACGCAACATTACTAGCGTCACCATCTTTAGTAGCAATTTGTTTTTGACCAAAATGTGGAAAATGTAATGAATTTAATGAATCTAATATATCTTTAGTTTGTAGAAGTAAAAACTTTTCTTCAAAAAGTCTATCTTGAATCTTCATCATTGCATATAAAAGCTTAGAGGCAGCCTCAGAAGCATTATAATCTTTATACGATTTTACTATATCACATAATTCTTCTAAATCTGTTTTTGTTAAATGTTTATATTTCCCTTCGGATTTACCGTTTTCTATCTCATCAAATATCTGATTAACTTCATTAATCCAATCATCAAAATCATTACTATTAGATAATGAGACAATATCTGATTGTTTTTTTAGAAAACCTGAATTTTTACTAAACATATTATCCCCATAGCTATTATCCACCATAATAATCTCTCCCCTCTTAAAAAACAATGTTATTATACAAAATTAAAAAGATTTGTCAAATTAACAACATTAATTTATTAATTCTTATGATTATATTTCACTAATGATATAACCATGCTTTTTCAGTTAATCAACTTAAAAAGCATCACTATAACCAATATTTATAAGGGTTTGTGATGCTTTTCCTTAGGTACAAAGTAAATGCCTAAATTTCTCTTTTTATTAAATTGTTTCTTCACCAAATTATATCTTACTTACTAGATAGTACTAAATTAAAATCACCTTAAAATTCGATAAACATTACTTTCATAATTAAACTTATATTTTTTATTAACTATAACACTTGAATATCTTTCCGAAAATAATATTTATTCAACCACAAAATTAAAGAAAAAACGAGTCAATAAGTAATTTATTGCAAAAATAATCATGTTTTATAATTGAATGTAAATAAATGTAAAAATACTCTATAAAGGTTAAAACTTTATAGAGTATTTTATTGCTAAGCCTTTTTCTTATTATCAAATTTCTTTCTTTCGTTAGTATTTAAAATCTTCTTACGAAGTCTGTAACTAACAGGAGTAACCTCAACGAGTTCATCATCATTAATATAATCAAGACAAACTTCCAAACTCATCTCTCTAGGTCTTTTCAAAACCACAGTATGATCCTTACCCGCAGAACGAGTATTTGTAAGTTGCTTACCCTTAACAACATTTACTGCAAGATCATTATCATGATTATTCTCGCCAACAATCATGCCCTCATATACATCAGTACCAGGTTCAATAAACATAACACCTCTGTCCTCAAGAGCGCCCAAAGAATAAGCAGTTGCCTTACCATTTTCCATAGAAACCAAAACGCCATTCTTTCTTTGACCAACCGCAGCACTAGTCATAGGTAAATATTCCTTAAAAGTGTGGTTAATAATACCATAACCTTTAGTAAGTGTCATAAAATCAGTCATAAAACCAATTAATCCCCTAGATGGCATAACATAATTAAGTCTAGTCTGATTTTCCTTAGAATCCATATTCTCCATACTTCCACCACGAGTACCAAGAATTTCAATAACACTACCAACATACTCATCAGGGACATCAATTTGAACATCTTCATATGGCTCGTATTTAGTGCCATCTATTTCCTTAACAATTATCTCTGGTTTAGATACCTCAATTTCATAGCCACCTCTACGCATATTTTCAATTAAAATAGAAAGATGTAACTCACCTCTACCAGAAACAGTCCAAGACTCCGAATCAAAAGGCTCAACCTTAAGTGAAACATCCCTTTCAGTTTCCTTCATAAGTCTTTCCTCTATCTTTCTAGCAGTAATAAACTTTCCTTCTTTACCACAGAAAGGCGAAGTATTAACACCAAATCTCATTTGTAAAGTTGGCTCATCAATACGTAAATGCGGTAACGCTTCCTCTTTTCCAACCTCACACACAGTCTCACCGACAGAAATGTCCGGTAATCCCGCAATAGCAACAATATCGCCCGCATGTGCTTCCTGAAGCTCAATCTTATTAAGACCTAAATAACCAAAAATTTTCTGAACTCTAAACTGCTTAATAGAGCCATCAAAGCGAACACAAGAAACCATACTATTAAGTTTAATCTTTCCTCTTTTTATTAAACCAACACCGATACGTCCGACAAAATCATTGTAGTCTAAAAGTGCTGGTTGAAATTGCAGTGGCCCGTTTTCTTCCACCTTAGGAGCAGGAATATGATTAATAACAGTATCTAAAATAGGATCCATAGTCTCCTTTTGCGTAGATAAATCGGGAGATAAACTAGAAGTACCAGAAAGCGCAGAAGCATAAATAACTGGGAAATCTAATTGTTCCAAAGAAGCACCAAGTTCAATAAATAAATCAAGAACCTCATCAACAACCTCAGTAGGTCTAGCAGAATCCTTATCAACCTTATTTACAACAACAATAGGAGTAACCCCAGCATCCAAAGCCTTCTTAAGAACAAACCTAGTCTGTGGCATAGTACCCTCATATGCATCAACAACAAGTAATACGCCATCAACCATATTCATAATTCTCTCGACCTCGCCACCAAAATCCGCGTGACCAGGAGTATCTAAAATATTAATTCTATATCCTTTATAATTAATAGCGGTCGTCTTCGCAAGTATAGTAATACCTCTTTCCCTCTCAATATCATTAGAGTCCATTACACGTACCGAAACATCTTCATTCTCTCTAAAAGTACCAGACATTTGTAATAACTTATCAACCAAAGTAGTCTTACCATGATCTACGTGTGCAATAATCGCAATATTTCTTTGTTTCATAAAAAAACACTTCCTTTATAAACTTTGCATATTATAGCACGTATTTACAAATTTGTAAAACACTAACCCCTTAAATTGAATGCCATTAAAGAAGATAACCAATTTTTAATTGACTATCTATTGCATTATAAGTATAATTGTTTTGGTGATAAAATGGAATTTGCAATATTAATATTAAGTCTCATAATAATACTCGTCGCAGCAGAACTGTTCGTAAATGCCATAGAATGGCTTGGAAAACTACTTAACCTATCAGAAGGTGCTGTAGGTTCCGTACTAGCGGCCATTGGTACAGCCTTACCAGAAACCCTCATTCCTATCATAGCACTCTTAACAAACGATACCGCCCATTCATCAGAAATAGGAATAGGAGCCATCCTAGGATCCCCCCTAATGCTTTCGACCTTAACCATGTTCGTAACCGGATGTGCCATAATACTATGTAAAAAGAAAAGAACCCACCATGATAAAGCCTTAGTAAATATTAAAAATATCTCACATGACTTAAAATATTTTATCTTTTCATTTACCCTTGCACTCGTATGTGGTTTCATCCCAGAAAGTCTAAAAACCATAAAAATATTTATAGCAATTAGCCTATTTATAGGCTACATTCTATACATAGTAGAACTAGTCAAAGGAAATCGTGATGAACAAGATAACGAAATACCAGAACTATATTTTTCATTAAAAAATTCAAACATAATGAAGGAAAAATATGCCATAATACTCGTTATATTTCAAGCCGCAGTAGCACTGTTCCTAATAATATTTGGAGCCGATAAATTTGTAAACTCATTAAGTTACATATCAAACCTAATGCACATACCAGCATTTGTGCTAGCAATTATTTTAACACCAATTGCCACAGAACTACCAGAAAAATTCAACAGCGTCATTTGGATATCACGTGAAAAAGATACCCTTGCGCTAGGTAATATAACCGGTGCCATGATGTTCCAAGCATCAATATTACCAGCCATCGGAATATTACTCACAAACTGGTCATTAACATCATCTGGAACATTAATATCTGCCCTAATAGCCATTGGCTCAGCCAGTCTACTACTAATAGAACTTAAAACAAAAAAACATCTAACAGCCAAAATGCTATTAACATGTGGGTTATTCTACTTATTATTTCTAATATTAGTGTTTACTGGAATAATAAAATAATAGAGTTTCACGTTTTTGGTAAAACCAGAATAAATCTCATATATAAGAGGTTTATTTTTTTTGCACCTGCACAGCCAAATATTAAATCCCTAAAAAATATAAAAACAACAAAAAAAGATACCCCAATACATAGTATCTATAAATATTAAACAATTATAAAATAAAGAATTTTCACTATATAAGTTCCTTAAGTTAACGTATAACTTACAGTTGTATGATAACTCTAATAGAAAGGCCGGTACATTTTATGAGGAAAAAGCACAAAAGAAGATTAAGAAAAAAAATATTATAAAACATAGAATAATACTCACGACATCATTCTTAAGTTTAACTTTTATACTTGCCACAAGCTATTCTGCCTTCAGCACCAACCTTACCTTTAACGCTAAAGGTAATATCAAAGAACTAACTGCCGACCAAAGTGGATTGGGCTGGTTAAGTGGCTATTATTTCGATCATGCTTACGCCGTCAAACCAATCCAACATCAAAATAGAAGGTAACGGCACCACAACCAAACCATACAAGATAATAAACTAACATCAAAAAAGAAAGTAAATCACAGAAAAAGCACTATCACTAACGCCTAATTTACTCCAAAATATTTTTTCAAAATATAATCCACAGTAATTTTCACATCAGGAAATACAGATAAATTCTCAAGTTCCTCTCTAGAAAACCAGCCAATACCCGTACTTTCTTCGCTCATCATCAGTGCACTATCCGGATTATTTGGCACCGCAGCATATATAATATCAAATTGCCTATCCCCATTATCCTTTCTATTGCACTGAATACCAAGTGGTCTAATCATATCGTCTTCTCTAGGAAAATGTTCACCTATCAGACTAATCTTAATACCTGTCTCCTCGAACACTTCTCTAATCGCTGTTTCTTCTGGAGTTTCATTATCTTCCATATGACCACCAGGCTGAACCCACCTGTTCCAAATACCATGTTCTACCAGTAAAATCTTCTTATTAACTGGATTTATTACAAATGCTGAAGCACAAAAATGTCTCATACTACCTCCTTATACTGCAAAGAATAGTATAACATAAAAAAACTATTCTAAAACATCTTCCACCTCTGCATTTACATTTTTTTCGTAAAATAACAACTTTTTATTCCTATCAAGAGTCGCCAGTAAAATATCATTAAGTTTTTTACCATGTACATCAAGTTCATGCAAAAGCCACTCTTTAGTAACCCCCACATTACGCACCGCATCTTGCATAATATGTCCGTCTATAATAACATTCGCCTGTAAAGAAGACTTCTCCGTCTTTATCTTCAAATCTTTTAAAGTTGCTGGTTTATACTCCGCCTTTGGTAAAATACTTATTCGCCCATTTGCCTCCATTACCGCATAAGCAATCTCACTGATATCAAAATAACCATTACCCCTGCATTCCTCGAGTAAATCATTTATATCAAATTTAACAACCCGAAGTCCATCCTCTAACAGTTTACCATCCTGAATAAGAATAGTCGGTCTTCCCATAAAAAACCTACGTAAATGAATACTCTTCATCGTAAGTATCGAAACAATATAAGCAACAAAACCAAACACAATAACCGCCAAAATACCATTTAAAAACTGTGAGTCCAAATTAATCGTCATCTCTGCCGCAAAATTACCAATAGATATACCAATTACATAATCAAATAAAGATAACTCCGAAACCTGCTTTTTACCAAGTAATTTAGTAACCAAAAACAAAGTAAGCAAAGATACAAACCCGCGAATTGTTACATCAAGTAACTCTATATAATCTATCTGCATTCTAATCACCATTAATATTATTAATCAAAAAAAAATAATTATACAAAACATAATTATTTTTTTTCAGCCGTATCATTGTTACTAAATAAATGCAAAGAAGGTTTGTGCTGAAATATAACATCCGTTTTAAGTACAAGCCATAAAACAATAATCGTAAGTATCGCATATAGAAAATATCCAAGTGCCGCATCCTTTAAAACATATAAAATAGATGCAATCGCAAATAAACCTTGAACTAAATATATAATAAGTACCGTATTAACATATGAAAAATGCATTTTTAAAATTTGATGATGTATATGCGACCTATCTGGTGTCGAAAAACTCTCTCCCTTTAACTTTCTTCTCAAAATCGCAAACAACGTGTCAAGAATAGGAATTGCTAAAATCAAAATAGGAATAATAAGTGAAGTCAAAGTAACATTTTTAAAACCAAGTAAAGCAATAACCGCTATCATAAAGCCCATAAACATAGATCCACTATCTCCCGCAAAAATCGTTGCTGGATGAAAATTATGTACTAAAAATCCAAGAGTTGCACCAAGCATTATAAAAGTTAAAGTTACATCAAGACCAATACTTCCCTGTATTGCCGCAATAACACCAATAGTCAAATAGTAAATTGCACTTATTCCGCCCGCAAGTCCATCTAGTCCATCAATTAAATTTATACAGTTTACACACGCCACAATAAAGAATATCGTAATTGGATAAGCAAACAAGCCAAAATTAATATAAAATCCAAATGCACTCAAGTCTTGCAGCAGTAATCCGCCATAAAATGTAACAACACACGCCGCAATTAATTGCCCAATAAATTTTGTAGACGCCTTTATCGACTTAATATCATCAATCATTCCCGTAAAAATTATAATAAATCCACCAATAAGCACCGAATTCATAATCGTACTTTGCTCGCCAAAAATCATATAACCCAAAAGAAAACCTGCAAAAATACCAATACCACCAAGTTTCGGTGTAGTTTTCTTATGAATATGCCTGTGCCCCTCCTTGTTACTAGGTTTATCAAGTGCCCCAATATGATAAGCAAGCATTTTCACAAGTGGCATAATCGCTGCGACAAAAATAAACGTAACAATAAGCATTAAAAATATTTTAGTAATAATCATTTCCCCCACACACGCTCACCTCACAATAATTTTACCACACTTTTGCATTAATTCAAAATTAAAAAAAGCACCTTATGACGCCTCATAAAATGCCTTATAACACTCATATGCATTATAAATATCAAATTTACTTGTAACCTCATATGGTGCATGCATAGATAAAACCGGTACCCCAGCATCAATTACATCAATACCCTTATTCGCAAGTATATAAGCAATAGTGCCTCCGCCGCCTTCATCAACTTTACCCATATCCGTCATTTGATACATAAGCTCTTTATTTTCAAATACACCTCTAACATAAGCTACAAACTCTGCATTTGCATCACTTGCACCACCTTTACCCCTACTACCCGTGTACTTGCATAAAGCCATACCTTTACCAATATAAGCCGCATTATACTTATCATCCACATCTGCATAAGTAGGATCAGCCCCTGAAGTAACATCAGCAGATAACATTTTACTACTAGTTAAAATGTCTAATAAATCACATGAATGTAACCCACATTTCTTAATCAATAAAGAAATAAAATGCTCAAAATTTGCAGAATACATTCCCGTATTACCAACACTGCCTATTTCCTCTTTATCAGCCAAAAGCATAACACAAGTCTTAGTAGGCTCATTAATATTCAAAATAGACATCAAAGTAGTATAAGCACTAGACCTGTCATCCTGTCCGTAAGCCGCAACCATACTCTCGTCAAAACCTAAACTTTTAGCCTTAAAAGCCGGTACAAGTTCCAACTCTGCACTATAAAAATCTTTTTCAGTAACACCATACTTCTTATTTAAAATATTCAAAACATTAAGTTTAACCCTTTGACTGACCTTATCATCATCAAAAGGAATACTACCTACAAGTAAATTCAAATTCTCGCCCTTAACACCTTCAGACAAAGTATCTTTCATTTGCTTACTAGCCAAATGTGGTAACAAGTCAGTAATCGTAAATATCGGATCATCATCAGCCTCACCAATATTAACATCAATAGTCTTACCATTAGTAAGTACTAAAACACCTTTTATGACCAGTGGAGTAGCAGTCCATTGATACTTCTTTATTCCACCGTAATAATGTGTTTTAAATAAAGCAAAACCTCCAGCTTCATATAAAGGACTAGGTTTTAAATCAAGCCTTGGACTATCAATATGAGCACCAATTAAATTAAGACCACTCGTAAGCATATCCTTTCCAATTACCGCCGCATAAACCGCTTTATTTCTATTTAAATAATAAACCTTATCGCCACATTTTAACTCATCAGTATTAGTGATATCTTTAAAACCATTATCACGAAGAACATTTATCGCATACCTAGCACATTCTCTTTCAGTCTTGCACTTATTCAAAAATGAAATATATCCATCACAAAATGAATATACTTCATCAATATTTTTATTTATTTCAAAACCACACTTATCATTTATAAATAACTCATCTTTTAAAGATTGACCTTTGCTCTTTTCCATAATATCGCCTCTTTTATATTATAACCAAAATTAAAAATTAAATACATTATGGTCAATTAAATTAACATTATCTAAAAGTACACCAGTACCCTCAACCACACAAGTAAGTGGTGATTCAGCAAGGAACACTGGTACCTTAAGTTCATGCGCAAGTAACTGATCAAATCCATTAAGTAAAGCACCACCACCAGTAATAACAATACCTTTATCTACAATATCTGCAGATAACTCTGGTGGAGTTTGCTCAAGTACACTTTTCGCTGTATTTATAATAGTATACACACTTTCCCTTAAAGCCTCTTCAACCTCATCAGAAGTAATTGTTATAGTATGAGGAAGACCAGTAACTAAATCCCTTCCTCTAACCTCCATTTTCTCATTAAGAGAGCCAGGGAAAACAGTACCAACAGTAAACTTAATATCTTCAGCCGTTCTGTCTCCAATTAATAACTTGTATTTATCTTTAATATATTTCATAATATCATTATCAAAAACATTACCCGCAATCTTAATAGAAGACGCCGTAACAATACCACCTAAAGACAAAATCGCAATATCAGTAGTACCACCACCAATATCGATAACCATATTACCACTGGGTTTAGAAATATCCATTCCCGCACCAATAGCGGCCACCTTAGGTTCTTCCTCAATAAATACCTTCCTAGCACCAGTTCTCTCGGCAGCCTCTGTAATAGCGTTCTTCTCTACCTGCGTAATATTAGAAGGGCAACAAATCAAAATTCTAGGTCTTGCAAATAAACTACGTCCATTTACCTTTCTGATAAAATGATTAAGCATAATCTCCGTAATCTCAAAATCCGCAATAACCCCGTCCTTCATCGGTCTAATCGCTTTTACACGCCCAGGCGTTCTACCAAGCATTTCCCTTGCTTCAGTACCAACCGCAAGTGGTTTTTTAGTATCAGCATCAATCGCAACCACAGATGGTTCATTTAATACAATACCTTGTCCTTTAATATAAATAAGAACGTTCGCAGTACCCAAATCTATTCCAATGTCTTTTGAAAACATAACTATCACCTTTTTTCTCATTCCCTATTATACCACGATATCATAATTTTTAGTATAAAATTTATGCTTTTTTAACAAGTTTATGAATGCACATTTTTTAGCATTTTAACTACACCGCTACCAAATCCAATAATCATAAAATATATATAGCATATTTCTAACTAAAAAACGAACTAATAGAACATTAAAACTCCTTCGTATACTCATATAAATTATCAATAGAAATACATGAATTTAAGTAATTTTTACTGTATAAATCTCTAATCATTAACGTATAACTGCTAGTTATACGTTAATTTTATATATAAATTTTCTATTTTTTGTTCTTATTTTTATCACATAACTAGCAGTTATATGATAATTAAGCAGAAAGTTGGTACTATCTTATGCATAAAAAACGTAAAAGATATAGAAAAAAATATAATACAATAATTGGTATATTTTTACTCGCAGCACTAACTATCATGGCAGTTGGTTATGGAGCATTTTCTGCGAACATAAACCTAGGCGTTAAAGGTAACGTTAAAGAAAAAATATTAATCAATGAATATATAACCAGCCTATATAATAGTAATGACCAAACATTAATAGACGATAACACATCTGACCATAATATAAGGTATTCTGGTAAAGACGTTAATAACTACATTTGTTTAGCAAACGAAAACCCATGCAGTGAAAATAATTTATATAGAGTAATTGGCGTATTTAATAATATTAAATCAAATGAAAATTCATTAGGGGAAACAAGAACAAAAATTATAAGAGCAAACGTTCTTTTTCAATCTGCATTTGATGATGCTAATAGCGTTAACTGGAGTATACCAACATCATTAAATGCAAGATTAAATTCTAGTGCACTTGCAAGTAACAAATTAATAGATAATGCTTTTTGGACTTTAGGACAGTGCTGGATAGGTATTACCTCAAATGCTTCATATGAATGTGAAAAAGAAACACCTACATGGACTGGTAAAATAGTCTTAATGTACCAAAGTGATTATGGTTTTGCATCTAAATCATGTTATAAAACCACAAAGTTATGGACTCCAGATACTGAAAATGATGACTACCGAAATAACGAATGTATAAATAGTAACTGGTTATTCAATACCAGCACGGAACCAGAATGAACACTAATTAGAGGAACTAGGGAAGGAAGAATAAATGCCATAAGTACAGCAGGTGCAATAATAGATAGCGCCTTTGCAGTTCCAACCGAAAAAAATAACGTTAGACCTGTCGCTTTTCTAAAATCTAGCGTATCAATATTAAAGAATGAAAATGACGGTTCAAAAGATAAACCTTATGTAATCGCATAAAGAAAACAAGTTATCGACCAGTTTTAGCACTCAATCACCAAAAAGTGGTCGATACCACTAATTTTTAGGTAATAATTGAACTTTTAAAATTCAAAAAAATACAAGCAATCATGCCTGTAATTATATTTCATTTATATTTTTATTATAGTAATCCTCTGGATTAACATAACTACCATTAACTTTTATTTTAAAAGTCAAATGATTACCTAAACTAGTATCTAAATTAGACTCACCACTTTTACCTAATACATCGCCTTGTTTCACAGTATCATTTTCCTTCACATTAACAGCACTTAAACTTTGATAAATAGTAGTAATCTTATCAGAATTTTTAACCTCAATTATATTACCAAGTAAATCATTTTTACTGACACTTACCACAGTACCATCAAGAACACTAATAACATCAAAGCCACCATCTACACCGCCATACGAAGTACCCGTATTTTGAATATACGTCTGTTCATAATTAATGATAGATTTCTCTTGCTCCTCTTCGCTAGCATCCTTACTATAAAAATTCTGAAGAACCTTTACACTATCATCAGTATAAGGCCTAATAATACTATTAGTTGTGCTAACAACAGGTACACTAGTATCGCCAAATAATCTAGATACATAATCGTAATCAGCAGGCTTCGTATTTTCTAAATTTGCAGTCTTAAAATTCATTACACAAAGCACCGCAAGTACTGCCGTAAATACAACAGCATACATACCATATAAAATAGGTCTCTTAATTCTTCTTTTTTTCTCTTCCATTATTTTCACCTCTACTATAAGTTTGGCTACTTTTAATGAAAATATACTATATTTTTTTTATTTCCGTACCTTTATAATAATGCACTAAAATCTCATTATATTTATAACCTTCTTTTGCCATACCTTCAGCACCATATTGACTCATACCAACACCATGACCAAAACCTTTAGTAACAATAGTTACCTGTTTATCATTTTCTGTAATAGATAAATAACTCGACCTTAACCCAAGTTTGCTCGCCAAATTCCTTGAAGTAAACTCAATACCATTTATCTTAACCTTTTTAGGTCTACCAGTACTAGACTTGTCCGTAACCTCTACCGAAAGTGCATCATTATACTCAAGACCAAGTTTATCATAAAAATCATTAAGCGTATATGTACTAGTATCCTCATATTTTGGCGAAGTCTTATCCCAGTCACTAGACACACTTCGCAAATAAGGCACAGAAGATATAAAAACATCCTCACTATTCTCCGTCATACCAGAAGAAGTCGAAAAGAACAACGCATTAGCAATCTCACCATTGTAACTTAAATACTCACCACTTGTATCTTGCACCGCCGCCCAAATCTTTTTTAAATTACTATCATAATTATCTTTCCAATTACTCCTCATCTTCTCATCAGTCAAATAAACCTGATTAGTCGTCGTATTCACAACATCATAATCACTATCTTTATTATCTCTCATTTTTATCAAAACATAACTCCTCGATGCGACCGCTTGTGCCTTTAATGCTTCTATTTCAAAACTAACAGGCATTTCACCTGCTAGCACACCTTTAACATAATCTTCAAGAGGAACCTTATCAACCTTACCAGTTGCCTCGTCCTTTACTCTTACCACATCACTATTAATATAATGATACTTTGTGTCATCACGTGAAACGAAAAGCGTTACAACCAATATTGGAATTATAACTACACAAAAAGTCAGTAAGAGCATCTTCCGCATTTTCATCACCTCTACATAGTGCTATAAACTACAATATCATACAAAAAATTTACAACCATATAAGAGAGTGAAATACTTATCATCATGTATAACACCCTTGAAGCATAATACCTATTCTTCTTAAAGACATTCGTAATATTAATACTATCTAAAGCATAAATAGCAATAAAAGTAAATAAAACATATAAAAATGATTTAACCATTAATCTTCCTCATAATTATCAAGCATTTGAATTCTTTTTCTATGTCTCTCTAAAGATGAAAATTCAGTTTTCAAAAATGCATCAACAATATCTTTTGCCCTAAACATCGGCATTTTAGCAGATATAGCCATCGCATTAGCGTCATTATCTATTCTAGAATATTTGGCCTCACTTACGTTATCTACTTTAGCACATCTAACACCTTTTACTTTATTGCACGCCATACTAATACCAATACCACTACCACAAATAGCGATACCTTTAGAAACCTTTTTATCACGAATAGCCTTTCCTAATTTAAAACCATACACAGGATAATCAGCCTTATCTTTTGTATTAGTTCCATAATCAAGAACAGTATAACCTATTTTAGTCAAATATTTTGTCAGTTTTTGTTTCACCATATAGCCTCTATGATCACTAGCAATTCCAATAACTTCTTTAGGTGTAACATTTACTTCTTTTTTATAAACATTTGAAACATCTTCCTTGTTTGCATCTTCATTTGATGCATTTTTTTCTTCGATAATGCTTTCCTCGTTAACATCTTCTTTTAATTCTATTTTTTCATTTTCTTTATTATTAATATTATCTCCATTTTCCATATATTATTCCTCCTACATTTTAATTATAACATCAAAAAGTGAAAAAAATGAGAAAAAAAGTTTTTGTTAACAGCTAAAAACTTATTTATCATAATATATATCATATTTAAAAGTCATTAAATATTTTATGTTTTTCTGTGGAAAAATATAATTTCAAACAACAATATGTTGTTACAAAAAAAAATAACCAAAAGGTTATTTTACAAATGGTAGTAATGCTAATTCTCTAGCAATTTTTACTTGATTTGCAATATGTCTTTGGTGTTTAGAACATGCACCAGTCATTCTTCTAGGTAAAATTTTACCTTTTTCCATGCTGACATATTTTTTTAAAATATCTGGATCTTTGTAGTCAACAGATTTACCAGCACACATTTGACATATTTTTTTCTTTTTTCTATAAAACTCTGCCATGTTATTCCTCCTTAATCTAAAAAGTTATCATCAATAGACACATTATCGCCAAAATCCGCAAAAGGATCAACGCTTGTATCTACACCATTATTAGATGGAGTAGCCTCTTCAAAGTCATATGGTGATGGCCCAGTAGTTTGTGCAGGCGCACTATAATTATTATTAGAAGTACTTGTTTCACTTCTTCTAGATCCAATAAATTGAACATTATCTGCAACTACATCAGTAGTAAACCTTCTTTGTCCATCTTGACCAGTATAACTTCCTGTTTGAATTCTTCCAGTAACCGCAACTTGGCTACCTTTATCTAAATAGTTAACAGCATTCTCGGCTTGTCTTCTCCAAACTAAAACACTAATAAAATCGGCTTCTCTCTCGCCCTGTGAATTACTAAAAGTTCTATTAACTGCCACAGTAAACCTAGTATAGGGTATATTAGAACCGGTATACCTAAGTTCTGGTTTCGCAGTCAATCTACCTATTAATCCAACCTGATTCATTATTACTACCTCTTTTCTTAATCTTCCACTCTAATTACTTTATGACGGATAATATCTCTGCTGATAAGAGCCAAACGGTCAAATTCTTTAGTAGCCTTATCGTCAGACGCAGTAACTACATATAAGTAATAATGTCCACTTTTAAAATTCTTAATCTCATATGCAAGTTCTCTTTGTCCCATATCTTTTTCGTTTACTATTTTCGCACCGTTTGAAGTTAAAATATTACCAAAACTTTTGATAACTTTAGTAGTTTCTTCTTCGCTTAAAGTAGGTTTAACAATAAACATAATTTCATATTTTCTCATTTTCGCACCTCCTTATGGTCTATTGGCTTCCGTAGAAGCAAGGAGTAAATTAATTACTCGCTAAAGATTATAACAAAATATATTGGATTTGTAAATAAGTTATGACACCAAAACAGGTCAAAGGTTACAATTCAGTCAAAAAGATAGATAATTAACGAGACTGCTGAAAAAGTAGTTAAAATAAAGACTGATATTTAGAAATATTTTCTGATTATCAGTTTTTTTAGTTAATTTAATTAAAATTGTTAAATATAGGCAATTATTCTCCTATATTTTTCTTTTTTTCTTGGTCTAACTTTATTATCCTCTTCATATTAGCTAAAAAGAGCATAGTTGCCCCTTGTATTGTAATTCCTAGTTTTCCACAGGAATTCGCATTACCATAATTATAATTATTTTTTAATTCTGCATTTTTGGCTTCTATTTTATAACGCTCTTTATATAAAGTTTTAAATTCTTCTAGTGTCATGGCAATATGAGTTTTGTATCCAAAAAATGATGTATCAGCAGTTTTATGACCTACCTTTGCATCTTGGTCTTTTGAATATTCTAACTCTATTTCTGTATCATTCATAGTTTCCTCTAAGTAATCTATTTGTTCTTTAATCCCAGGTAATGTGGTAAATCTTCCATTTCCTTTAACGATTTTGATCAATTCCTTTGTGTAATCTATTTGATCTTCAAGTAGTCCTGTAGCTTCTTTTTTCTTCGGCATTTTATCATGCATAGATTCATCAACTTTATATATTGATTTTCTAAGTTCTTTTGCCTACCTAATCAATTCTTTTCTTGGTGATATATGATGAAACATGGCATTTATATGAGTTGAATCCATTGTAATCTTACTTTTTACTTCTATCAATCCTTTTTCTAAAGCAATTTCCACTGTCTTGTTTATCCATGGTTCTATAATAAATAGTGTTGATGAGCAAAAATCACTGACACTATTTTTTAATAAAAAAATGAGTCATAACCAGAAACTCATGATACAATGTGATTGACATTTAACATTGAAAGAAGCTGATTAAATGGTCCATACTAATTATACTAAAAAATTATTAAATATGAAGATAAAAATATATATTTTTATGATGATTGTCTAGAAACAAAGAAATTTTTAAAAGTGTTATCAATGGTTCAAACAAAGATATATCTAAATATATGAAGAAGGCTCTTAAAACCTTTAAAAATATGGAACAATATATTTATAATGCTTTTGACTATGAATATTCAAATGACATTACAGAAGGCATGAATAACCTTATTAAACAAGTTAAACATTCTGCATGTGATTATAGAAAATTTAAACATTTAAAAGCAAGAGTTATGCTTATCAAAGGATTATTAAATCCTATAAAATCATAAAAAGAAAGTCATTTTTTGACTTTCCAAGTTAATTCATTTATCACTAGTTTTTGGTCCCACCAACACTGCTTGACAAAGAACCTTTGTTAATCTATTATTATTAAAATACTATTTCATAGTCTATTATTCTCCTAGGGTTTTGGTTATATTCATTTTCTGAACAACAGTATTTTCTATACATTAATTTCTTATACTCTTCGCTATGCACCGAATAATAATTATTTATTATATTTTTTATTTCTTTTAAATATTTTGGATAAGCATACTCTAATGAGTATTTTTTTAATAATACTTTATCTTTTACAAATAGTTTAGAATACTTACTATCTCTTGGTTTAATAATCTTTATTTTTCCTTCTTTTGTTTCTATTTCTAAGCATATAATATTTACTTGGTCTTCTAATACATATCCATATTGTCCAAATTTTTCTGGAACAAATATATTTGTAATAGTTCCATCTAGTTCACTCAATAACTTTTTATTCATTTACTCCACCTTCATAGAAATTATTGTAAATTGCTTCTAATGTACCAGAAGTTAATTCTTTTAAGCTAAGTATATAAGTAAATATATCCGTTAAAGTATTATCATTTGTAACTGGAAGAATGTTGTTATTAATATTTAAATCATTATTTATTTTATAAAATACATTTATTAAATCTTTAAGGTTATTGATTATTTCATCTATTTTGTCATCATCTTCAAGAGCATTAAAAGACACTATATAATTTCTATATTTTTCTTCCATTACTATTTCCTCCTTTATTTTTTGGATTTGAATTTAATAATTTTCCAGATGTAGCCTTAAAGCAAGAGCCTTCTTCAAAACCTTCTTTAGCTGCTATTAATACATCCCAGTGCTTAAACTGACATATTCTTATTGCATCTTCATTACCATTGCTTGCATATTCTATAATTTTATCTTTCTTATTAGAAAACCAGCTTCCTATTTTGCTACCACCTAAGTCTGCTGGAAATCTTTCTTCAGAGCTCTTGCTTGGAAAATTACCATCAGGATATCTTTTTATTATGTGCTTTAGTTGGTCGGCAAATAAATCCATTTTCTCATATTCTCCCAATCGTCTGATTTGACATATTCTTATTGCATCTTCTATTGCATCTTCATTACCATTGCTTGCATATTCTATAATTTTATCTTTGTTAGTAGAAAACCAAATTCCTATTTTGCTACCACCTAAGTCTGCTGGAAATCTTTCTTCAGAGCTCTGGCTTGGAAAATTACCATCAGGATATCTTTTTATTATGTGCTTTAGTTGGTCGGCAAATAAATCCATTTTCTCATATTCTCCCAATCGTCTGATTTGACGTATTCTTATTGCATCTTCATTACCATTGCTTGCATATTCTATAATTTTATCTTTGTTATTAGAAAACCAGCTTCCTATTTTGCTACCACCTAAGCCTGCTGGAAATCTTTCTTCAGAATTCCGGTTTGGAAAATTACCATCAGGATATCTTTCTATTATGTGCTTTAGTTGATCGGCAAATAAATCCATTTTCTCATATTGTCCAATTTGTCTTATTTGGCATATTCTTATTGCATTTTCGTTACCATTGCTTGCATATTCTATAATTTTATCTTTGTTTGTACGAAACCATTTTCCTATTTTGCTACCACCTAAGTCTGCTGGAAATCTTTCTTCAGATCTCTGGTTTGGAAAATTACCATCAGGATATCTTTTTATTATGTGCTTTAGTTGGTCGGCAAATAAATCCATTTTCTCATATTGTCCAATTTGTCTTATTTGGCATATTCTTATTGCATTTTCGTTACCATT
>CAKOWU010000005.1 GCA_934129885.1 uncultured Bacilli bacterium | reverse complement strand
AAAAGCAAAAGTAGTTACCAGTGGTGACGGACTCTATACTGATTCTACGGAAGCAGGTAGATATGTATATAGAGGAGTAAACCCAAATAACTATATTACATTAGGTACAGATACATATAGAATAATATCAGTAGAAAGTGATAACACACTTAAAGTAATCAAAAATGGTAGTATAGGTAGTAAAGCATTTGATACGCAAAATGCCAGGTATTCTACTATCAGTACAGATTATTGTAATTCTACATATGGTTGTAAAGTATGGGGAAGTAAAACAACTACACTTGATACCAATGGAAAAAATGTAACCCAAATGCCAAGAGAAGTTAATGGAACACTTTATAATCTTCCAGATGCAGAAGCAACATTGAATACATATTTAAATAATGATTGGTATAATAGTTTAAGTAGTAATGTTCAAAATATAGTAGTATCGCATATGTTTAATGTAGGAGCAACAAAATATAATGAAACCAATTTATCAAATACAATAACGCAGGAACAAACGTATAAATGGAAAGGTAAAGTAGGATTAATGAATCAAAGTGATTATGTAAAAGCAAGTACTAATTCAGAGTGTACAAGTGTAAATGCATATTATAATGTATCATCATGTTATAATAATAGTGCTACGCATAACTGGATTTACGCAGGACCTGCGGCAAAAAGTTGGTCACGGACAATCGCGCCTTCCTCTTCCTCTAACGCTTTCCACGTGTTCTTTGTGTCCGGTGGCGGCAACCTCAACTACAACTTTGCGAGCACTTCGACCGGCGTGGCGCCAGTTCTTTATCTATCCTCTGATATCTCTCTTGAGGGAGACGGGACTTCAAATAGTCCGTATACCGTAGGATAAGATAAAATATAAACGAAGCAATAGGTAAGTCCCTGAAAGGGACGCAGGAGCGGGATGAGCGATAGCGAAAGTCTCGCAGGATAATCAGGCGACTGCGTCAGCAGCTGCCTGCAGATTTGAATTTAAAATAATACAATGGTCGACCTTGTATAATATGGTGTGTAAAAAATAATATACTGTAAAAGGTATATTTTTTTGTTCTTATGTAGTAAAGACAAATAAAGGAACTCTATAATAGAGTTCCAAAATTATTGAATTGAATTAATCATAAAATATGTATATGGATGGAAAAAATTTTTTTCGTTTTATAAAGTTAAAAATTTAGAAAAAGTTATTTTCCTTTTATTTTTTCTAATTTTTATGATATCATTAGAGTAGCAAGGAGTAGATGCCATATGAAAAAAATTAAAATTTTATTATTTACTATTCTGTGTATTACTGTTATGGATAGTGCCAAAGCCAATACCTTAAATAGTCTAGATACTAGTGTTTATATCGATAATAATGGAGATGGGTACGTTACTGAAATTTGGGATTACACAGCAGATACTGGGACTGAAAGTTACCATTCATTTGAACAGATGTCAGATAGAACAATAACGGATTTCAAAGTAAATATGGATGGAAAGGATTATACGTACGTTGATTACTGGAATGTAGATGCTTCCAAAAATGCTAAAGCGTATAAAAACGGCATCAATTATACCAGTAATGGGCTTGAACTATGTCATGGTATAGAATATGGTAATCATATTTATACTGTAACTTATACCATTAAAAATTTAGTATGGAACTATGATGATAATCAAATATTATACTTTAGTTTCTTGCCTCAAAACATGACAACTGCACCTTTAAATTATAAATTAACCCTTTACGGCGATAGTAGTTTTGAAGGTGTAAAATATAGTTCATATGGCTTTGACAGTACCAATACCATAGAAGAAGGTAAAATAATATTTCAAAGTAATGGCTCTATGAATTCAAAAGAATATGTTGTTGCGTTAGTAGGTTTCCCTTTAAATACATTTAATACAATCATAACCAAAAGCGGAACTTTCGATAGTGTCGCAAGTGATGCTAGAAAAGGAGCTACTTTAAATAGTAATGATGAGACTAGTTTACTAGATATTTTAGCAATCGTTATTCCTATTGTGTTGACAGTTGGTATCTTTGGCGTAATAATATGGGCATCATATAGTAGTCGTGATAGATATGATTATACAAATTACTTCATACCTAAAAAAGTCAATAACTTTAGAGATCTCCCATTTAATAAGGATATTATGCTTTCATATTTCACCGGAATAAAAGAAGGTATCTATAAGAAAGAAAATCTTATCGGAATGTTTTTACTAAAATGGATTAAAGAAAAGAAACTTACTATGGTTCCCACAGAAGGTGATGGTATCTTTGATTTTAATAAAAATGATAATTACTATTTAGATTTAAATAATTTAAAAGTAGATGGCAATATCACCGAAAATATTCTCGCAGGTTATTTAATAAATGCTGCAGATAGTAATAAACATCTATCGCCAAAAGCATTCAAAAACTGGTGTTACAGTAACTATGAAAAAATAAATACACTAATTGAAGATGCTTATACTAATTCAAGAGCCTTTCTAATAAATGAAGGCTATATTACTATGAAAAATGATGAGCGAAATAGACAAGTTTATGTTTTGACAAATAAATTACAAGATGAAACAATAAAATTAAAAGGATTAAAACAATTTTTAAATGATATGTCCTTAATAAATGAAAAGAAAGCCATAGAAGTACATGTCTGGGACGAATATTTAATCTTTGCCACAGGCTTTGGTATTGCCGATAAAGTCGCTAAACAATTTAAGGATTTCCATCCAGTAGAATATAATAGTGCCGATTACTATTATTACGATAATATTTATTGGGTTACATCTTTTAGTGCTGCTAGTTATACCTCCGCTGCTAGTGCAGCTAGTGCGGCATCTTCATCTGGTGGTAGTTTCTCAGGTGGTGGTTTTTCCTCAGGTGGATTCTCATCAGGTGGTGGCGGAATTAGATAATTTTATTATTTTGTCTATACAAAAAAATAAAAATTGGTGTTAATATAGTGCCAATTTTTTTATATAATATGAAAGTTATAAAAAATTCAAAGAAAATATTACGAACATTTACTTTGGATACTGTGCTATATATAGTGAATTAAAGTATTATGCTAAAACACTTAAAAGACATATTTTTAGAGCTTATCCAAATATAAAATAAAGAATTTTGATAAATAAAACTATTGGCTCTGCTAGATTTATTTATAATAATATTAAAAAGGGTAAAAAAACAAAATAATACCAATTAAACAAAGTGGTTTTCCTAAATTTAAAACAAATTAATAAATGAAAACGACATAATTGCATCTGAAAATTTGGATGTCAAAAGTGTCATACGGAACATGATAGAGATTTTAATGTAAGTGTGAATGTAATGTTTGAAGATTTAAAAATATATATGCATGGCTTAGCTTAAAATAAAATTAAGCAAAAAAACAATAAGGTGGCGATCATCCGAAACTGGTCTGCGGAGAACTGTTTCATAACTTTACACTTAAATGTAAAACTTTCGTTATCTTTATGCCGCTCGTTGTAAACTATAATAATAAATGATAAAATTAATGAAGAAGTAAGGTGGTAAAAATGGATTTGAGATATTTTATATTATTGTTTATGATATATTCATTTTTAGGATGGATAGTTGATATGGCAGGAGCATATGCCGATAGTAAAAAAATAGTAAATAGAGGGTTCCTAATCGGGCCATGTTGTCCTATCTATGGATGTGGTGCACTGGCTATAACATTCTTTTTACAAAAATATCAAAGTGATACAATCAGTTTATTTGTGATGTCATGTTTGCTTTGTGCTGTGATAGAATATGTGACAGGATATCTAATGGAAAAATTTTTCAAAACAAGATGGTGGGATTATAGTGATAAACCTTTCAATTTAGAAGGTAGAATTTGTTTGTTAAATACAATTGCTTTTGGATTTTTAGGCTTTATTGTCTTGCATTTTTTAAATCCATTTTTCTTAAACATTCTTTACAAAATACCATTGTTTCCATTAAATATGATTGTAGTAACACTTGTAATAATATTTGTATTAGATGCAATTATATCATTCAATATAGTATCAAAAATAAAAGATGTTGACCTTGCCGATGTTAAAGATGCAACAGAAACCGTAAATGAAAAAGTCAAAGAAACTCTTGGGAATACATCGTTCTTACATAAACGTTTAGTACAAGCATTTCCAAATTTAAAAATTGAATTGCCAGTAAACTTAAAATACGTTAATCTTAAAGAAGTAAATAAAAATATAAAAAAACAGCATAAAAACGTAAATATTAAAAACATCATAGAAGAATTAAAAAAAGAAAAATAATAGTATAAAAATGAATATTCTCCTCATAATAAACCTAGAGGAGGAAAAATATTATGAAAAAAATATTATTATCATTACTAACAATATTTTTATTAGTAGGTTGTACGAGTAATTTAAATAACACCCCAACAAAAAAAGTTGAACAGTACTTAGATAAATATCAAAAACTAGATGATAGTGTTGTTGCGGATTTAAATGCCACACTTGATACTGATACCAGCATAACCGAAGACACTAAAGAAGATTATTTAAACTTATTCAAAGACCAATATAAAAACTTAAAATATGAGATAAAAGATGAAACAATAGACGGGGACATCGCAACTGTAGAAACCGAAATTACCGTAATAGACTACGCTAGTGTTATAAGTGAGACAGAAGCATATAGGACATCCGATGAGAATAAATTCAAAGATGAAAATGGTAATTATGACGAAAAAGAATATAGTAAATATCGTCTAGAAAAATTAAAAGCTGCTAAAGAGAAAACAACATATACTTTATATCTTACCGTAAGTAAACAAGACGACAAATGGGTATTAAACCAATTAAGCAATGAGGATTTAAGTAAAATAAACGGATTATATAATGAATAACAATACATTACTTTATAAAGTAGTGTATTTTTTTTTGATTCATACATAAAATTATCATAGGCGATAACTGATGAAAAAACTTCTAATAACACTGTTATTATTAATTCCAATTAACGTTCATGCCTATAGTACATCAGTTGTCTCTTCAGTACTTATGGATCAGATTCAGGACGAGTTATATATGCTAAAAATTCACATAACATTCAGTCAGTCGCATCCATTTCTAAAATAATGACTACATAGTGATGAACGATGAATTTACAAGGAATGTTTCAAATATATGCACAAATAAATATAAAGTATTTTATGGAACTGGTGTAAATATCGTTCATGCTTAATTAGTTCTTTTTTTTTGAATGAAAGGAGAATTATAATGGCAGTATTTAAAATAGAAAAAAATAAGAATTATACAGTTATGTCTAACTATCATTTACGAGATAAAAATTTACCACTTATAATTTATAAATACTTGATTTAATGTTATAATTAAATATGAGAGTAGGTGTTATATGAAAAATGATGTCCCACCTTTTGTGATTGATAAACTATTTAATCAAGGTTATCAAGACCAAATAATAGATATAATTATGGCTTGTGAGAATATGACTAACACCGAAGTTAGCGATATTCCACTATCGCCAACATTAATGAATGATAGTTCTGAAAAGGTAATAATAAGTCCGAAAGTATATGCTACATATATGAATTTAGTTCAAAGAATTAGCAATAGTGCTACTGCACAGGAAATACCATTTTTTCTATTAGGTAATAAAAAAGATATAGATGGAGAAATGTGCATAGTAATAGAAAATATTGAGTATGATATAGAAAAAGCATTATCTGAAAATCGTGTTCAGATGGATGAATATAGATTTCAACAATTGTTACAAGATGAAAAATATTCTATAATTTCAATTGGACATACACACGGAAATGTTGTAGAAGAAAAGAAGAAAACTACACTAGCTAGAACATTACCAGATGACATAAAAGAAAGATATGATATAAGAGATACTGGTTTAAATGTTTCAGTGGCAGATATATGGCAACATGAAGTGGTTAAAGAAATAGCAAAACAAACATCTACAAAAGAAGTAATGCAAACTATAATAATGTACAATGGAGATATGATTATGATTAGTGCAAATGGCATATCAAAATCATATGAAATACAAACAATACTACAAGATGGTAGTTATCAATCTATCCAAACTGGAATAAGTGAGCAACATACTAATAAACAAGTGAGATAAATTAGGTATTGACTTGGCAGTCAACTGCTCTGTTAGTATTTTAGTTGAGAGGAGGAAATATTGAGTAAAGGAGTAGATCAAAGATGTATAAAATTGGTGATTTTTCTAAAATAGTTGATATTCCTGTAAGAACTTTAAGATACTATGCAGAATATGGTGTATTAGTGCCGAGTGAAATTGATAAATTTACTGGATATAAATATTATAGTGAAACAAATGTTATTGAGTGTGAACTTATTAAATTATTAAAGTCATTAGATTTTACTCTTGATGAAATAATAGAATATAAGGATAGAATAGATGAAGAAATATTAGAAAAAAAGAAAAAAGAAATAGAAGAAAAAATATATTTATTAAAATTAAAACATGATAGATTGACATATATGCAAGAAGAAATAAGAAATAATAAAAGTTATTCACGAGCAAATGAAAGTGAAGAAGAAAAAGTATTAAGGAGGAAGTATGAAAAACGAAATGTTGGAAAAAGTGCTTAATGCACATAAAAATTTAATTGTTGAAGGAGATGTAGCATCAGGAAAAACTACAAATGTATTATTCCCAATTGTTGAGAATGCTATTGATAAAAAAGAAAGTTTATTTATTCTAGATTCAAGAGAGGAATACTTAAATAGATATTATGATAAGTTAAAAGCCAATAACTATAATACTATAATTATCAATTTAAGAGATGTTGATAAGAGTGAAGGATGGAACCCATTAGAATATCCATATAATTTATTTAAAAATGGTAATGAAGATAAAGCACAAGAGTATCTTGAAAAAATAGGAAAAACTATATTTTATGAAAGTGGTAATGCCGATCCATTTTGGGCAATAATTGCATCTGATTTCTTTACTGGTGTAACATTAGGATTATTTGAAGATGGTAAAGAAGATGAAGTAAATCTAAATAGTGTTAATTATATGTTCAATGGTATTGATAAAAAATTTGGTGCATCTGATTATATAACTGAATATTTTAAAGCAAAAGGTGTAACATCAAAACCATATATATTTGCATCAACTACATTTTTAGCACCAAGAGATACAAAAGGAAGTATATTATCAGTCGCTAGACAAAAGTTAAGACTATTTGTATCAAGAGAAAAATTATCTCAATTAATGAGTAAAACTACTTTTAGTTTTGAAGATGTTGCTAATAAACCAACTGCAATAATCTTTATTGCTAAAGATGAAAATAAAACATTAAATAGTTTAGCAACAATGTTCATAGAACAATTATATGCTATACTTGTTGATTTAAAAACTAAAAACAAATTCAATTTAGTATTAGATAATTTTGATATTATTGAAAAATGTAATGATTTAGTTGATATTTTAAGTTCTTGTACTGCAAGAAATATTAAAACATATATTGCTACTCGTTCTGTATCTGAATTAGCAAATATATATAGTAGTTATATGCCAAAATTATGTGATTTAGTATCTATTGGCAATGCAGATATTAGAGTAGTTATTAATAATGTTGAGGAAATAACTGAAAAAGAATTCGAAACTATTACTTTAACTGAAAGTAATGTTGAATATCCTAAATTAAATACAAATGGTGTAAAATTATTTGATTTAGATAAATTAGTTAAAGATTTAAAAGCTCAACAATTAGGAAATATGGATTTTTCTAAAACTGAATTTGGAGAACCGTGCAAAGTTGATGACTTAATTAAAAATATAGATGATAAAATTGCTCAATTAGAAATAGAAAAACAAATGAGTAAAACAAAAAACAATAATGAAAAATCAGAATTTGAACAATTTAAAATAGATGATTCAAAAGAATAATAGTTAGTAGGTGTTGTAAGTGAACGATGAAATAAAACAAATTAAGATAAAAAATCTAGAAAGATTATATGAATATAGGCAAGAACTATATAAAAAACCTATATTGAAAGATTTATTTCTTGAAGTTACCTCAAGATGTAATGCAAGATGTGAACATTGTGGCAGTAGTTGTGGGGATTTTATTCCAAAAGATGAAATAAGTGCAGAAGATTTAAAAAAAGTATTATTAGATATTTCACAACACTATAATGCAAATGATGTATTACTAAATGTAACAGGTGGAGAACCATTAGTTAGAAAAGATTTATTTGAGATAATGGATTATGCTAACAAATTAGGATTTAGATGGGGTATGACATCAAATGGTATGTTAATAAATGATGATATACTAGAAAAAATGAATATGACTAATATGGAAACAATTTCTATAAGTCTTGATGGATTAAAAGAAACACATGAAAGTTTTAGAAAAGTGCCTGGATCATTTGATAGAATTATTGAAAATATAAAAAAATTACAAAAAGTGCCTTCAATAAAAATCGTTCAAATTACAACTGTTGCAAATAAGAAAAATTTTAATGAATTAGAAGGCTTATATAATCTTATGAAAGAATTAAATATTATTTCATGGAGAGTTATAAATGTAGATCCAATAGGTAGAGCAAAAGATAATAAGAATATTTTATTAGATAAAGATGAATATAAATGGCTATTTAACTTTATTAAAGAAAAAAGAGAAGAAAACATTATGAATGTTGAATATGGTTGTAGTCATTATTTAGATATTCCAATAGAAAAAGAAATTAGAGATACTTATTTCTTTTGCACCACTGGATTATATGTTGGAAGTATATTAAGTAATGGAGATATATTTGTTTGTCCAAATGTTGAAAGACGACCAGAATTTGTTCAAGGAAATATTAAAACAGACAGTTTTGTTGATGTTTGGGAAAGTAAATATGAATTATTTAGAAGTGATAATAGATTAAAATGTGAGAAGTGTAATAAATGTTCTAAATGGAAATATTGCTTGGGAGATTCTTTTCATACATTTAATTTTGATGATAGAATACCTAACTTTTGTATTAAAGAGATATATGAGGGAGAGGATTAAAACATGAGTGATATTAGTAGAGAATTAGTTAAGTGTGCTAAATGTGGTAAAGAAAGTCAACAATTAATTGTTTATAGTGTTAATTATTACTTAGAAGGTAAGGAAAATGGTGATAAATTATTATATCACAAACAAAAATGTCCATATTGCAATTATGAAGCTATAGATATTTCAGAAAATAAGTTAACAAGAAAAGAACTTGCTGATAAATTCTATGGTTATCATTCAAAAAATAAAATTAATAGTAGTGATTTGACAATCAATTACTTAAATGAACTACAAGATTATTTAAATGATTATGATTATGAAAATGATATAGACTTCATCATGGGTGGAAGGAAAAAAATTGTTTATGATGAAATTATTGATATTTTAAATGGAAATAAAAATGTGGATAATCCGTTGTATTTTATTCTTGGATCATTGGAAGAATTTATGTGTAATCAAAACCAAATATATTCAGAAGATGTTGATAAAAATAAATGGGAAAATGGAGTAATTGATGGTAATGATATAAAGGAATTAAGAGACAAAAATGATAGATATTCAAATAAAGGTATTATTTGTTTAGAAGAAAAGAAATATATTAATAATATTATTGAAGAAATCAAAAAATATATTAAAAATTTGGAGGATAATGATATGGGTTTATTTAGTAAAAAAGATAAATATGAAATTAATGAAAAAGATAATGTTCCTTATGAGGTTTATGGGATACCAGATTTTAAGAAAAAAAACTATGATGTAAAACCTGAAGAAAATGTACCACAAAGAGTATATGGTGTTCCTAATGCTATGTTAAATAATAATAATGATAAATATGATATAAAACCAGAGAACAATGTTCCACAAAGAGTGTATGGAGTACCAAATACTAATATTCCTAAACCATCAAATAATTCAGTAATAAAAAAATCAGTTGGTGTTAGTATAAAGAATGAAAAAAGTAATTATGTTTTATCTATAAATTATGCTGAAAAACTTGGTACTTATGATTTACTTTTTGCAGATTTGAATAATTTAGAAAATAAATCTATATCTGATTTAGCAACACCTGTACCAGAAAAATATTACACTGATTTTATAACAAAACTTTATAGTATAATAAATGATTGGGAAAATAATTATTCAGGAGATAGTAATGTTTCATGGAATATAAAAATAGATGATGAAAATAATCAAAAAACTATATCTGGTAAAGGTGGCTTTCCTAAAAACTGGAATAAGTTAATTGATTTATTATCAGAATATGAAAGATTATTTAAAATTTCAAAAGATATTGAACTAGGTAAAATACAAGATATGAAAGATGCTAAATTAAGTTTTGAAGAAGTTGTTAGAAATAAAGTTAGTGATCCATTTTGGGTAGAAACAATAGTTAAACATTTTAAAGAAGAAGAAAAAATGAATGATGTTGTTTCAAAAACACTATTCAAAGACTTATCAAAATATGATGATATTTTGAATGAATTTACTAAATATTTAACACAAAGAACTTATGATATTGATGATGCTATTGAAATCAATGGTTATACTGCTAAAAAAGTAGCAGAATTAAATCCTGCATTTCATGCAACAGGAGTATATACATTTATGGAATTATTAAGAGATGACTTTAATAAGGCAGAAGAAATAATAAAAGGTGGTTTTAAAAATAAAGATGTAGTTCCACCAATAAATCAATTAAATGTTAAAACTGAAGAAGAAATGCTAAAAGAAATCGAAGATGAAGTAGATCAGGAAATGATTAAAGAAGGTCTTTTAAGAATAGAAAATGGTAGAAAAATACCTTCATTTGGTAGCATACATACTCGTTGGGCAATAGAGAAAAGAATATTAAAGGAAAGATACAATTATGATTATAAAACACCTGCAGAGAAGAATCCATTTACAAATTATGACTAATAAATTTTAATATTAAATTATTAAATCAATGACTTTGAATAAGTTGTTGATTTTTATTTGACATTTTTTTGTGTTTTTAAGCAAATCATCAGTAATTCGAAGGCAATATATTGTAAAGTATGTTATAATATTATATAAATTAGGCTTGTATAAAATAAGGGAGGAATTAATATGGACGATAGTTTTTCACCAAAGACAGTTATAAATAATGAATATGATTATTCAAATGTATTACCAACGGCAGAGGCCATATCATATCTAGTTCAATACTGCGATGAAATGAATAAGCAATTAACTAAATTAGTAGAACAAGATGAAGAAAAAAACAAACAATTTAAACCAGAATATAAGGAGTTTATGTATAAACATTCTTATGGACAACATTTTGAGGTTTTTATAAGAAAAAAATCTTATCAAAATCTTACTTGTAAAGATTATGCATCTTTTAAATCTGCTGTTGATGGTGGAAGTTTGAATGGAATTAGTAGTATGGATATTAAATTATGTATGGATTTCCATAGAGGTAAAGGAGATAATCCTGAAGAACATGAAAATTCATTCTTGATAACATTTAAACCATATGAAATAAAATTTACTAGAAAATCAAATCATAATGATCCTAGTATGAATCAAGTAGAACAACAAATAAATGCAATTTTAAAACAATTTCCAATTGCTAATTGTATATTTTGCAATAAACAAAATAATTAAACTAAAATTTGGAGGTAATGTGTATGTACAATGACACAATTAAAGCAGCTAATAAAATAATATCAGATAAAGATTTAGAAGAAATCTTTCAAAAAATGGATGAAGAAATGCGAGAAAATATTCAATTATGCAAACAAGAAACTGCACAAAATGAGAAATATGAGAGAGAATATCAAAACTGGACAGTTAAAAATTTTGATGGAACTTTTAAATGTACTTTTAATTTTTATGATGATACAAATGTAACAGTTGATAACTATACATCATTTATAACAATTTTTAATAATAGATTACATGAAGTAAAAGATATGTGGGTAAGATATCATTATAGCTATTGGATACAACATGGTGGAGATCAAAAAAGTATAAGTCAAAGTATTAATATGAATATTTATGAACACAAAATGGATATTGAAGTTAATTTAAGTAGTGAAGACAAGAAAATGGATGATGTATATCAACTTATAAAGGAAAAAATATTAAGAGCTCCTGAAAAATATGATAGAATTATCAAGAAAAAAAGTTCTATTACTAATAAGATAGGATTTGCATTAGGAGTTATTCCTAGTTTGATTATTTGTACATTATTAGTATTTGTTCCACAAATAAGAGAAATTTATGGAATGACTTATGTTTTATTTCCAATAGCAGTTGTAATTTTAGCATTCTTAATTGGAAGCACATTATTTAGCGGAACACTAGATCGTTTATATTCTACAATTGTTCCAAAGCAAAAATATGCAGGTTGGGATTCTACTAATCATAAGAGTGTCTATAAAGATGATATAGATGATTTTGTTTCTACAAGTGAAATTATTATTGGTAAAAATATAGATAATTTAAAACATAGACAAGAAATTTCAGAATTAGAGGAAAAATATAGTAAATATATACCTACTGAATTAATTGTATTATTAGTATTGTCATTGATTATGATTTTAGTCGGTAAATTACTATAATATAAGGGCTATAAATTAATTTGGTATAAAATAATATCACTAATGAGGTGTAATAGGACTGAACAATTAAAAGAAGTATTGTTAAATATAGATGATTTAGATGAAAAATTTGCAAAGCTAGTAATTAAATATGTTGAAAAATATATTGATATGAGTACTAATAAATCATTGGTAGCAAATAATTTGATTCAACAAATGAAAAAGAATGTAACAGGAATATCTTTTAAAAATCTAGATGGAATTAGTGGATGTGTTAGTGGACTGGGAAGTTCAATAACTATTGATAGTAATTTAGAAGATTTGTTTAATAATAATACTGAACTTAAATTCAAATTATATAGTTTAGAATATTTAATAAAAAAAGTTGATACTGGGGTAGAAGTGTATGCTATTTTATATCAAAGTAGAAAGAGTAATTATTCATCTTTTAAAGAGATAATGAATAATTATAAAGCATATAATGAATCCTTGATTGATAATTTGAATAGAATGAAAATTATTATGTAAAATGAGAAATATCAATAATAGTATTTAACAAAAGCGTGATATAATCATGATATGAGGATGTGAAAATATGAAAATTATAAATAGCAATTTTCAAGAATGTCAGGATGTTGATAATTCTTTTACTAATATTTATAATCAAATAATTGAATTTTTAAAAACAAGAATAGAAGATGAGCAATTATTAAGTCAAGTAATTAATAATTGTAACCATTCTATAATTCAATTAACTGATGGAAATTCTTATACCATATTGGCACATGATGGAACTTTTAAAAATTATAAATATCCTGGTAGTGCTGCTGCCTTTAAAACAAATATGGCTATTAGTGTTAAAAAAAGTGAAATATCAATAATTCCAGGAATTGCATTAAGACCAAATTATAATAAACATCAAGTAATACATGAGTTACTTCATGTAATATCATCGAATCAACATAATTATTTTAATGAAGAAGGAGTTGCATATACTAAAACAGGAACTAGAATTGATTATTATGATAAAGGATTAAATGATTATAATATAGAAAATAATCCTTCATCTGATGGTTTAAATGAAGGGATAACTGAATTATTGACATCAGTTATTACTAATGAATATACTGGTAGTTATCCTGGATATCTTGTTGTAGCAAGTTTGTTAATGTCATGTAATAATCAGTTATTAAATGCTTATTTTTCAAGTGATACAAATACATTAGAATCATTTTATAATGATCTAGAAGAAAGACAATCTGTTATATCAAGAGATGATTTATGTAAATTAGATTCAAAAGCGTTAGATGATACTCAATTATTAAAATTAATAGTTGGAGCTATAAGATATAACAATGCATATAATAATGCGATAGATATGGAGGGAATATCTAATTATTTAGATAGATTTTATATGTTAGATTCTGGCTCGTGGAGTGATTTAATTTCAACATCTTTAAATAATTATGAAAGAAATGATAGTATGACTCATATGAGTAGATAACAAACACAAATTATACAAATGGCAAAAATTGAGGTTCTTTGTCAAGTAGTGTTGGTGGGACCAAAAACTAGTGATAAATGAATTAACTTGGAAAGTCAAAAAATGACTTTCTTTTTATGATTTTATAGGATTTAATAATCCTTTGATAAGCATAACTCTTGCTTTTAAATGTTTAAATTTTCTATAACCACATGCAGAATGTTTAACTTGCTTAATAAGGTTATTCATGCCTTCTGTAATGCCATTTGAATATTCATAGTCAAAAGCATTATAAATATATTGTTCCATATTTTTAAAGGCTTTAAGAGCCTTCTTCATATATTTAGATATATCTTTGTTTGAACCATTAATAACACTTTTAAAAATTTCTTTTATTTATAGACAATCATCATAAAAATATATATTTTTATCTTCATATTTAATAATTTTTTAGTATAATTAGTATGGGTCATTTAATCAGTTCCTTTTAATGTTAAATGTCAATCACATTGTATCATGAGTTTTTGGTTATGACTCATTTTTTTATTAAAAAATAGTGTCAGTGATTTTTGCTCACCAACATTATTTATTATAGAACTTTATAAAGCAGTGTATTTTTTTGGGGATTTATACATAAAATTATCATAGGTGATAACTGATGAAAAAACTTCTAATAACACTGTTATTATTAATTCCAATTAACGTTCATGCCTATAGTACATCAGCTGTATCTTCAGTACTTATGGATACAGATTCAGGACGAGTTATATATGCTAAAAATTCACATAACATTCAGTCAGTCGCATCCATTTCTAAAATAATGACTGCTATAATAGCTATAGAAAATATAAATATAAAAACAAAAGTTACAATTGGAGATGAAATAAATAAAGCATATGGCTCTGGAATATACATAAAGAAAGGTGAAAAGCTTACTATTGAAGATTTATTATATGGACTGATGTTAAGAAGTGGAAACGATGCCGCTCTTGCCATTGCCAAACATACCTTTGGTAGTGTAGATGAATTTGTAAAAAAAATGAATGAAAAAGCTGCTGAAATTGGCATGAATGACACAACATTTAATAATCCAAGTGGTTTAGACGAGGAAAAAGGGAACTTTTCATCAGCCTATGATATGTGCTTGCTCATGAGCTATGCCATGCACAGTAGCGACTTTAGGCGTATTACAGGTACTAAAAAATATACTTTAAAAACAAATAAAAACATTTATGTGTGGCATAACAAAAACAAACTTTTAAATAGTTATAAGTACACAACAGGTGGTAAAACAGGTTTTACAAAAATTGCCAAAAGAACCCTTGTAACAAGTGCGAGTAAATCTGGATTGAATCTCACTGCAGTTACTTTAAATGATGGTAATGACTGGAGTGATCATAAAAAATTATACGAAGAAGCATTTAAATCATATAAATCATATAAAATTTTAAACAAAGGGTATATATCTGTTTTGGGTGAAAATTATTATGAGAATAACAAACTATATTTAAAACATGACTTCAAATATCCACTGTTGAATAGTGAAAAAGATAATATAAAATTAAAATTCAAAATAGAAAAAATACGTAATCCTAAAAACAACGAAAAAGTAGGAAAAGTAGAAGTTTTTCTTGCTGATAAAAAAATCAAAACTGAAAATATATATTTAGAGATAAAACATATACCTAAAAAAAATTTAATAGAAGAAATAAAAGACAGGATAACAAATGATTAATAGATTATGGATATTTTTTATAGTAAGTGGCTCTTTATATCTAATAATAACTGGAAAAACGGACGTGTTAAATACAGAAATTTTATCTAGTGGTAAGGTGGCACTTGATTTAATAATTCAAATATTTCCATTACTTGCTCTTTGGCTTGGTTTAATGAATATCGCCAAAGTATCAGGGCTTTTAACAAAAATGTCAAAAACTTTATCGCCATTATTATTAAAAATATTTCCAGATATACCTAAAGGTCATGAATCTTTAAGTCTAATATCTTCAAATATTATTGCTAACGTCTTTGGCCTTGGTAACGCTGCTACACCATTTGGTCTAAAAGCCATGGAGTCTTTGCAAACTTTAAATAAAAATAAAGATACCGCCTCAAGAAGCATGATAACCTTTTTAGTAATCAATACTTGTGGAGTTACTCTTATTCCTACCACCATAATATCCCTTCGAATGATGCATGACTCAACAGACCCCTCAAACATTATAATTCCTTGCATATTAGTAAGTTTCCTCTCTCTATTTATAGGACTTGTAATAGATAGAATTTTTTACAGGAGGTATAAATGAAACTATTATCAAATCTTTTTATACCTTTTGTAGTAATAATTGTAATTATATATGGAACTTACAAAAAGACAAATGTATATGACACTTTCATAGAAGGTTCAAAAGATGCCTTACCAATGATATTAAATATGTTTCCGCCATTACTTGCGATGATATTTGGTATAAATATTTTTACTAGTAGTGGTTTAATTGATAGTTTATTTATATTTTTAAAGCCCGTTTTCCTAATGATAAATGTTCCTTTAGAAATACTACCAATAGCAATTATGCGTCCACTTTCAGGATCGTTTGGACTAGCACTTTTAAACGATATGTATCAAAATTATAGTCCTGATAGTTATCTTAGTATCTTAGCGTCAGTTATTCAAGGTTCAAGTGATACCACTCTTTATATAATTACTTTGTATTTCGGTATAATAGGTATCAAAAAAATAAAATATGCTCTATGGGCAGGACTACTTGCTGATCTTGCGACTGTTATATTAAGTCTTTTAATAGTACCCATGTTTTTTTAAATTATTGCAATTTTTTACGCATTCATATATAATAAATTTGGTGATATACATGGAAAGATTACAAAAAATAATCGCAAATAGCGGATACTGCTCAAGACGTAAAGCTGAAGAGTTAATCAAAGGTGGGAAAGTTAAAGTAAATGGTAAAATTATTACTAATCTAGGAGAAAAAGCTTCTTTTAAAGACGTTATTTCGGTGGAAAATAATGAACTAAAAATCGAAGATAAAGAATATATTTTACTTTATAAGCCAAGAGGAGTAATATCTTCAGTTAAAGATGAAAAGGGACGTAAGACTGTATTAGATCTTATAGAAACTAAACATAGGTTATATCCTGTAGGAAGACTAGACTATAACACCAGTGGTCTGCTTATTTTAACTAATGATGGAAAGCTTACAAACATTTTAACTCATCCATCAAATGAAATAGAGAAAGTATATATCGCAAAAATAAACGAAGTTGTAGAACCTAAAAAAATAAAATTACTTGAAAAAGGCGTAATAATCGATGGTAAAAAAACATCAAAAGCCAAAGTAAAAATAAAGAAACTGGATAAAAGAAACAATAAATCAATAATAGAATTAACCATTCATGAAGGAAAATACCACCAAGTAAAAAGAATGTTTGAGGCAATTGACTATGAAGTATCTGCTTTAAAAAGAGAAAAATATGCCTTTCTTTCGCTAAATGGCCTTAAATCTGGAGAGTATAGAAAATTATCTATTAAAGAAGTAAAAAAACTTTACTCACTAAAAGCAGAGTAATGTTTTTTGTATAATAGGAAAGTTATAACAATTTCAAAGTAAATATTGCATCCATATAATTTATAAAAAGAGGAAGTGATTAAAACGGATATTTATTAAAAAAAAAGATGATAGTCAAAAAGTTTTCCCTGGTCGGAATTAACTGGTTATAAAAGGAGCATTGTGGCACGCAAATGCACTTTTTATGTTTTATCATTTACCTTTTAAGAGTGTAGTTATAAATACCAAAAACACAAAAAAGTATCTCATATTTTTCTTTACACATTTCTTAAATTATGATAATCTTATAATAGGTGATGGGAATGCTAGGAACAATATTAAGTATTGAAGAGGATACAGTATTTGTAAAAATAAATGTTGATTTATCAAGTGTGCAAAATATTGTAAACTATTATGTAATAATGCAAGATAGTGAAAAAATGATAGTGGGTGAAATCGTAAACTTAAAAGATGGTGTTGCTGAAGTAAATCTAGTAGGAGAATTTATAAATAATCGTTTTGTTGGTGGTATTATGCGAAAACCTTCTTTTGCATCGTCCGTAAAGTTAATTTCTAAAGAAAAAATGCCAATGATTATAAGCGTTCCAGACTATAATGAAAGACTTGATATGTACATTGGTGAAAGCTCAATCTATCCAGGGATAAGGGTTGGCTTTAAAATAAATGATTTTTTTTCATCACACTTCTGTATTTTGGGGTCATCAGGTTCTGGAAAATCTTGGGGAACTGCGAGGTTATTTCAAAGTATATTTGATAAGAAAAATACTGTCGCATATCGTGCTAGTATATTTATATTCGATGCCTTTGGGGAGTACCATAGTGCTTTTAAAGAAATTGGAAAATATGCTCCAGAAGTATCATTTAAAGCCTATACTACAAATACAAAAATTTCATCATCAGAAGTACTTAAAATACCATTATGGCTTTTAACTATTGATGATATTAGTCAGCTGCTTGGAGTAGAGAAGCCTACTCAATTACCGATAGTAGAGAAGACGATGAAACTGGTAAATGTCTTTGCGAGAAATGAAGAAGAGGTAATAAAACAAAAAAATGATATTATCGCAAGAGCCTTACTTGACATTTTTTCAAGCGGTAAACCGGCTTCGCAAATAAGAGACCAAGTAGTATCAGTTTTATCAAACTATAATACGAAAGATTTAAGTTTAAATGCCACGATATATCAGCCTGGGTATACAAGAACGTTAAATCAGTGTTTAATTATCGATAACAGTGGTAAAATGCGTGAAATGGAACTTGTAACTAAATATATGCAGTCGTTTTTGGATGATTCTTTAGAACTTGCGATGCCAGATGGTAGTTTCATGTATGGTTTAAAAGAACTTAGTAATGCGATGGATTTTGCCCTTATATCTGAAGGAAGTTTGAACAATGCCAGAGTGTATGAGGAGGCTAATACGTTAAAGGTTAGGCTTCATGAGATTATGAATAGTGATGAGGCTATATATTTTGACTGCAAGGAATATATTAATATTGATGACTACATAAAAAGTTTGCTTATGGCTGGAAATGGTAGGAAGGCACAAATAATAAACTTTAATATAAACTATGTTGATGATAGGTTTGCGAAGACAATTATTAAGATATATTCTAGAATATTATTTGAATATGCTAAAAATTTAGAAAAGAGGGCTACTATTCCATTTCATATAATACTAGAAGAAGCTCATAGATATGTTCAAAATGATAATGATGTTGAAATATATGGGTATAATATATTTGACCGTATTGCTAAAGAGGGTAGAAAATATGGCGTAATACTTGGACTTATTTCTCAAAGACCATCAGATTTATCAGAAATATCAGTTTCACAATGTAATAATTTTTTAATATTTAAGATGCGTCACCCGAGGGATGTTGAATATATAAGATCAATGGTTCCAAATATTACTGAGGAGATAATAAAAAGATTAAAAGTGTTGCAGCCAGGAAATTGTATCGCTTTTGGTTCAGCATTCAATGTACCAGTACTTGTCAAAATGGATAAACCAGATCCGGCACCATCAAGTGATAGTTGTGATATAAGTGCGACATGGTTTATCGACAGGAAAAAACAATAAGGTAAGTGTCAGTATAGAAATTGTTATAGATAATATCTTTATTTATATATAGAGGATATGAAATAAAATATGGAGGTTTTAGAAATGAGAAACTTCTGTATTTTTTGTGTGGAGCTTAAAGTATTAAATGCATTTATGTAAAGAAAAGCTTCTATGAGTTTAAATATTAATTATTAAAATTTTGGTGAAAATAGTTGATATGCGTACTAATGCACGTTATATTAAGTTTGTGTTAACGTTCCCACAGATTTTACCAAAATTATATTTAGTGTTAAAATTATAGTGGTGATACTATGAAATATATAAATGATTTTTTAAATTATTTAGAATTTGAAAGAAGATTATCAGGTCATACTGTAAGAAGCTATAAAAATGATTTGCTTGATTATTACGAGTTTCATGGTACTTTAGCGACTGATGTTGATTCTGTAAGAGCATATCAAAAGCATTTGTCTGATGAAAAATATGGAAATTCTACTATTTTAAGAAAGATAAGTTCACTGCGTAGTTTTTTTAAATATCTAACATTTAGAGGAATAATAAAAAGTAATCCTATGATTGTAATCAGTAATCCTAAAAAAGAAAAGTTATTGCCAAATTATCTTAATTATGATAATTTAGAAAAACTATTAAATGCACCGAACACTAAAACAGATATTGGTAAAAGGGATGCTCTTATTTTGGAACTTCTTTATTCATCAGGTATTAGGGTTTCTGAGCTTGTGAATATAAAACTTAAAGATATAAATAGTGATGAGAAAACTATCTTAATTCATGGAAAAGGTAATAAAGAAAGATATACATATTATGGGTCAAAATGTGAAAGTTTAATGGGTGACTATATAAGAACTGTGAGGAGTAAACTGACACCAAGCGAATACCTCCTAGCAAATAAACATGGTGGGCATCTAAATGATAGAGTAATTAGGATGATAGTTCAAAATTATACTAAAATAAGTGGTATAAATGTACATGTAAGTCCGCATACTTTAAGGCATACATATGCGACACATATGTTAAATGGAGGAGCTGATTTAAAGAGTGTTGGTGATCTTTTGGGACACGAAAACTTATCTACTACACAAATATATACTCATGTGTCAAATGAAAGATTAAGACATATATATTTAAATGCACATCCTAGGGCGAAACATTAATAAGTAAAACTTTAAGTAAATTAAATTGTAATTTTAATGTGTTTGTTTACTTTAAAAACTTATAATAAGTAAAAAACTTAAGATAAATATAGAAGATAGCTAAATAATTTGGTATAATGTCAATATAGAATAAAGAGGCGATATGATGAAAAAGTATGTATACCTATTTAATGAAGGAAATAAAGATATGAGAAACCTTCTTGGTGGAAAAGGAGCTAATTTAGCGGAAATGACTAATATGGGGCTTCCTGTGCCAAGAGGTTTTACTATAACAACAGAAGCGTGCATTAATTATTATGAATCTGGAGAAGAGTTAGATAAAGTAAGGGAAGAGGAAATACTAAATGCCTTAAAAAAATTAGAAGAACAAACTTCTAAAAAATTAGGCTCTTCTGAAAAACCATTACTTTTGTCAGTTAGATCTGGTGCACCTATAAGTATGCCTGGTATGATGGATACTATTCTTAATTTAGGTTTAAATGATAAAATTGCCAAAAGTTTATCTAAAGATGAAGATAGTATTCGTTTTATATATGATTCTTATAGAAGACTTATAATGATGTTCGCAGATGTCGTAAAAGGTAAAGGTAGAGATAAATTTGAGGATTTAGTCGCAAAAGTAAAAAATAAAAGAAAGGTTAGTAATGATATTGAACTTTCTGCTGAAGATATGTATGGGATTGCCATGGAATCTAAAAAAATATATAAAAAACTTGTTGGTGAAGAATTTCCAGAAGATTCTAAAGTTCAACTTATGGAAGCTATTAAAGCTGTTTTCCGTTCATGGAATACCGAAAGGGCTACTGTTTATCGTAAAATGAATGGTATTAGTGATAGCCTAGGGACTGCGGTAAATGTTCAAGAAATGGTTTATGGTAATCTTACAGATACATCTTCTACTGGTGTTGTATTCTCGAGAAATCCAGCGAGTGGTGAAAATGAATTATATGGTGAATACTTAGAAAAGGCTCAAGGTGAGGATATTGTATCAGGGGCTAGGACTCCGAAACAAATTATTGCGATGCAAAGAGACTATCCTAATGTATATAAAGAGTTAAAGGGCATTGCTAAAATTTTAGAAAAACATTATAAAGATATGCAAGATATGGAATTTACCGTTGAAAATAACAAATTGTTTATTTTGCAAACTAGAAATGGTAAGAGAACTACAAAAGCGGCTTTAAAGATTGCGGTTGATATGGTAAATGAGGGTATATTAACTAAACGTGAAGCTTTAATGAAAGTAGATCCTGATAAAATAGGAGACTTACTTCATCCTACTTTTGATGAGAATGCTTTAAAAAATGCGAATGTAATAACTAAGGCTATCGCGGCTTCTCCTGGTGCGGCAAGTGGTGTTATTTATTTTACTAAAGAAGATGTTATAAATGCTAATAAAAATGGTATTAAATCTATTCTTGTTAGAACAGAAACTGCTGCTGAAGATATTGAAGGTTTAATGAACAGTGAGGGAATATTAACTGTTCATGGTGGAATGACGTCTCATGCAGCCGTAGTTGCTAGAGGACTAGGTAAGTGCTGTGTATCAGGTGCTAGTGAAATAACTATTAACCAAAATAAAAAAGAAATGTATGTAGGAAATAGAATTTTCAAAGAAGGCGATATAATTTCTTTAGATGGTACTACCGGAAAAGTTTATGAAGGCTTAATTAAGAAATCTTCAGCGACTACTAGTATTGAATTTGATACTTTTATGTCATGGGCCAAAAAGGTTAAGAGATTAGAGGTAAGGGCTAATGCTGAAACAGCAAGAGATGCTAAAATGGCACTTACTTTAGGCGCTGAAGGTTTAGGTTTATGTAGGACAGAGCATATGTTTTTTGAAGATAAAAAACTTCTTGCAATAAGGGAAATGATAATTGCAGATACTACTGAAGAAAGGCAAAAAGCCTTAGCGAAAGTTTTACCATATCAAATAGATGATTTTGCTAACCTTTTTAGAATAATGAACAATAAGGTTGTTACTATTCGTTATTTGGATCCACCATTACATGAGTTTTTACCAAAAACTAAGGACGAGTTGTCAGCACTTGCCAAAGCATTAAAGATAACTGATGAAGAAATGAGGAAGAAAGTTGATAATTTAAAAGAGTTAAATCCAATGATGGGACATCGTGGCTCAAGACTTGCTATCACTTATCCTGAAATTGCAGTTATGCAAACTAAAGCTATAATAACTGCGGCTATACTAACTATAAAAGAAGGGTATAGTGTACATCCAGAAATAATGTTACCACTTATTGGTGATACGGCAGAGTATTCATATTTAGAAGATATTGTTATTAAAACTGCTAATGAGGTTATGGGAGAATATAACATAAAAGTAGATTATAAAATAGGTACTATGGTAGAAGTTCCAAGAGCCGCCATTATATCTGATGAACTTGCTAAATCAGCACAATTCTTTAGTTATGGTACTAATGATTTAACACAAATGACATATGGTTTTTCACGTGATGATGCAGGAACGTTCTTAAATGATTATTATGATAAAAAGATATTTAAAACAGATCCTTTTAAAACTATTGACACTGAGGGTGTTGGTAAACTAATTATGGTATCTTTAAGACTTGCTAGAAAAGTAAATCCTCATATAGAACTTGGTATTTGTGGGGAACATGGCGGTGATCCTAAAAGTATTGAATTTTGTCATAAGATTGGACTTAATTATGTAAGTACTTCTCCATATAGAGTGCCAACTGCCATACTAGCTGCTGCGCAAGCAAAGATAAAGGAGAGTTATAATGCAAGTATTTAGTGTTGGTCATGTTTCATATGACATTACATATAAAATAGATAAATATCCACTAGAAAATACTAAAAATAGATATAAAGAAAAAGAACAGTGTGTTGGTGGAAGTGCTGCTATAAGTGCCATATTATTAAGTAGATGGAACCAAAATGTTGAAATAATAGGGCAAGTAGGTAATGATGAATATGGAAAAATAATTAGAAAAGAATTATCTTTAAATAGAGTTGGTAATAGATATTTAGAAGAAAAAGATACGATAGAAACATCTCATAGTTTAATACTTTCTAATCGAGAAAATGGCAAAAGAACATCATTTGACTATATACCAAGGACTAAACTTTTAACAGAATTTTTCGCAGATGCTAAACCTGATTATATTTTGCTAGATGGGTATGAAACGGTTATAAGTAATTCTCTTTTAAAAACTTATAAAGATGCTGTAAGTATTTTGAGTCTTCAAAATTTTAGTGGAGAGGCTTTGGAACTGGCTAAGCACGTTAACTATTTTATATGTAGCGTAAACGATGCTGCTAGAATAACAGGAATTAAATATGATAAAGAAAATAAAACAACATTAATTGATATATATAATAAAATGGTAAGTTTATTTAAAAATAATATAATAATATACTTAGATTTACTAGAGGGGTGCGTTTATACATATAATAATCAAATTAGAATAATGCCAACTATTAAAGTTAAAGTTATAGATAGTGTTGCGGCAGACCATATATTTTTTGGAGCCTTTGCGTACTCTCTAATAAATAATTTTGATTTAGAAAAGGCTTTAAAATTTTCTAACATTGCTAAGTCTTTATCAGTTACTAGGGTAGGTGGATATAAATCGATTCCAACGCTAGAAGAAATGAATGAAGTGTATGAAGAAGTTAAATGATATTGTATTTTTGGATAGTTATCCAAGTATAGACTTGCACGGATTAGATAGGGATTCTGCGAGGGTTGCTACTAATGATTTTATAAATGATAATTATAAAATGGGTAATGAAATATTTGTTATAGTGCATGGTATTGGAACAGGAATTTTAAGAAAAGAAGTATGTAATACTTTAGAAAAAAATAAAAAAGTTTTAGAGTATAAGACTGATTACTTTAACAATGGCTGTACTATTGTAAGAATAAAAATAGAAGGGTGACGGTTAGTCATCTTTTTGTGCTAGAAATATGTCTTTTTACTTAATGTCATTTCAAAAAAATAATTTGACAAACAAAGGTTGTTGTGCTAATATAATGGCTAATTAAGGGGGGATAGATATGTATGAGGAAAGAAGACCTAGTTCATCTAAAGGTTTTATTTTAAAATTATTATTATTTATTGTAATAATTGTTCTAATAGTTTGGTTATTCCCAACCAAAAATTATGTTAGTAACTTAATAAATTCAAAACTTGGTACAAGTAAAGAACAAGTTTTCAATAATAATTTAAATACAATGAAAACATCGGCACTTTCATACTATAGTGGAGATAGACTTCCTGAAAAAGAAGGTGCTAGTGATAAAATAACTCTTGAAGAAATGCTAGAGAAAAAATTGTTAATAGAATTTACAGATTCAAATGGTAAGAAATGTAATAAAACAAAATCATATGTAGAAGTTACCAAAAATCAAAATGATTACTCTATGAAAGTAAACCTATCGTGCCAGGACGGTAAAAACTATATTATAAGTTATATAGATGCCGCTGGTAATGAAGTTTACTCAAAAAAAAAATTAACTGAATCGGATAATAATGAAACATCTACTACCGAAGTAAAAGAAACAAATACAAACACGTCTAGCAAAACAAACGAATGTGAATATGTTAAAAATAACGGGGGATATTACTCAAGTTATGGTGCGTGGTCTAACTGGAGCACTAGTGCCGTATCCCGCAGTAATACTAGAAATGTTGAAACTAAAATAGAAAAATTGGTGGTTGGTACTGATAAAGTTGCCAATGGCACTACAATTCAAAAAAGCTATCCAACCAAACTTAGAACAACCTTAAATGGTGAAGTTAAATATGTATATGTTTGTCCAAGTAATTATGATAATGCTGGAGCTCATGATACACTAACGATGTGCATTAAAACAATAACTACATATAGTGAACAACCACTATATAAAAACGTTGTATATTATAGACATCAAGATAGAAAATATATTTTTGGTATTACTGACTATAAATGGAGTAGTTGTAATGATGAAAATTTACTAAATCAAGGCTATACTTTGACTGGAAATAAAAGATAAATACGCTAGTAGGCGTTTTTTTTCTAATTTTCCAAATTTTGTTTCGTAAATATTTGACTTTGATATGTCCTTGTGATACTATATCTATAGTAGAAGATAGTCAGGAGGATTTTGATGGCGGACAAATACATATTCGAATACAGAAATGAGAACGAATTTAGAAAACTTGAAAGTGCCCTTAAAAAATATAATATGCTCGCTTTTAAGAAACTCTATTTTGAATACTATCCAGAATTAAAAAAAGGAAATATTCTAGGTGATAAAGTTGGAGATGAGTATCATATTAAATTGCCAACTGATGCCTTGTTTGCCAAGGTGCATGGTGAGGTAGAAATGCATTATCAAATTAATGAAGAGAGAAAATCAATTGTTTTATTAACGTTAACTCCAGAAAGTATTTTAAGCGAAGGCCACCAATCAGAATTAAAAACATATAAAGGTGTAATGGTTTCAAAAGAACATTCAGAAAAAGATATGTTTAAAATAAATTTGTTAAATATGATTCAAAGATAACTGTATATTATATGGTTATTTTTATTATAATTATATATCTAAATATTGGCTACGCATATATGTATAATCTACAAGCATATAATGTATAAAACTACTAATGCTTAGTTGCATGGTTTATGTGCTGTGTGCTATAATAATAAACCGTTATGGAGGGATTATATGCAACCTATTGCTTACGATACCAATGACTTAAGTGTGTATCATATAAAAGGCAGTTTTTTTGATAGAAAAAAAATAGATTATATAAATGATGTTAAAGGCTCTTATACTGTGGATTTTAACAGAGAATATAAAGATACGCCATTTATTAAATTTAAAAATTGTAATAATTATTTTTTGCAGTTCTCTAATTCGTCAGTAGGTGGTAAATATTTCTTCTATGGTAGTAACCTTTTCATAAAAGGTACTGATAAGTACCTTCGTATAAAAGATCTTAGAATAGTTGCGAATAACTGTAATTTGTATTTGGATCTTTCAGAAGGTTTGTATGGGATTCCATCAAATGCTTTTTGTAGTAATTTATATATCGTTGGATACCCAAATGATTTAAGTGATTTTTATGAATTTAATTTACTTTTGGCAGATATATTCTTGATAAAATCAAATACTATTTATATGGACTCTTACCTTGCCAGTTTAATAAACCAAGTTAATTTAGATGAAAACAGAGTTTATAAAATAGATACCAGTAATATTGAAATAATAAAGGAGATGCAGGAGCCAACTACTGAAACAGAAACAAAGCAAGATGTAAATTCTAATAGAATCCCAAAATCTGGTGGTAAAGTCTTAAAGAAAATACTGCATAAATAAATAAGAAACAATTAGTTTGTTTCTTTTTCTTTGTCCATGATATAATATAAGTACAAAAAAAGGATAGGTACCCCCTGAAGGCCCTATCCAAATAAAAGAATAAAAAGGGGCTGGCTAGTTTACACTAGCGCCAATCCAATATAAATTGAATTGGTGATTAATATATTATCATAAAATAAAAATATGTCAAGAAAAAAATGAAAAAAAATTTAAAAAAGGGTGATTTTGTTGGAATTAAATCAAATAAAGGGCATTGGCGAGAATACAATAAAAGTTCTTGCTGGTCTTAGGATAGAGGACGCAGAACAGTTAATATGTTATTATCCGTATAGATATAATATAATTAAAAAATCTAAAGAACTTATAGATGGTGAAAATGTTGTTGTAACTGGTATATGTGAAAATGTTCCAAGTGTGTATTATATTTCTAAAAAATTAAATAAAATGACTTTGAGAATAAATACTGGTTTATTAGTTTCTAAAGTAACTATTTTCAATAGAGCATTTTTAAAATCTAGTATATCTGTTGGAACAGAACTTATCGTAATTGGAAAGTATAGTCAAAAAGATAATAGTATTACTGCGAGTGATATTAGATTAGGTAAATTAGAAAGAACTATAGTGGAACCTGTATATCATACTAATCTTAAAATAACTAGTAAAAAGATAAATAAACTTATTATGAGTACTATTTCATATTGTAGTGTTTTAGATTATATTCCGGCAGTATATAACGAAAAATATAATTTTCCGGACAAGATGACGGCGATATCTTGTATTCATGCTCCTAATGATTTATCACTTTTAAAAGCGTCAATTCAAAAATTAAAATATGAAGAGTTGTTTATCTTTATGTTTAAAATTAACCTTTTAAAAAGTACCGCAAAATCTGGTGGTGTAAAAAAAGATATACCGTATGATAAAGTGATTAATCTTATAAATAATTTATCATTTACTTTGACAGATGATCAGCAAAAAAGTATTAATCATATATATGATGATTTAAAGTCAGATAAAAAGATGAATAGACTTATTCAAGGCGATGTTGGAAGTGGTAAGACAATTGTATCATTTATATCTTTGTATATGAATTTTCTTGCGGGTTATCAAGGAACTTTAATGGCTCCAACTGAAGTTCTTGCCCAGCAACACTTTCAAAATATTAAGCAAATATTATCTGGTTTAGAAATTGTGTTATTAACTGGTCAAACTAAGGCTAAAGAGAAAAACGTTATTTTATCTAAGGTACAAAGCGGAGAGATAGATATTTTAATTGGGACTCATGCCTTACTTGGGGACAATGTACAGTTTAAAAATCTTGGGCTTGTTGTTACCGATGAGCAACACCGTTTTGGGGTAAACCAGAGAAGCAATTTAAATAACAAGGGGTTTAGGCCTGATATTTTATATATGAGTGCTACACCAATACCAAGAACATATGCCCTTACTATTTATGGAGATATGGATATATCAAATATAAGAACTATGCCAAATGGTCGTAAGTCAGTAAAGACATTTATAAAGAGTACTTCGGATATAACAGAGGTTCTTTATATGATGCTTAATGAACTTAAAAATAAACATCAAATATATGTAATTTCTCCTTTGGCACTAGAAAGTGACGATAGTAATCTTGAAGATATAAAAACATTAGAGGAAAAAATGACTAAAGCTTTTGGTAAAGTTGCGACAATAGGTACTTTGCACGGTAAAATGAGACCTAAAGAAAAAGACGAGGTAATGAAAAAATTTAAAAATAATGATATTCAAATCCTTATTAGTACTACGGTTATAGAAGTAGGTGTTGATGTTCCAAATGCTACTATGATAGTAATATTTGATAGTTACATGTTTGGCCTTTCAACACTACATCAACTAAGAGGTAGAGTGGGACGTAACTCATTAGATTCTTATTGTATTTTAATAAGTGACAGGGAAACAAAGCGTTTAAAAATTTTAGAGGGCACAAATGATGGTTTTAAAATTAGTGAAGAAGATTTCAAATTAAGAGGGAGTGGAGATTTATTCGGTGAAAGACAAAGTGGGGATATGCAGTTTAAACTTGCCGATATAAAAAGAGATTATAATATATTAGTGCGGGCTAAAGAAGATGCTGAGGAATTTGCTTCTACATCTTTGGATACTACAGAATACAAAAACATTTATAATCTTTATAAACAGGGTAAATTAGATTAAAGACTTAAGCATTATTGCTTAAGTCTTTTAAATAATCTTGCTCAAGTATTTTAATAATTTCTTCTTTTGTTTCATTAAAAAATTCTAGTCTAAAATTATTAATGCCTATTTTTTTATAATCATTTATTAAATTTATATTATTTATTTTACTATGATGCATAATATGGGTTTGATTATCTTTAATAATAATAGGGAAGTAATTGCCTAAATTATTTTTAAGTGAGTAATTATTAGTAGGTACTAGTTTTCTATTTATAATCATTAGTTCAAGTGTACCATAAATAATTACTTCTAAATTTTCTTTATTTGGAATATTTTTAATATGATTAAAATCTAATTCTGGAGATATTGTAATATGTTTAAGTCCCATGTTTTTTAGAAAATTCACGCTATGACTATTAGTAATGTTGTAGTAATAATTACCAAAGCAATTGTTGTTTTTTGTATATTTTAAAGAGCCAAGGCATCCGATTAGTAAATTTTCATTATTATAATTTGGTAATTTAGTAAGAGTTCTAGAAACAATATAAAATATTTTATTACATTTATATTTTTGGTATAAATCAAAGTTATCTGTGTAGATATAATCTATTTTATTAATAAGTGCTTTTAATTGTTCTTCAGTGCGGACGTAAGCACTAATGGTGCTTTTTTTAGAATTAGATTTACTATATACTGGAATATTATAATTAATATTTCTTTTTTCTATGTGTGTTTTTTGTTCTATTAATTTTAAAACGAGTTTTCTTCTAATTTCGTTAATTTCTTTTAATGAAATAAAAATATCATTATTCATTTCTATATTAATATTATTAACTGAGAAAGGTGTGTTACCTAGTTTAGATAGGCCTTTTATAATATCCTCTTTAGTAACAGGTGCTTTTATAGCAGCTTCTACAATATTTCCTGCCATAGTAATTTTGTATTTGTTATCACTAATGGTAATTTCTAAAGGCTTATTTTTTAAGGCTTTAACGTTAAAATTAACTAGTATTTTTTTTAAATCATATTTTTTAAGTGTCTGCATGAGTTCATAGTCAGTTGTTTTTAGAATAGTATCATTTGTTTTTAAGCCTATTTTATTATCTAGGTAACAAATATCGTTTGCACTTTTGGTTAATAATAATTTTTTATTATATAGACGGTTAACAATCATGCCTTTACCGCTTTCTTTGAATCTAATACCATCATTTTGATTTAAAGTGTCTGATAATTTAATTTTGATATATTTGCCTGTTTCTATGACTTTGCCAATAACTATACCTTGATGATTAGGGCTTTTTGTATTCATGATATCTCTATCATTAAATAAATATCCAGAAGTAAACTCTCTATTGAATAATTTTTTAAGGTCTTTTTCATAATTTTTATATTCTTTTTTGTCGATTAAATTTCGGTACATTTTTGTAACAAAGCCAACATATTCAGGACTTTTCATACGACCTTCAATTTTTAAACTTTGAATATTAGAATTTAATAGTTTATCTATGTATTTGGTAGTGTTTAGTTCTTTTGTACTAAGTAGATATTTTCCGTCAGTAGTAAGGGCTTTACCATCTTTTATAAGAGTATAAGGGAGTCTACAAGAAGCAGCACATTTTCCTCTATTACCACTTCTACCACCATTTAAACTACTAAATAGACAGCACCCGCTATAACTTATACATAAAGCACCATGAATAAATACTTCTTTTTCTATGTCTGTTTTAAAACTATTAATAGTATCTATGTCAAGTTCTCTTGCTAGAACAACTCTGGTAACTCCTAAATCTTTATATAATTTTAGGGTTTCGTCATTGCAATTATTGCCTTGTGTTGAAGCGTGAATTTCTAAATCTGGGAATAGTTTTCTAACTAAAGTAATCATTCCAATATCCTGCATAATTAAAGCGTCTACTCCGAGAGAGTATAGTTTACTTACGTAGTCTATAAAAGGCTTTACTTCTTCTTCGAATATAAGTGTGTTAGTAGTAATGTAAACTTTTACATTGTATATATGTGCATAGTTTATGGCTTCTTTAAGCTCTATAAGTGAAAAGTTTTCAGCATACATTCGGGCACCAAAGTTTTTACCCGCTAAATAAACAGCATCTGCTCCAGCGTGAATTGCGGCTTTTAAACTTTCGGTATTGCCACAAGGGCATAATAATTCTGGTTTCATGTTCATCACCTTAGTTCATTATAAACAATGATATTTTAATAGTCAAATGTTTTAAATAGATTGATTTGTTTACTTTTGTATTATAAAATTTCATATTGGTGGTATGAAAGTAAAAATTTAATACATAACTTTACACAGAATAAAAAATAAAATTAATAATTATAGCATTTTTTTGATATACTTAAGGTAAGTAAGAAGGAGTTGATAAAATGACTAGAAGAAAAACACGCAAGAAAAAGAATAAAACTGCATTGTTCATAGTATTTATATTGGTATTAGGAGTTATAGGATATTACCTTTACACAAACGAGGATAGGGACAGTATAGTGCCTAAAGTAGAAAAAAAACGTTTAAAAATTGTTGATGAAAATTCAAAATCAAGGCCTTATGCAGTAATGATTAACAATAATCATGAAGCATGGCCTCATGCCGGTTTGCAGGATGCCTATATTACTTATGAAATTATGGCCGAGGGTGGAATAACCAGAATGATGGCTATATTTAAAGATAAAGATACCACGAAAATAGGCTCAGTAAGAAGTTCAAGACCTTATTATTTAGATTATGCTTTAGAAAATGATGCGATTTATGTACATTATGGCTGGAGTGAAGATGCTAAAAATGATATTTCAACCCTTGGTGTTGATAATATAAATGGACTTACTGATTCCAAACCTTTCTGGAGAGATACTGCACTTAAAAAGGCTACCGAGCATACTGTGTTTACTAGTATGGAAAAATTAAAAGAAACTGCCGAAGAAAAGGGCTACATACGTGATACAAATAAAGATTTGTTATTACAATATAGTGTAGATGAAATTGATCTTTCAGAAAAAGATGGTGCACAAAAGGCTGATAATGTTTTAATTAATTATTCTTACTACACAAATACAAGTTATGAGTATGATAGTGATTCTAAAGTGTATAAAAGAAGTATGTCTGGTACTGCCCATACTGACGCTATTACTGGAAAACAATATACTGTAAAAAATATTATAGTTTCTAAAATTAAAAACTACTCATATGATTCATATGGTAGACAAAAGTTAGATAATATCGGCTCTGGAGAAGGCTATTTTATTACAGATGGATATGCTGTGCCAATTACTTGGGAGAAAAGTTCTAGAAGTAGTCAAACGGTATATAAATATAAAGATGGTAAAGAAATAAGAGTTAATGATGGCAATACTTTCGTGCAGATACAGCCAGTAAACGAAGAAGTGTCAATAACTGCAAGTGAATAACGATTTGAGTTTTATAAAATATTGTGCTATAATTACAAAGTACTTGAGGTGAGATGATGGAAAGTCAGATAGAAGACTTAGAGTATTTAACGATAGTTAATAATATATTGAATAATGATGAGTTTAAGAAACTTAAAAATATAGAACATCATGGTATGACCAGATATGATCATTCTGTTAGAGTTTCTTATTATTCATACAAGGTTGCTAAAGCATTACATTTAAACTATGTAGAAACTGCAAGAGGTGGTTTGTTACATGATTTCTTTATTAGCAAGGAAGATAGGACTAATTTAGAAAGATTTACATCAACATTTACGCATCCTAAATTAGCGTTAAAAACTACACAGGCAAATTTTGATATTACAAAAAGGGAAGCGGATATGATAAGAAGTCATATGTTTCCAATAAATATTTCAGTACCAAAATATGCTGAGTCGTGGATAGTAAGCTCTGTCGATAAATTTGTTGCAACGTCTGAATTCTCTATGAAAGTTGAATTTAGAATGAAATATGCTTACAATGTAATGTTAATATTTTTATTTAGTTTTATGAGATAGGAGAGGAAACATGGAAAGAACTTATATTATGACAAAACCTGACGCTTATGAGAGAGGTTTAATTGGAAAAATTATTACAAGAATAGAAAATAAAGGATTTAAGATTACTGGTATGAAAATGATGAATTTAGATGAGGATGTTTTAAAAGAACATTATGCCCATCTAGCTGATAAACCATTTTTTGGGGAAATAGTAGAATATATGACTAGTGGACCTGTAGTAGGAATGATTGTTGAAGGCGATAGAGTGGTTGAAGGTATGAGAACTTTAATGGGGCCAACTGATGGTATAGAAGCATTACCTGGAACTATTAGAGGTGATTATGCTAAAAACAAATCAGAAAATTTAGTTCATGGTTCAGATTCAGTAGAAAATGCTGAAATTGAAATAAAAAGATTTTTTGGATAATAGTTTGGAAAGCTAGCTATGAGGCTGGCTTTTTGTGTGGCTAAAAATCATTGACAAATGTGGTATGGTTAGGGGACTGAATATTGCGTCAGCGCAGGGTGGGTATATAGTACAATATTATTTTGATGATTTTATTCAAGAATTCATATCGATGGCATCACTTGCGCCAATAAATGTACCTGTATTGTAATTGAAAATTAGGAGAAACGCTAAACAAAAAAGTTGAGCAAGAACTTAACAAAAAATGTTAATTAAATAATTATGCTAAAAAGTAAAATGAAATAGTAAAAAATCTGAAGGTAAAGTAAAATTTAATTTTACTTATGAACTAGATAACTATGCATATACAATAAAATAAGTGTGCTAAAAGGGGTAAAACCCATTCTAAAAACCTTAACTCAAGATAGCGCATTAACAATTTAATAAAAAAGATACCGAAGTATCTTTATAATAACAAAATATGGCGTCCCCGAGTAGATTCGAACTACCGACACCCGCCTTAGGAGGGCGGTGCTCTATCCTGCTGAGCTACGGAGACAACACCTTAATTATAGCATTAAAAAAAATATAAGTAAAGAATTAGTTTTATCCTGTCAGAGGGATAACTATATAAAAAAATAGACTTATAAAGGTGTAATAGAAGTTTTATTGGTAAAATTATCCATAAAAACGAACAGAAGGAGTAAAGAAAGCGGTGGTAAATTGGCTACCATCGGTGGTTGTTCCAAATATAGTGAAAATAACCTTAAAGGTTTATATACAGAATTAAAAGAAAAACTTGGACTTGATTTAACAAACGAAAATGTAAAATTACTAAAAATTAAAATTGAATAGGGCACATATCTGATATATATGATGTAAAGATAAAGATGAATATAGATATAAATAAAATTGTATGTCAAAAAGAAGAAGTATAAAATATTGACTTAATGCCTGCTATTAAAATTAAATCAATGATTAATAATGAAAAAATTTAGAAAGGACATGGGCAAACATTTCTATCATTTTTGAATTAAAAACATTAATATTAATATTTAGCTTTATAAATCATTGACAAAATAAGTAAATAATTGATAGAATTAAGTAGAAATAATAAAGGTAATTAAAGAAAAGTAGGCGATAAAATGAAATGTAAAGGATTTACACTGGTAGAAATATTAGGAGTTATAGTAATACTTGGACTGCTGCTATTACTTGCAGCACCATCAATAACTAATAAATTTAGTAGTATGGCTACAAAAACAAACGAAATACAAAAAAATACAATATATGAAGCCACTGAACAATATATCGCAGATAATACCGATATATATCCTAAAAATGATGGTGATACATACTGTGTATCTTTAGAAGAACTTATAGATAATGGTAACCTTAAAGAAGGACTGGTAGATGTTGCTACTAAGGAAAAATATGATACTAATATGCAGGTAAAAGTAACCATCGATAAAAATGGTAATGCTGATTATGAGTTGGTAGATAGTAATGATAAAACGTGTATCGTTAATAAAACAGATATATTAGATATTGAAATTAATCCAGGTAATGATACTTGGTCATCTAAAAAAACTGCAACTATAAAATATCCAGCACTAGATATAACAAACGATACAAATTATTCATATTGTTATATAAAAAATAACGAAAGAGAAGTATGTACAAATAAATCTACCATTAAAGTTGAATTTACCGAAAATGGTACAATAACTGCTTATGTTAAAGTAAATAATAGTAAAACAGCCGTTAAAGATAAAAATAATAAAATAGTAACTGAAATAAAATCTGATGTAAAAAAAATAGATGGAACGCGGCCTATTTGTAATATAGAATTTACGGGTAAAAGCAATAATAAAGTGGTATCTAAAGATAATAATAGTATATGGTATACTGGAAATATTACTATAAAAGCCACTTATAGTGATGGCGAAGCATCTGATAATAATAGTGGTAAACTTACAAAAACAGGCTTATCTCCACAAGAGTATAAAGGCAAAGCCATATATAACAATAAAATGGGTGGAGATGTAGAGCATTTTACGCAAACAGCTTTGCAAACTAAAGATACTGATGGTACGGTATGGTATTGTTACGTTAAAGATAAAGCTGGAAATGAAACCTATAATAAAGTAACTTTATATAAAGATAGTCAACCACCATTATGTGAAATAAACTTTGAAGGTGATAATAATGGCGCAGATTTTAAAAATGATAACTCTACTAGTTATGTACACTATGATAAAAAAGCTGAACAAAAAAATGATAGCCAAAAAGAACAATGGTATACTGGAAATGTAAAAATAACTCTATCCAAAGACGATATCAAAAAAGATAATGCTGTATCTGGTATCGCTGGATATAAATTATCTTCTGGTATTGCATCAACTAGTGTTATTCCGTCAAATAATACATTAACTCAAACAGAAGATACCACTGGAACAATCTATTATGGTTTTGTTCAAGACGAAGCTGGCAATACTAGTACTTGTTCTAGAACAGTTGTTAAAGATTCCACAAAGCCAACTTGTGAACTTGACCAACAAGCTGAACAAAGAGGTAATTTGGCTAATGGAACATATTATTGGTGGGTAAAAGGAGATGTTGAAATATCATTCAAAAATGTAATAGAAGAGACTAGCGGAATAAAAAATAAAGGAATAAGTAGTGTTCATAAAGCATCATACGCAAATGCAACTGGCTCTCAAAAAATTGATACTAAAGACTTTTCTTGGTATGGTTATGTAATGGATAAAGCGGGAAATACAAATGAGTGTAATACTTTAGTATATAGAGATACTGAAAAACCAACATGCGAAATTACTGCGACTGGTAGAAAAGGTAATAATAATTGGTATATTGATGATGTAACAATTGGACTAACTACCAAGGATAATAAAAGCGGAATTGATGGAAAAGGCATGAGAACTCAAAATGTTGCTAATTATAATAACGTTACTGAAGTTAAATTAACCGAAGATACTAAAGGAACAACTTATTATGGATTTGTTAAAGATTATGCTGGAAATACTAATACATGTTCGAAGACTATAAAAAGAAATACAACTCCACCGTCATGTAATCTTACTTATACTGGAACAAAAGGTAATAATGATTGGTATGTAGGAAATATTACTGTAAAGTTGAATTATGATAAAAATGCTCCGGCTACAATTACTAATTATGGCCTTACTAATGTTAACAAAACAACTTATAATAATAAGAGCACTGTCACTCAAACTGCTGATACTGTAGGCGTTAAATATTACGGTTTTGTCAAAGATGAAGTAGGAAGAACCGCAAAATGTGAAACTCCTTCTTTAAAGAAAGATTCAAGCAAGCCAAAACTTGGTTATGAATTAATTGCTCAAGATGGAAATTATGTTGTTGGTAATGCTTATAATAATCAGTGGTGTAATCATACGGTAAAAAGAGTATTATATCCGAGTGACAGTTTTTCAGGGGTGAAAAAGACTCAATATCAATCAGAAGGCCGCTGGTATACAGAAACAAATGTTAATTCATATTACTTTAATAATGTTGTGGATGATACTCGGTACCGTGTTATTGATAATGCTGGAAATGTGAGTGATGAACTACATTTGATAATAAAATCGGATTGGTATGAGCCAACAATCAGCACCGATCAATTCACAAGAACAACGGATTCGTGGCATTGGGCTTCTTGTAATTTAGATGATGCTCTTTCTGGTATCCCAGATAACAGTGGTTGGAATAGAAACGGAAGGTATTATTATGAATACTCAAGTTGTGGCAGTTCTGATTGGAGAGCCATCGATTCTGACTATCGTATAAATAGTTATTTTGATTTTGCATTTTGGTGTGGTGCACCAGCCCAAGTAGTGTATGAATGTTATGCTGATAATGCATGTGATATAGCTGGAAATTGTATGCAGAATAATGAAACATTTTACTATTCTTGGTAGTTGAGAGGTGATAAAGTGAAAAATAATAAAAAGATACTTATTACTATAGGTGCAGTTATTTTATTTGTATTAGTTATTTGTTTAATCATTTTTATATCAAAAGGTACAAAAAAAACATTGTCACTTGAAGAATTAGCCAAAACAGATATTAAAGAATTTACTAACCTTGTTATCAGTGGGGGTACTAAAAATGAGCTCAAAGAAATATCTGGTTTAGATAAATTTTGGCCACAAAATATTATGACAGGTAAAGATTCATATTTAAATAAAAAACCTAATGATAAGTTTATAAAGTCAAACAATCTAACTAGTTATGTGGATAAAAGTGAAAAATATATTGATAACTTTGAGAAAAAACTTGAAGATAATTATATATATAAAATTAAAGGTGTTTATATAAATAAAGGGCAAGCACAGGTTGTAGTTACTTTAATCCCATATTATTATTCTGTATATATGTGTGATTTAGATAATTTGCAAAAAAAATTATTGATGATAGCTGGTAGTAATGATAAAATATCTAAGTATAAGTCTAAAGTAAAAGCAATGGAAATATTAAATAGTCATTTAGATGATTATATAAATAAAGACAATAAGATAAAAACTGCTGTTTTATATGATAAGAATAATTCTGCAGAAATGCAAAATTCATTTAATTCTTATTTAATTGCATTAAATGGTTCTTCACATAATAATGAAATTATAAATTCTTTATATCAAAACTCAAATGAGCGTGTAGAAGGTTATATTGCAAGTGCAACGGAAAATGGTACCTTAATACCTAGTGATATCCTTGCATTAAAATAATATTGGAGGTAAAAATGAAAATATATAAAATGAATAAAAAAGAAATTAAAGATGCAATAGAAAGTTTCAATAAAACATACTACGGGAAAATTACATTTGTACTTAGTTTTTCCGTTCCGCTTTTTTCTATAATTCTATTTTTAGTAACTATGTTACTTCAAATGAGTGATTGTTATTTGTTTATTTTAGAATTAATTGTTTATTTAGAAATTATGCTAGCGTTCATCTCATTTGTACTAGGGTGTATACATTACTATAAAGAATTAAAAGAGTATATTGGTAAAAAAATATTATAAGGGTGCTTATGGTAGAAATGATACTTTTTGATATGGATGGTACTTTATGGGATACTGTAAATACTACTGTTAAAGCAGCTAAAATAATAAGTGAAAAATATGAAGATGTAAAAGAGATAAGTGAAGAAATTGTTACTAAGTCCATGGGTTTAGGCTTTAGTGATGTTGCTACAAATTATATGCCTTATTTGGAAAAAGATAGAAGAGAGGCTGTCCTAAAGGAAATAATGGCTAAAAATTTAGAAGTTGTTAAAAATGAAGGCGCTGATATTTATCCATCTGTACATGAGGTAATAAAAAAACTTAGTAAAAGATATTCTATTGGTATTGTAACAAATAACTTTACAGAATATGCTGAATTATTTGTCGATACTTCTGGACTTAAACCTTACTTTACAGATTATCTAGGAGCGTCATCGCTTGGCAAATCTAAAGCAGATGCTATTACAACTATATTAAAAAAATATAATGTATCAAAGGCCGTTTATGTAGGAGATACTAAAGGAGATATGGAATCTTCAAAAGAAGCGGGTGTTATATTTATACATGCAAAATATGGATTTGATAAAACATTAAGTACAAACTATCAAATAGATAATTTTAGTGAGTTAATGGACACAATAAAGGAAATAGAAAGTAAGTAGATAGTGATATCTACTTATTTTAAAAGGAGGTATATATGTTAAAAACATTTACAGACACAGTAAATTTTTCTTCAAATGTTTATGTAGTAACGCAGGGTAATAATACAATTATAATTGACCCAGGGTATTATGGAGCCGAGGTAAAGGATTATTTAAAAGGCTTAAATCCTACGGCAATATTGCTTACTCATGGGCATTATGATCATATTATGATGGTAGATGAGGTAAAGAAAGATTATCCAAACATAGAAGTATATATTCATAAAAATGATTTTAAGTTTTTAACTACGCCACAACTTAATTTATCTTTTGGTAGTAGTTATCCTATAAAAATAAAGACTGATGCAATATCTTTAGAAGAAGGTATATATATAATTGGTAACTTTAATATAGAAGTAATAAATACTAAAGGGCATACAAAAGGCTCTGTACTATATTACTTAAAAGAATATGGTATATTATTTACTGGTGATACTTTATTTGTAGATAGTATAGGACGTACTGATTTTATAGAAGGTAGTAGTGAAGATATGCGTGAGTCATTAGAAAAAATTAAATTATTAAATTTTGATACAGACACTATCGTTTGCCCTGGACATGGAATATCTATGGCATACGGTGAAGTAAAAAAGATAAATAGATATATAATGTAGTATGAATTAATAATGGATAGGTACATATATTTAATATATATGGGGTGGTAAAATGTTGCTTGAAATATTATTTATTGCCATAGGACTTTCAATGGATGCTTTTGCGGTATCTATTTGCAAAGGCCTTTCTATGAACAAATTAGATGTAAAAAAAGCGATAATAATTGGTTTATATTTTGGGGTATTTCAAGCCTTAATGCCACTATTGGGTTTTTTTCTTGGAATATCTTTTCAAGGGTTAGTTAGTAGTGTAGATCATTGGATAACTTTTGCTTTACTATTAATTATTGGTATTAATATGGTAATAGAAGTTTTTAGAAAAGAAGAAAATCAAAACGATAAAGTAAATTTTGGTGAAATGGTGGTACTTGCTATAGCTACCAGCATAGATGCTTTCGCAGTTGGGGTAACCTTTGCGTTTTTAGATACTAATATTGTTTTTGCATCTAGTATAATTGGGCTTACAACATTTATTTTATCCACACTTGCAGTTTTTATTGGTAATAAATTTAGTAGCTTTTCACCTAAAAAAGCTGAAGTACTAGGCGGTATAATACTAATATTAATGGCTTTTAAAATATTGTTAGAACATTTAGATATATTATAATTTAAGGTTCTTTGTCAAGTGGCGCTGGTAGAACTACCAGGATAAATTTTCATCTTTAATATATTTTTAGTATAATCAGTATGAGTCATTTAATTAGCTCCTTTAAATGTTTTTATTAAGCAATTACATTGTATTATAAGTTTCTGATATGACTCTTTTTATTAACTGGAAATAGCATTAGTGATTTTTATTGGCTCTTCAAAATTGAGTTGGGAGTAAAGTAAAAAAAACTCCTTGATTTTTCAAGGAATAAAATTTTTAATGGAGGGCCCGACCGGATTTGAACCAGCGCTCAGGGAGTTGCAGTCCCGTGCCTTACCACTTGGCTACGGACCCAAATAAGTAATAAATCATTTTACATTTTATAATTTTACACTATAAATCAGGCTTTGTCAATTGCATTTTAATTATATGTTTACAGTTATTAATTTATGATTATCAGAAAACTGGATAACAATAGAAAGTAACTTATGTTTTTTATATGCTTTTGTTATCAAATGAATTTTATTTTGAGAAATGTTAATATTCACTGTTTCGACTGGTTGTTTTTCTAGATTAGATATATTTCGTGTCTATATATCTATACTAACATCAGATTTAAAAGAATTACGATATTTCTATTTATGTTATGAATAGTTTTATTACTGAAAGTGGCAAAGATAGAACTATATTTAGTATTGAAGATGAACATTTTTACGATGAGAAAAGATTTAAAGCTGTTTTATCTGTTTTAAAAGAAAAACAAGTAAATGTATCTTTACAAGGGAATATATAATTGGACTCGGATATTGTAAGTTATTTAAATGAAAACTTTATAACATGTAATTTAAATGGCGAAGAGATAAGCAGCAAGTATGTTTTTAGAAGATGATGATATTCAAAACCTTAAGTATCTTACTAAAAGCCAATTGGAAGGACTTCTTAAATTAGGTGTACGAGTAAATAAGAATTTATTTTCTAGTAGCTTTAAAAAAAGATAGTTTTTAACTTTGTTATCGTGTTTTATTATATACTGTTTTTTTCTATAAATGTAGGGTAGTTAAACAGTTTTTCAAGCCTTGATTTTTGTGCCTTTATAGAGTATAATTCATACATATGAGGAGACTAGAAAATGGAAAAAGAAATGAAGCGAAGTATTATTTTGGATCATTATCAAAGCCCAAGAAATAAAGGACTTACTAATGATAGTGGATATATTAAAATAAATATGAATAACGAGAGTTGTATAGATGAAGTTAATCTAGAAGTTAGAATAGAAAATGATGTTATTAAAGATGTAAAATTTGATGGTGATGCGTGTGCAATGTGTATAAGTTCATCTTCTATTATGACAGATACTTTAATAGGAAAAACTAAAGAAGAAGCAGTAAATATTTTAAATAATTTTTTTAGTATGATAGACGAGAAAGAATATAATGCTGATGTTTTAGAAGAGGCTATAGTTTACGATGATGTATATAAACAACCAAATAGGAAAAAATGTGTATTACTTTCCTGGTGGGGTATGGAGAATATTTTGAAAGAAAATAACAACAATTAAGGAGGTGTGTAAATGGATAAAGAACTTGGACTTTCTGTTTCTAAAATAGAAGAGATATCAAAAGTTAAAAATGAACCTAAGTGGATGACGGATTTTCGTCTTAAGGCTTATGAGAGTTTTGTAAATACACCTAATCCTAATTTTGGACCTGAACTCAAAATCGATTTTGATAAGATTAATTATTATAAAAAAGTTTCTCCTAAAGTAGAAAGCAGTTGGAATAATGTTGCCTGTAATATTAGAAATACTTTTGATAAAGTTGGATTATTAGATGCTGAAAAAAAATATTTAGATGGTACTCATGCACAGTATGAAAGTGAAGTCGTTTATAGTCATATGATTAAGGAACTTGAAGAGAAAAATGTTATTTTTTGTAGTACTGATGAGGCTTTACAGAAATATCCAGAACTTTTTAAAAAGTATTTTAATAAACTAGTTAAATATGATGAAAATAAATATACGGCCTTAAATGGTGCTGTGTGGAGTGGAGGTACTTTTATTTATGTTCCGCCACATACAACGATAGATAGACCTTTACAGAGTTATTTTAGAATTGATACAAGAAATATGGGACAGTTTGAAAGAACACTTATTATAGTCGATGACGATAGTCATGTACATTATATGGAAGGTTGTACGGCGACATATCATTTATCTGATTCACTTCATGCTGCGGTGGTAGAAATTTATGTTGGTAAAAATTCAAGTTGTCGGTATACAACGATTCAAAACTGGGCTGATAATATTTACAATTTAGTTACTAAAAGAGCACGTGTAGAAGAAAATGGCTTGATGGAGTGGATAGATGGTAATATTGGCTCTAAAATTAATATGAAATACCCAGCCTGTATTTTAGCGGGCGAGGGTGCAAGTGGTAATTGTATTTCAATTGCGGTTGCATCAGGTGAACAAATTCAAGATGCTGGTGCAAAGATGATACATCTAGCCCCTAATACTACTAGTAATATCATTAGCAAGTCTATTGCTGCAAATGGTGGGAACGCTAGTTATAGGGGAACTGTGTATATTGATCAAAAGGCTAAAAATTCTAAAAGTGTAGTAAAATGTGATACAATTATATTAGACGATAAGTCAAAAAGTGATACAATTCCCAAAAATGTAGTAGATAATAATAGTTCATATTTAGAACATGAAGCTACGGTATCCAAACTTGATCAAGATAAATTATTTTATTTAATGAGCAGAGGCCTTGATGAGGAAAAGGCTCAAGAGTTACTTATTATGGGATTTATTGAAGAATTTAGAGAAAGTTTGCCAATGGAATATGCAGTTGAACTTACACAACTTTTAAAAAATTATTTTTAGAAGAATAGTCTTTGTAAATAAGATATCAAAAATAAATTATTTACAAAAACTATTATACGAGGAGGTTAGTTTATGAATAAAGAAAAAAAAGGGACTATGTTTATACTTATACTTATTCTTATAGTTTTATTATTTGCTTTAGGCATATTTTTGTTTAAAGAAAATAAGACTTCTAATTTGGAAAAGGACTTTTCGGGATTTGCAAAAGACTATTTCAACAATTACATGAGCATTGGTACTGGTGCTAATGCATATAAGGTTTCTTTAAAAATGCTAAAAGAAACTAATGACGAGGGATTAACTGATTATGATTTGAAAAAATTTAACTCTTGTAATGAGAGTAAAACTTATGCGATGGTAAGTTTTGATTATAAAACTGGTAAGGCAACAAAGGCAGAAATTACTTTAAATTGTAAAAAATAAGTAAATAGGGTAATTTTCCAAATTGACCTAGACTAAAGCGGTGAAAATGGGTAAATTTCCCTTAGGGGAAAATGCCAAATTGCTGCTTTTTTTATGCTCAATTTGGGTAAAATAGCCTTTTGCATTCTTTTTCCATTTTTTGTATAGTGTTTTTGGAAAGGAGGAGACGATGCAATGCTTAATCAAACTATTTTAGTTGGCAGACTTACTAGTGATCCAGAACTTTATGAAACAGAAAATGGTAAAAAGATTGCTCATGTTACACTTGCGGTTCCAAGGGCCTATAAAAATGTTAATGGCGAATATGATACTGATTTTATTGGCTGCAAATTATGGCAAGGTGTAGCTGAAAGTACTACTGAATATTGTAAAAAAGGCGATTTAATCGGCATTAAGGGCAGAATTCAAACTAGTAACTATGAAACTGACGAAGGTATGAAAAAAAATACTGAAGTTATCGCTGAAAAGGTTACATTTTTGTCTAGTGCAAAGAAGAAATAACCTACTTTAAGAATTGTATTTCATGAAATGATATATGGTTCTTTTTTATTTTCGTTAACTATAAGTTAAAATTCGACAATTTGTACGCAGGCACTGTTATAATCTCTAGTAAGTGGTGATACTTATGAATAGAATTAATGGTGAAGTACTTAAAGCCGCAAGGAAGAGAAAACATTATACTCAAGATGAGTTAGCAGACAAAATTGGTGTTTCTAAAGTTACTATTTGTTGGTATGAAAACGGAGAGAGGACACCTACGTATGATAATTTAATAAAGTTGTGTGATGTTCTTGGAATATCTTTAAATGAGATATCTGGCAGAGATGTGGATATTGTTTCTGATAGTGGCACGTCTTATGGTATTAAGTTAGCAAAGCAAGATATACGTATAATTAAAGAAATAAAGGATAAGCCAAAGCTTTACAAACAACTTTACAGAGATCCTGTGCGTACGGTAGAACTTATATGTAGAAAATTGAAGTAGTTTGCGCTACTTCTTTTGATTTATTTTAATTTGGTGTATAATGTTTATGGTGGTAAGATATGGAAAAGAATGTGAAACAGACTAAAGCAGAGATAGTGAAAACTTTATTAAGACAAGATTTACCTGGTAGTGAACAAGAATTATTGGAGGTACTAATTGATGAACCAATTTCTGTTGATATTGAAAAGCAGGAGGATAGCAATTTAACTTTTGGAGATAAAGTAGCTGATAAAGTGGCCGAAATAGCGGGTAGTTGGGCTTTTATTATTGGTTTTTGTTTGTTCTTGTTTGTGTGGATAATTCTTAATTTAATAATGATGGATAAAGCTATTGACCCATATCCATTTATATTACTTAATTTGGTGTTATCATGTATTGCTGCAATTCAGGCACCAATTATTATGATGAGTCAAAATAGGCAAGAAAAAAAGGATACTTTACGTAATAAAAATGATTATAGGACTGATTTAAAAAGTGAACTTATTTTAGAAGATTTACATGATAGAATGACAAGACTTGAGAAAAATCAAGAGAAGATTTTAAGGTATATAAGTGATAAGAACAAAGAGGAGGAGAGGTAAGTATGATGTTTATAGAGATTATAGTTATTTCCGTAATAGGAACGTGCCTGCATTTTACGTATGAACTTTCAAATCATAATAAGAATGTTGCTCTATTTTCGTCAGTAAATGAAAGTACTTGGGAACACATTAAAATAGCACTTTCTGCTTCTTTTCTATGTACTTTGGCAGACGGTTTTATGTATGGTAGTCTTGAAAATTATTTTTGGGCGAAGTTTTTATCATTATTTTTAATTATAGTAATAATACCAATTTTATTTTATTCATATATGCATTTTACTAAAAAGGCTATATTGCCTATTGATATTATAATTTTTTATGTAGCGATAATGATTAGTCAAATGGCATTTTATCATATAATAAAATTACCTGATTTAGGGTTTATTTATGCGTATTTAGGATTGATTGGAATATTTGTTATTTTTGGCTTTTTTATGGTCGCAACACTAAAACCGATACATCATTTTATATTCAGGGATCCTATAACTAACAAGTATGGATTAAAAGGTCATAGTGATGATGTTCATCATAAAAATTCTTGAAATGAGTAGTTATATATGATATATTAAATATAGAAATTAGTGGAGGTAAATATGAAAAAAAATCATAAGAATGCAGTTATTGGGGGATTGCTTGCTGTAGTGTTTGTTATGTCAGTTGGATATGCGGCCTTTTATACTAGTCTTAATGTAAGTGGAACGGCAGGCATTAGTACAACATGGGATGTACATATTAAGAGTATAGATGCAACTGAGGGGGTATCGTTTAACGATACTAGTAAAACAACGGTTGGAAAAGATGGACTTACTGCAAACTTTGGGGTAAAACTTGTATCTCCTGGTGATTCAGTTACTTATACTATTGTGGTTGAAAATGCGGGTACAGTAAACGCAAAGTTAGATGATATAAAGTTTAATGTCACACAAGATACTAATGCTGAAAAAGATGATGGCGGAAATGTTATAGAACCTTTTGTATATTCTTATAACGGTATATCAACAGAAGATAGTTCATCATCTTCTAACGCTGGATATATTGCGGCTGGAACTACTAAATCATTTACAGTAACAGTCAAGTATAATGATAAAATAACGTCAGATCCTGCGGTGAAAACAAGTTCACTTAAGATGACACTTTCTTATATTCAAAGTTAATTTATTTTATATGTAATAATATCAATGTTTTTAGAACTATGAAACTCTTTACTCATATGTTCTTTTTTGTTATAATTTTGATGGGGGGTTTTGATGTGAATACAAAATTATTAAAAGATTGTTTAGAGTTTTCTCGGGGAAATCATGAAGCGGCTAAAGATTTTTTTTCGGTTATGGCAGATGTATTAACAGGTAAACAGGCCTCAAAAAATATATTATTTAAAATAAAACATTATAAAATTCTAAGGTACTTTCAAAGTGAACTTGGTTATGATCCTAATGATATGCAGAGCATATACATACCTATGAATAAGATATTAAGTGATATTGATTTATTAGGTGATAAATGTACGGCATATCAGATTTGTTTAAATAATTTAAAATCATTAGATACATTAGTAGATGAATTATTACTAATTGGTAATTTTTGTGCTGTTTGGTATGAAGATGGGGTTTTCCCTGGAATTACTATCACTTCTTTTGATAAAATATTTAGTGATGGAAAGATCTCGTTTGAAATGTCTAAGTTATTTGATTTATTTAATATAGTAACGGCATATATAACGGATGCAGGCTTCGTAATTTGTAATAAAGGTGGTAACATAACTATTCAATTTAATACTTTATTATTTGATAATGATAAATTACCTATGGCTAGTGAAATAAGAAGTAATAAACAGATGAAACAGTGGGAAGAGATAAAAAAATATCAAAGACTAGATGAGGCGGTGGCTCATGTAGACATGATAAAAGCAAAATATTTAGAACTAAAAGCGTTATTATCGTGTGTTAACGATGTAATGAATGATTATGATATATCAAAAACAGGAAGTAGTCAGACTGATTTATTTACCGAAGAAGAGGTTTTATTGCTTCAAGATATTATATCGGGGTGTAGTAGTGAAAGCGTTATAAAAGAAGAAGCAGGCAAGGTAAGAGCTATGTTAAATGGCAAATACTAATTCTTTTTTCGTTGACTAATTTTTATAAATTATGTATAATGAAACAAGTTACAATATAAGGAGTACACAAATATGGACAAAATAACTTTTGATTATTTAAACGCATTGCCGTTTATAGAAAATGATAAATTAAATGATATGATAAAAAAATCTAAGGTTGCTAAAGAAGAACTTTTAAATAGAATTGGGAAAGGTAATGAATTTTTAGGTTGGCTTGATTTACCAGTAGATTATGATAAAGATGAGTTTAATAAAATAAAAAGGACTGCGGACAAAATAAAGAAAAATAGTGAAGTTTTTCTAGTGATTGGTATAGGTGGCTCTTATCTTGGTGCCAAGGCAGCGATTAATTTTTTGAACCATAGTTTTTATAATCAAACACGTGGTGATAATCCGGAGATATATTTTGCAGGCAATAATGTTTCTACAAAGTATGTTAATGATTTAATAAGTATTATTAAAGATAAGGATTTTTCTATTAATATAATATCAAAATCTGGGACAACGACAGAGCCTATGATAGCCTTTGCAATCTTTAAAAAAATATTAGAAGATAAATATGGCAAAAAAGAGGCTAGTAAAAGAATTTATGCAACAACAGATAGAGAAAAAGGAACTTTAAAAAGACTTGCGGATAAAGAAGGCTATGAGACATTTATTATTAAAGATGATATTGGTGGTAGATTTTCAGTTTTGACTGCCGTAGGTTTATTACCAATTGCTGTATCTGGAGCAGACATTGATAAAATAATGGAAGGTGCTAGGTATGCTAGAGAAAATATGATTAATAATTCATTTGAAAATAATGAGGCAATGCAGTATGCGGTAATTCGTAATTTATTATATAACAATGGAAAAAGCATAGAAATATTGGCTAGTTATGAGCCGAGTTTATATTTTACTTCTGAGTGGTGGAAACAGTTATATGGTGAATCAGAGGGTAAAGAACATAAAGGAATATTCCCGTCCCTTGCCCTTTTTACTGCCGATTTACACTCTGTGGGACAATTTATTCAAGATGGTTCACGTAATATGTTTGAAACAATTATTAATATAGAAAATGATTTTAATGAAATTGTATTAGATAGTTCGAAATATAATCTAGCAGATTTAAGCTATTTAGAAGGCAAAAGTTTAGATTATATTAATAAAAGCATTATGAAAAGTACTATCGCAGCTCATGTAGAGGGTGGAGTACCTAATTTAAAATTTAATATATCACGTCAAGACGAATTTAATCTAGGACAGTTATTTTATCTCTTTGAATTTGCTTGTGGAATAAGTGGCTATTTACTTGGGATAAATCCTTTTAATCAACCGGGTGTAGAAGTTTATAAAAAGAAAATGTTCAAATTATTAAAATAAATTATAGGATATAATAAAAAAATTGGAATTGCTCCAATTTTTTTATCTGTTGTAATATTCAACTATTAGTGCTTCATCAATATCAGCATTAAGTTCACTACGTTCAGGCATTCTAACATAAGTTGCTTCCATTTTCTTATCGTCATAGGCGATATAGTCTACTCTGTTATGTAATGCTTCTAATGAAGATTTTACAATAGCAAGTTCTTTATCGTTTTCTATTAAACTAATAATGTCTCCTGGTTTAACTTGATAAGATGGAATATCAACTCTTTTACCATTAACAGTAACGTGTCCGTGGTTTACAAGTTGTCTTGCACCTCTTCTAGTAGTAGAGAAACCAATACGATAAACTAAATTATCTAAACGGCTTTCTAATAGTTTAAGTAAGTTCTCACCGTGAACGCCTTTCATTTTACCTGCTTTGTCAAAAGTCTTTCTGAATTGTTTTTCATTTAATCCATACATAAATCTAACTTTTTGTTTTTCTTGTAACTGAATACCATAGTTAGAAAGTTTTTTTCTTCTTGCTTGTCCATGTTCTCCTGGAATATAAGGCTTTTTTGCAAGTTCTTTACCAGTTTCAGAAACTGAAAAACCTAGTCTTCTTGATTTTTTGTACATTGGCCCAGTATATCTTGCCATACTTTTTCCTCCCTCTAGTGTGAGAGGTTACTTTGTCAAATTATAGGGTGTATTAAATTAATACCATCACTTTGTAGCAAAAGTTACACGGTAATCCCATTTGGAAATAAACACATTATAATTTTCAAAATAACGCTACATAAAAATTCACACGGTTATAATTATATTATGTTTCTTTCTCGTTGTCAATACCACTAGACTTTAAATATTTAAAGTGGTACAATTTTTATAAGATAAATAGGAGGAGAAATATGAAACAAATAACAGTAGATGGTAATGAAGCGTGTGCTCTTGCGTCATATATGTTTACTGAGGTCGCAGGAATATATCCGATAACCCCATCAAGCCCTATGCCAGAGGCTATAGATAGGTGGAGTAATAATGAAAAGAAAAATATCTTTGGTACGAACGTTAAAGTAGTGGAGATGCAAAGTGAAGCAGGTGCTATTGGAATGGTTCATGGTAGCTTACAATCAGGTAGTCTTACTAGTACTTATACCGCAAGTCAAGGTCTTCTTTTAATGATACCTAATATGTATAAGATAGCAGGTGAAATGCTTCCTTGTACTATGCATGTCGCTGCAAGATCTCTTGCAACTCACGCACTTTCTATATTTGGAGATCATCAGGATGTATATGCGACTAGAGGTACGGGTTTTTGTATGCTCGCATCTTCTTCAGTTCAAGATGCCCACTACCTGGCTATAGTAGCCCATCTTGCGGCTATAAAGTCTTCACTTCCTTTTATGCACTTTTTTGATGGCTTTAGAACTAGTCATGAAAAAAATAAGATAAATGTATTTGAGGATGAAGACTACAAAGGTCTTATTGATAATGAGGCATTACAAAATTTTAGAAATAAAGCTCTTAATATTAATAGTCCTGTAACAAGAGGTACTAATCAAAATGGGGATATTTACTTTCAAATGACCGAGGCTAGAAATAAATATTATGATGCTGCGGTAAATAATGTTATTTACTATATGAATAAGATTAATGAAAAGGCCGGTACTAATTACAAACCTTTTAATTATTATGGAAACGAAAAAGCAACTAAAGTAATTGTGGCTATGGGTTCAGTATGTGAAACTATAAAAGAGACTATCGATTACTTAAAGGGCGAAATAGGGCTTATTGAAGTTCATTTATATAGACCTTTTAGTGCTAAACATTTAATTAGTCAGTTACCTAAAACGGTTACTAAAGTTGCGGTACTTGATAGAACTAAAGAGGCTGGAAGTAATGGCGAACCTTTATATCTTGATATAAAAAATGCTTTACCAAATAATATTACCGTAGTAGGAGGTAGGTACGGTTTATCTAGTAAAGATACTACCCCTGGGATGATAAAGGCTGTTTATGATAGTCTTGATAATCCTAAAAATAATTTTACTATTGGTATCAATGATGATGTTACTAATTTGAGTTTACCGTATGAAGAGATAAATATTTATTCTTCAAAAGAGTTCTTAATATATGGTTTTGGTAGTGATGGAATGGTTAGTGCATCTAAATCCATCACTTCAGTGGTTGGTAATTACACAAATAGTTATGTGCAAGAATATTCAGAGTACGATTCCAAAAAGTCAGGTGGCGTTACTGCCTGCCATTTAAGATTTAGTGATAAACCTATAAGACAGACATACTTTGTACAACATCCTAACCTTATAGTTATTACGAAAGATGCATATTTAAAAGATTTTGATCCGATAAGCAATATTAGTGATGATGGAATATTAATTATAAATACAGTAAAAACAGAAGAAGAATTTATCTCTTATTTAAGTCCATATAAAAAAGTATTAAAAGATAAAAATGCCAAAGTATATATGATAAATGCATATGAACTTGCACGTAAATGTAATTTAGGTAACAAAATAAGTATGATTATGGAAAGTGTTATATTCTTTGTAACTGATTTAATAGACTATGATAATGCATTAGGATATCTAAAAGAATTTATTAAAGATAAGTTTTGTAAAAAGGGCGATGAAATAGTTAAAGATAATATTCTTGGGATAAAAGAGGCTCCTTTATATTTAAAAGAAGTTACTTTGGATGATAACTATACAGATTTATCTTTTGAGGAAAATAATATATTAGATACTATTAAACATAGGGAGGGAAATAAACTTCCAGTATCAGTTTTTAAAAGTGAGATAGATGGTACTTTTAAAAATACGCCTGCTTCAGGTAGAGAAATTAGTGATATAGTACCTAGTTATATAAGTGAGAATTGTATTCAGTGCGGAATGTGTTCTATGGTGTGTCCACATGGAGTAATTAGACCATTTTTACTATCAGAAGAAGAATATCAAAATGCTAGTGAAAGCATAAAAGTAAAATGCACAAAAGCATTAGGTAGTAATTACTATTTTGTAATTGGAATATCTAAAGAAAACTGTACTGGCTGCGGGGTATGTATAAATACTTGCCCAGGTAAGGCGGGTAATAAAGCTCTTACTTTCCAGAAACTCGTAGTAGATGATGATTTTGATTACTTAGTAAATAATGTTAAAGATAAACATATGCCTAAAAATACCATTAAAAATATTCAGTTTACTATGCCAAAGTTTGCGTTTCACGGTGCCTGTGCAGGTTGCGGGGAAACAGCGTATATTAAGTTACTAACTCAATTATTTGGCGATAATCTTATCATTGCCAATGCGACAGGATGTTCATCTATATATGGTGCTAGTGTTCCAGATATGCCTTATAATATTCCTTGGGCTAATAGTTTATTTGAAGATAATGCCGAATATGGATATGGTGTGCTTATAGGGTATGAAAATAATAGAAAACGTATTATAGAATATATGGAAGAAAACAAATGCGAATTATTTGATAAATACTTAAATGATAATAGTTATGAGGTTCAAAAAGAAGTTTACGAAAAAATAGATTATGGGAAGCATCCAGTCCTTAGGGAACTTAAAAATTATATTGTGAAGCCAAGTGTTTGGTGTGTTGGTGGAGATGGATGGGCCTATGATATCGGATTTGGAGGTATTGACCATGTAATGTCTTCTGGAGATGATATTAATGTATTAGTGCTTGATAGTCAGGTTTATTCTAATACTGGTGGTCAGTCATCAAAAGCCACTCCTAAAGGTGCCGTAGCTCAGTTTGCAAGTAGTGGTAAGAAAAATAGTATGAAAGATTTAGCACGTATAGCCATGAGTTATCCAAATGTATATGTAGCACAGGTAAGTTTAGGGGCGAATATGATGCAGACTATAAATGCTTTTAAAGAAGCAGAATCGCATAATGGACCATCAATAATAATCGCTTATACACCTTGTATATCACACGGAATTAAAGACGGTATGCAAAATAGTGTAAACATGGAAAGACTTGCAACTACTTCTGGATATTTTCCAATATTTAGATATAATGGAACATTATGTTTGGACTGCAAACCTAATTTTGATTTATATGAGGAATTTTTAAATAATCAAACACGTTATAGTATGCTTAAAGCCGTTAATAAAGACAAGGCTTTTGAACTTTTAAAAGCTAATAAGGAAAATGCGATAAAGAGATTTGAATATTATAAGAGTTTAAGCGAAAAATAATATTTCACATACTTTACACATTTTTTGCAAAATTTAATATAAGCGGTTTACATTAATTTTGAGATATGATATTATTTAGTTAAAGATAGGTAAGGGCTTATCTACGTAGAAAGGAAGGAAGAAAAAGTGAAAACAAATAAGAAAAGTATTTTAATAGGAGGACTTTTAGCAATCGTACTTGTTATGGCAGTAGGTTATGCAGCGTTTGCTACTAGTTTAAGTATCAAAGGTACGGCTAGTGTTACTAGTAAATGGTTAGTAGGTTTTACTGGTGCAACTCCATCTTGTTATAATGGTTATTCTAAAGGAGCAGTTACTTGTTCTGCTTCATCAACTCCATCTGCGACAAGTTCATGGGGTACTGCACTTGCGAGTGGATATTATCAGTCTGTAACTTTAACTCCAACGTTAACACAACCTGGAGATTATGTTGAATATACTCTCGTTGTTTCAAATGGTGGTAATTTAAGTGCTAAATTAGCAAGTTCATTTACATTTGATGGTGCTGCATTAACTCCTGGTACCCCTAAAACATCAGGAAATATCACAGTACTTGTTACTAATGATTGTGCGTCATATGCATCAACTGCGTTTGCGGCAAGTAAGACTTGTAATATAAAGGTTAAAGCAACTTATTCAGGAACTGCTTCAACAGCAAATCAATCAAAAGCAATTACAGGAACAATTACTGCAACTCAAGCATAATTTAAAAAAAAAGAAAGGAGAATATATATATGAGAAATAATAAAAACATCTTAATTGGTGGATTACTAGCCATTGTATTATTTATGGCTGTTGGATATGCTGCATTCTCCACAAGTTTATCTATCGGTGGTACTGTTTCCACTAAAGGTACTTGGGGATGTGGAATAAAAGAAATATCAAAATCAGAAAGTGGAGCAACAGGTAGTTTTACTACTGGCGGAACTGCAACTACATTAAATAAAATTTCAGTTTACCCTGAAGCAACACTTACGTCAACGTTTACAAAGCCAGGTGATTCTGTTACTTATACTGTAACATTTGCTAACGTGGGTGATTTCAATGCAACACTTGCGGCTTTAACTTCAAGTAATGTTACATCTACTGGTACATATGCATGTACAGTTGCTGTTTCAGGTACTACTGCTACTTGTACTTATAATGTGTCAGGTGGTGGAGTAATTAAATATACTATTAACTCAACTGCTGCTGCTAATTTAGCAAAGTATGCAAATAATACTGCGGCAACTTCATCAATTACTGTTAAAGCAGAATTTGTAGATGCAACTTTAAATTCATTTAATACTGCTGGTGCTCAAATCGCTGTACCTCTTACAATTTCAAGAGCATGTAACCAAGCAGTGTAATAAGTTAAGTTCTATAATGATATTTATAGAACTTTTTGTATGTTTTAAATATAAAAAATACTTATCTTGAGATAAGAATAGCCATTTCCATTAACTGATTATATATGTTTATGTATATTATATAATGGGAAGGAACGATACAATGGATTTTTTACAAAACTTAAATTTTTCAAATGACTATTGGCTAATCCTTTTACCTCTTATTTTAATGATTACTGATATAATAACGGGCTATTATGTTGCATGGAAAAATAAAGCAATAAAATCTTCGGTAATGCGAGACGGAATAGGGAAGAAAATAGCAGAAATTGTGTATATAGTTATTGGAGTTGTTGTGGGGATGGCCTTTAACATAGATTCTGTTTCTGTTTTTGTTAGTCTCTATATTATATATATGGAACTTATAAGTATTATTGAAAACTGTAAAGAACTTGGAGTTGATGCTCCAAAAGAAATAGAAGATAGGTTTATGAAGAAAAAAGGGTTTAAATAATATTTTAGACTCTTTTATTTATACTTTTTAATCAGAAAAGGGAAGTAATAATATAATGATTAATGTAGATTTACCATATATCGAATAAATAGAAAAATAAATAGTTATAATATTATAGCAAGGCTAATAAAGAATAAATTAGTAGAATGAAATATCTAAAATACTGGTATTAACATATTTTTTATAGAGAATGTTAAAAACTTAAATGCAATTTGACAAATTTATAAATAGTTATATAATGTAGTGGTAAAATTAGGAAAGAGGGATCTTTTATGGTAATTGAACAAAACGATAAAGATGTTGCCCTCGCAGCAATTTTAAATAATGCGATTGCTTTAAAGTTCGCTGGCCCTGATGTAAAAAAATATTTTGATATTGTTAAAATTGCTGTTAGTAATAATTATAATACATTAAATTATGCGGATGATGTCCTAAAAGACGAGGATGATATTGTGCTTTCGGCTATATATAATTGTGGTCTTGCTTTAATGTATGCTGGTGACAAAGCTAAGAATAAAAAATTTATTGTTAAACAGGCTGTTTCACATAATGCTTATGCAATTAAATATGCAAGTCCAAGACTTCAAAACGCCCCTGAATTTCTTTTAGAGTTAATATTTTTAAACCCTAATGTTTTGGCATATACAGAATATAATATAAATGAAATATTAAAGTTAATTAAAGATAACGAAGAACTAGAAAGATTAGAACATATACTTTTATCCTTTGAAGAAAATTGTTTTGGTACTGAAAATACTAATGTAAGAAAAAAATTTAGTAACTAATACCAAATTTTTATTTTACTCTTCTTTTTATAATATCATCATTATGTAATGAACCTACTAATAAAGAAGAAGTAGGGATGTGGTTATTTATATTATAATTGACCTTATTTTCGTCATAGTTGGCATAACAGTACTTGCAAAAATGTATGCAGGAATTATAGGCTCCGATATCTACCATCTGAACACAATTACATTTTTGCTCTTTTCTGGCTTTCCAATTTTTGTAGTTTTTGCCTGTTAATTTAAGGGCGAGTTCATGTGATAAGCATTCTCCTTTAGTAAAGCCATATTCACATAAGGTACGCTCTTCAAAGCAAGTTTGGACAGTCATATTGTTTTCGTTTGCACTTTTACTAAAGTGTTTTCCAATTAGTTTGTAATCATTTTCAGTAAATGGTTTAAAGTTAATGGTCTTTTCGTTTTTACGTACGTTCTTGTAGTCGTCAATAAATGAAATTATTATTTTATTAACATAGCCATTAAGCAAACGGCATAAATGGTCAAAGGCCTTAATATGGTAATTTATATTATATTTGTCACTTATAAATACAGGATCATATCTTATATAGAGATTATCTATTCCAACCATCTTAGATAACTTTTTAATAGCATCTATAAGTATTCCTTTAGGAGGCACGTTTGGTTCAATATCTTTTTTGTATGGTGTCATAGTAACATGGAACAATATGGGTTTATCAATTTCCTGTAATTTATCTAAAATTGGTATGGGATTTTTAGTACAAAATAATATTAGATCGACATCTTCAAAGTATATTCTACTTACAAGATTAGGATTGAAAGGATTTCTTACATCTACAAAGCCTTCTTTATATCTATTCATAAACCACTGTGAATAAAAGGCCACTATGTCAGTTCTACCGCTAACGTTTAATATCATAATAAACACACTTCCTTAATTTTATATATTATTTATTATAACAGATGATGGTGTCATGTAGAGTTTGTTTTTTTGTACTATTGATATAACAAAAGAACCATTTTTCATTAATTGGGCAATGAAAATCTATTATACAACTTGTATAATTAGCCATATGGAATATTAACTGTTTGAGTACTTGCCGACTTCTTGAAGGAAGGAGGATTGATATTTATGAGAAAAAAAGATTTATTAAACTAATGACATTGTTCTAAATTTTCTTTTGCGTTATTTAGACCAATAACATTTCCACCATAATCAATACCAATGTATATTTTTCCACCCTTAGTATTTGCAAATGCAATTATTTCTTTTTTAATATCTTTTGTTAACTCAATTTTCAATTATGTATATTCATCTTCTATGTACATATTATCACTTCAATTATGGTATATATAGTTTTAAAAATAGCATCAATATATTCGGTCACTATATATTTTTAAACGAGAAAAAACGAACTATTTCTAGTTCGAATAAATCTTTAATGGTGCGGGTGAAGGGACTTGAACCCCCATGCCGTAAGGCGCTAGATCCTAAGTCTAGTGCGTCTACCAATTTCGCCACACCCGCAAGATGGTGGACCCTGATGGACTCGAACCATCGACCGCCCGGTTATGAGCCGGAAGCTCTAACCAACTGAGCTAAGGGTCCAATCACTTTTGACTTCTATATAATATCATAATACTTTTACTTATGTCAACAATATTTTAGAAAAAATATTTCATTATATAATAAAATATAGTATAATCTATTTAATGGTGGGTGATTTTATGAGGATTTATAATACTTTATCACATAGCGTAGAAGATTTTATTCCAAGAAATAAAGAAAATGTGACTATGTATACGTGTGGTCCGACAGTTTATCATTATGCACATATTGGAAATATGCGTAACTATATATCTGAAGATATTTTGGAAAAAACACTTAGATATTTAGGTTACAAAGTAAATAGATGTATGAATATTACGGATGTTGGACATTTAACTAGTGATTCTGATAGTGGTGATGATAAGATGCTTAAAGGTGCGAAGAGGGAACATACCACAGTTATGTCTATTGCTGAAAAATATACAGATGCTTTTAAAAGTGACTGTGAGAGGCTTAATATTCGCTGGCCTGATACTGTAGTACCTGCGACATCATTAATTGATAAATATATTCAAATGATAAATAGACTTTTGGAAAAAGGGTATGCATATAAATCTGGCGGTAATGTTTATTTTGATATTACTAAACTTGATGATTACTACGCACTTACTAATCATAAAATAGATGATATGGTAGTGGGTGCTAGAGAGGGCGTTGATAAGGACTTAAATAAAAAAAATCAAGGTGATTTTGCCCTTTGGTTTACCAAGTCAAAATTTAATGATCAAGAATTAAAGTGGGATAGTCCTTTCGGCATGGGATACCCAGGGTGGCATATAGAATGCTCTGCTATTGCGATAGATAATTTAGGTGAGTATTTGGATATACATTGTGGTGGTGTTGATAATATATTTCCGCATCATACTAATGAAATTGCTCAGTCGGAGGCTTATCTTGGTCATGAGTGGTGTAGATACTGGTTTCATACAGAGCATCTAAATGACGCAGAGGGTAAAATGAGTAAATCTAAAGGTGATTTCCTAACGGTCGATACTTTAATATCTAAAGGCTATAATCCTCTTGTATTTAGATATATGTGCTTAAATTCTCATTATCGTAAAACTTTAATATTTGATTATAAAAATTTAGATAATGCTAAAGAGGCTTATAATAAATTATTAAGTAGAGTAAATAGTTTAAGAGAAACTGGTGCTTTAGAAGATATATCTTTCTATCAAAATAAGTTTAAAGAAGCCCTTGGAAATGATCTAAATACTTCCTCTGCTTTAACAGTTCTTTATGATGCTTTAAAATCTAATCTATCTGAAAAGAGTAAACTTACGTTAGTAAAAGAGTTTGATAGTGTTTTAAGTTTAGATTTATTAAAGAAAGAAGTAGTATCACCTGAGTTAAAACAATATATTGAAGAAAAAATAGCCGATAGAAAAGCGGCTAAAGATAATAAGAACTACGTTACTGCGGACGCTATAAGAGAAGAGTTAGAAAGTAAAAACATTTATATTAAAGATACAAGAGAGGGTACAACTTTTGAAATACGCAAATAGAATAAATGGTGTTATCGCAGTAAATAAACCATATGGTAAAACTAGTAGGGATATAACCGAAGAAGTGCAAAGAATATTTAATACTAAGGCAGGACATACAGGTACTTTAGATCCTATTGCTACAGGCGTTTTAATTGTTTGTCTTGGAAAATATACTAAACTTTCTAGTTTTATTACTTCTGACACTAAAGAATATATAGCGAAGGTTCGTTTTGGAGAGCTTACTGATACCCTTGATGTAACGGGTAGTGTTTTGGATAAAAGCAGTACTTGCCCAGATAAGTGTGTAGTAGAAGAAACATTAAAAAAATTTATTGGTACTTATGAGCAAGAAGTTCCTGTATATTCTGCGGTTAAAGTAGATGGCCGAAAACTATATGAGTATGCTAGGGCAGGTGTTAAAGTAACTTTACCTAGCCGTTCCGTTACAATATATTCTATTTCATTACTAGATTATAATGATGATGGGTTTACCTTTAAATGTAAAGTAAGCAAAGGAACGTATATCAGGAGTTTGATTAGAGATATATGTACTGAAATGAATTGCTATGGTACTATGGAAAGCCTTGTGCGTACTTATCAATGTGGAGTTTCTATAGAAAATACTTATACCATAGAAGATATTAAAAATAATCATTATAAAATGCTTGATATTAATGATATAATGGATGTAGATGTAAGGGTAGTAAACAATGATTTAAAGATAAAAATATTAAATGGTGTAAAGCAGGCTGGTAATAAGAATACTTTATTTGTAGATATGAATCATGAGAGACTTGCTTTGTATAAGTACAATGGCAAGGATTTGAAAATGTGGGTGAAACTTTATGAGGATAAAAGATAAGATAAATAAGAAGAATGGTAATATTATGCTTACTTCGGTATGCGTTACTAAGTTTTATTCTTTTGTTATAGATGGTACTTTGAATAAACCCTCTTTTGTTTTAAGATGGTATATAAAAAGTTTATCACTTGTACTTAAAAGGTTTTTGTTAGATGATGATTTAAAGACTGCTTTAATAAAGGCTACGGATTATGTTTGTAAGAAATATAAGGATAGCTTTAAAGAAATGCCTATTATTAGTATTGGTGTTTGTAAAAACAATAATGGTATGCTTGAGATTGCCGTTATTAATGATATTAAGTGTTATTTAAAAAATAAGGGTATGGTTGTGCTTACTGATAATGTGGTAAATGATTATGAAAATAGGGTATTTGATGAGGTAAATGGTGGCAAGGTTATACCAAATAATGGTATATACCATAATATTTTAGATATAAATAATTATACATATTATACTATTTCTTATGATGAGCCTTTTTCTATTTTGTTTTGTAATAGGGCGTTTCAGAATTATCAGAGATATTTAAGATTAGAAGATGATAGTTTTAATACGCTAATTAAGGAGCAAGGTTTTAGATATTGTTTAGGGCATATTAAAAGGATTGAAGAAGGTAATACTGCGAATATTAAGACTTATTTTGGCAATGCAGCTTCTGGGGTGTATAAGGTTTTGATTTAGGGAATTCTGCATTATGCAGGGTTTTTAGTATAAATTAATTAAGTTTTAAAATGTTTGATATGTACGCTTATGGGTGGTATAACAAAGGTGTATATAATAAAGGAGAGGTGTATGGAAGTTAAATGTCTGAGGTTAGATGATGATGCGAGGGGAATTGTAAAGGTAGATGGTAAGGTAACGTTTGTGCCTAATTTATTGCCTGGTGAGATGGCTGATATAAGGATTGTAAAGTCTAAAAGTAAGTATAATGAGGGAGAGGTGGTTTCTTTTAAAACTAAAAGCACAGAGCGTGTGATACCAAGATGTCCTTATATGAATTGTGGATGCACCCTTTCTCATTTGAATTATAAGGCAGAGCTTATATATAAAGAAGAAAAGGTTCGAAATATTATAAGAAAATTTATAGGTGAAGATATAAAGGTGAATCCTATTATTTATGATAATCATATTTTAGGGTATAGAAATAAGATAACTTTAAAGGTTCAAAATGCTTTAGGTTATTATAACTATATGACCACTAATTTTTTCCCTATTCGAAAATGTTTGCTAGTCTCTAAACGAGTAAATGATTTGATAGATATTATAAATAGGGAAGATTTGAGTAAGGTGCAAGAGATTATTATTAAAGATATGGACGAGATAATGGTTATTATAAAGGGCTGTATGGATATAAAGAATATAATTCCTAAGGTATCTTCTATATATCTAAATGATAAGTTAGTATATGGCACGCAGTATATTAAGACGAGACTTAATAATTTAGTTTTTAATATAAAAAAAGATAGTTTTTTTCAGGTTAATAGGTATATGACGGAGAAGTTATATAATGAGGCTATAAAAAAAATTACTAAGGGTAAGAATATGGTGGCACTCGATCTTTATTGTGGCACGGGAACAATATCGCTTTTACTGGCACCTTATTTTAAGAAGGTAATTGGTATTGAGATAAATAAGGCCGCTATTGATTGTGCGAATAAAAATAAGCGTGAAAATAAAATAGATAATGTCCATTTTATATGTGAGGATGCTACGAAGGCTATTAAGGGTATTTCTGGTATTGATAGTTTGGTTGTAGATCCGCCGCGCTCTGGACTTACTAAAAAAGGTATAGAAGGTATAAAGAGGATATTACCTAGTGAAATTGTATATATATCTTGTAATCCTATAACGCTTGCTAGAGATTTAAATCTTTTGAAAGAAAAATATAGAATAGAGGAGATTACACCGGTGGAGATGTTCCCGAGTACTCATCACGTCGAGTGCATATGTTTGATGAAAATAAAAAAAGAAAAAAGGAAAAATATAATATGAAAATAGTTTTATGTGGAAGTAAAAAGTTTATACCAAAATTTTTTGAAATTAAAGATGAACTTACTAAAAAAGGGTGTGAAGTAGTCGTGCCAAGAGAGTTTATAGAAGATATGGATAAAAAAGATGCTTCTATAAGACATTTTAATGAAATAGATAAAGGTGATGTCGATGCTTTACTTATAGTTAATGAAAGCAAAAATGGTTTAGAAAATTATATAGGGGCAAATGGTTTCGCCGAACTTGCTTTTGGTTTTTATAAAGGCATAACGGTATATTTATTAAATGATATATATGAGCCATATGCGGAAGAGTTAATTGCTTGGGAAGTTATACCTTTACATGGAAATTTAAATGGTATTGATGATAAGTGATGGAAGTAATAGTTTGATAAAGACTATGCTTTTTCTTTTTAGGTATTTAGTGTAAAAATATACTTAATCTAGTATACTATTAATAGAAAGAAAGGATTGCTATGAAAAGAAAAATACCAATAGGAATTGATAATTTTTCTAATATCATAAATGATAATTCTTATTATGTAGATAAAACTAAGGCAATAGAAGAAATACTAGATACTCAAAGTACTGGTAGTGTTATATTATTTCCTCGCCTTAGAAGATTTGGTAAAACGCTATTTATGTCAACACTAGAAAACTTTTTTGATATAGATAAAAAAGATGTTAACAAGGATTTATTTAAAGGTTTATACATAAATAATACTAAATATAAAGATGTACAAAATACATATCCTGTGATAAGTATGTCTTTAAAAAGTCTTAAACAAAAAACTTTTTAAAGCGTAATAGAACAATATAAAATATTAATTGCTAGAATTTATACTGAAAAAAAGTATGTTCTTACGTGCCTTGATGAAAATGAAACTAGGAGATATCAAGAGATTGCGGGGGAAAGTGCTGATATAGACAAATTAAAAGATTCAATATTATTTTTAAGTAACTGTCTATATAAGTATCATAAAAAACAAGTAATTATTTTAATAGATGAATATGATGTACCAATACAAGAAGGTTATTTGGACGGCTTTTATGACGAGATAATAGATTTTATAAAATCGCTTTTATCAAATTCTTTGAAATCAAATAATTCTCTTAAAATGGGCATTTTAACTGGCGTTCTTAAAGTATCTAAAGAAAGTATCTTCAGTGATTTAAATAATTTAAAGGTTTATAGTATCGTGGATAAAAAATATGAAGAGTATTTTGGCTTTACAGAAAGTGAAACTAAAGAATTACTTGAGTATTATGATTTAACTTTAACCAAAGAAGTAAAAGACATGTATAACGGTTATGATTTTGGTGGTACTCCAATATACAATCCATGGAGTATACTTAATTATGCGGAAAGCGGAGAACTAGAAATATACTGGGTAAACACAAGTGGCAATGACTTAATAAGAAGTTTACTTTTAAAAACAAATGGTGAAAATAAATCACAATTAGAAAAACTTGTATTAGGAGAAACTTTAGAATTTAAGTATAATGATAAAATAACGTATCAAGATTTTGATAATTATAATAGTTTGAATACAATTCTAAATGTTATGTTTTCATCTGAATATTTAACAATAGATAAACATAAACAAATGACTAGTGAAATAAAATATGTTAAAATACCGAATTTAGAAGTAAAAAAATTAATAACATCTATCATGTCAGATTTAACAAAGAAAACTACTTATGAAGATTTATTTATTAAGATAAACAAATTTAATAATGCATTAGAGAAAAATGACAAAGTAAGTATGGAACAAATACTTAATAAAATGTTTACATCTTTATCATATATGGATAGTCAAGAATACTTCTATCATGCGTATACTTTAGGTATCTTTAAATCACTACTAGATAATAATGGCTATATTATAAAATCAAATAGAGAAGCCGGTAGTGGTAGATTTGATGTAATGATAAGAGAAATAGATAATAGCGTAGGGTATGTAATAGAGTTTAAACTAGCAAGCGCTGAAGAAGAAATGGAAACAAGCGCGAAGGACGCTATTAACCAGATGAAAGATAAAGAATATTATAAAGAACTAGAACTTGAAGGAGTAAATGATATAAAGGAAATTGCGATGGTTTTCTATGATAAGAAAGTAATAGTTAGATAATGCTTTAAAATACTCATAAGAATAACATAAAAATATTAAATAATCTTCTAAATATCGAACTACACTTTTTATAAGAGTAGTTCTTTTATTTTGGAGTCATTTTAGAAAGTAATTTGGGAAATTCAAAAAAACTGCAATTTTAAAAAGGAATTTGCGAATAAAAATTATATGATACTAATAGAAAGGTAGAATGCGAGGTGATGAATATTATACATACCTCTCATAAATAACATTAAAGTCTTGAAGGAGGATGGTAATTATGACTTTGCCTAAAACTAAGAATATGAAAAGATAAGAAATATCTAAATCAAAACTAAAGGGAGATAAGATTATTCCAGGAACATTTGAAGGCTTATTTAAAAAATTAATTCAGAATAAAGAATTTAGACCATGTCTTTATATTATTCTAGTCATTTGTACACATTTTACTATGAAGGATGTAGTAAATAATGTAAAGTTTTTAAATTATGAATTTATGGAGGAAAAATCTGAAAAGAATATAAACGATATTTTAATTGATATTAAAGGACACGTTCTAACTGCCAAAGCTTATACTAGTGATTTTAAGGTACTATGGTTAAAAGAAAATTTTGATTTAAATGATGCCAGTATGGTAGAAGATAAATTTCTTTATCAAATTTTGTTTGAGGCAGTAAGAAAATTTGATAATAGAATATACTTAACTTTTTCTTTTAAAGATGATGAAGGTAGGCACACTGATGACGAAAATTTTAAAAGAGTTTATATATGCATAGCCAAAGCAACTGAAAATTATTATAACGATATTGAGTTGTCAAAGTTTGAGAAGATACTTGTTATGTTACAAAGCACAAGTAAAAAAGAACTTTTTAAGCTTGCTGAGGGAGATGAAGACTTAATGTTATGGCAAAGAAGATAGAAGATTTAAACTCTGATGAGAATATTATAGACTTATACAATGAAGAAAACAGGTAGAAGTAAATAAGCTCTATCTGTTTTTATATTAATATTAGATTATAGTATTGTTTATAGTGAAAACTAGATAAATAAATTTCTATTTATTTTTTGGCTTGAACTGCAAGAGATTTTTCTGATAAATTTACGAAAAAACTTTTTTTTTATGTGAATTTAGTGTACAATGTATGTATACTAGGGAGGGGTAAAATATGATTTTAAGAAAGCCTTATGCATTTTTTATTAAGTATTTTAGAGTAATTAATTTAATTATGGCTGTTTTAATGTGCTTTCTAGTTTACCGTTCTTTTAAGATTGGGAGTTTTTTAAGTGATTATCTCACTGACTATAGTAAAGCTTCTACTGACTTTAATTTAAGCAATTATATTAATATTTATAGTTTTATTCTTGTGCTAGTTGTTATTATTCTTATTACAAGTGTGCTTTCTGTACTTTTTATAAAGAAGAAACCTAAAAAATTATATATTATTAACCTAGTTATATATATACTCATTATGATTCTTTATGGTGTGGATTATGGTTTTATGCATGATGTATACACACAAATATTAAGTGTTCCTGTAACTAGGGCTATACGTGATATTACTTTTATCGCAATGTTTATTCAAATAGTCGCACTTATTCTTACATTAATTAGAGCAACTGGATTTGATATAAAACAATTTGATTTTGGCTCTGATTTGGAACAGTTAAATATTGATGTAAAAGATAATGAAGAATTTGAAGTGGCGGTTGAATTTGATAAGAATAAAGTAAGAAGAAATTTTAGAAGTAAGATTAGAAATTTAAGGTATGTTTATGAAGAACATAAATTTGTTATAAATCTTGCATTTATTATAATCTTAACAATTACTATATTTTTAATATTTATATTTAGAAATATTTATACGGCACATTATAATGAGAATCAGGCTTTTGCAGTCAGTAATATTGGTGTGGATGTGCTAGGCTCTTATTTAACCGATACAGACGAGTCTGCTAAAAAGGTTACAGACGATATACTTGTAGTTGTGAAATTTGATGTTAAGAAACTTAGTTCGAGTGAAAAAGTTGTTATTAATACTGGACTATTCACTTTACATGTTCAAGGTAAATCATATTCACAGACTATAAATTATAATAGTGATTTATCAGATATTGGTGTTCCTTATACGGATCAAAGGTTATCTACTGATTTTGAAAGTTATCTTTTGACTTTTGAAATACCTAAAGAGTATAAAACTAAAAAACTTACTTTAAAAGTAAACGACAATTTAAGTTATATTAGTGGACAGATAGGAGCAAAGAATAATTATGTGACTCTTAAACCTAAAGATTTACTTGAAACTTCTAAGGGGACTAAAAATAATGTAACAGAGATTCAAAGTTATAAAGGCTCTATATTGGGAGATTCTAATTTTGTTGTAAATGAATTTTCTGTTGGTAATAAGTTTAAAAGTGAGTATAATTTTTGTGCAAAAAATGATAATTGTTATACTTCTTATGAGTATGTTACGCCTACGGCTTCTGGCAGTTATGCGAAAACATTAATTAAGATGAATGGTGAGTTTACTCCAGATGAAAGTATGAATTTGGATACTGAAAATTTATATTATTTTTTAAATAGTTTTGGTACTATTTATTACAAGATTGGTGATAAGTGGTATAATCATAAAATTGATTCTAAACTTGTTAGACCTAAAATGAAAACTGAGCAGGGTATTTACTATATCGAGGTTAACAAAGATGTTGAAAAAGCATCTAATATTTATTTTACATTTACTATTCGTAATTTTACATATGAATATGTACTTAAATGATAAAAGTTATGTTATAATAGAAAAGGAGGCTAGGCTTTTATGACTAGATACAGATATGTATTATTATTTATACTTTGCATGATATTATTTCCTAATATTTCTAAGGCTGAATGTAGTTATGAAAGACAGGCTGAACTTTCTAGAATAGCATCTAATGTACAGTTTAGTTATAGTTATGAGATGGTAAATGGGATGCCAGTGTTTACAATTAATGTAACTAATTTAACTCACGATATATATGTATACGATAACAAAAGGGAGCAAATAATATCTGGAGATGAAGAAGTTAATATTTTATATAAGGATGATAATGTATCTTTTGGATTTGACATATATTCTGCGGATGATAGTTGTTACGGCGAGAAGATTATAACAAAATATATCCAAATCCCAAAATATAATGTTTACTCTAGCAGTGATGAGTGTTTAGCTAATCCAGATTTTAAGTATTGTGCAATGTGGCTTAATACTTCTGTAACGTTAAAACAATTTAATAAAGAATTAAAAGAATACCAAGCATCTAAAGTGAGTGATACTGTTGAAAGTAATAACGATGGTATTTTAGATGTGATTTTACAATATAAAAATGAACTTATAATTTGTTTATGTACTGCAATTTTCTTGTTTAGCATAATTTTTATAAGAAAATATAGGAGGTAATGAGTTTGAATAAGTGGAGAAAAGTATTATTAATTACAATATCAACTATATTTCTATTTAGCGGTGGCACTATAATCGCAGATGCTTGGTCTACAGGTGCTCAAGGTGGCGGAGGAGGTAGTACTGGGTCTTTAGATGTTCAGTATCCGACAGCAGGAACTGATAATTTTACTCCAGGAGCTTATCGATTTGATCTTGTTTATAGACCGCAAGGCGAAAATTATTTTTCTTTTAAGTGTGCGGTTGTGTATACAGGAAGGTACCATGATGAACTAAAAGCTTATGCGGATGACAATAAATGTATTCTTTTAAGTGATGAAAGCAATTTACTTGTTGATTTAGGTATACAACTAAAAACAAAAAAATTATGTCTTGATAACTGGACAACAGAGGAGAATGAGGATGCTAGAAAATATTTTGCCCAGTTTGGAATAAATACTAATAACGGGACAATAGAGGATAAAGAGGCTGCTAGAAAATTTTTTAACCAGTTTGGAGCCAATATTAATAATTATAGAAAACCTGGCTCAGAGCCTGGCGAGCTCAATTCTTATGGCTATAGAATTTTAATACAAGAGATAAAATGTTTTGGTTATTCATATGATGGTTGGTGTGGTCAAGTACGAACCAGAAAAGAGGCTGCTGCTTCAAGTCAACCGTATAACCTTTTTGGAGGCAAATACACTGGAGATTTGTATACAACGAAAGATGATATTGGAATAAGTGCTTCGGGACTTAGTGGAGAAAATCCTTGGGAGTATTATAAAGATAACGGTAGGTTCGTTTCTATTTTTCCAGACAATCCTTTATATAGTAAATTTGCTGATTGGCATGATGGCACGGGATACAATATAATTGGTTTTAATCCGGAAATATTTAAAGCTTATGATTATAGTATAGATGCTGCTTGTGAAAATTGTAGTTCTAGTGAAAAAAATGGCAGTTATCAAATACAAGATACTAATGATTGGGAAGCGATACTTGCTAGTACTGAATCAGAAAATAGTAATGCTAGAAATTATTATAAAAAAAATGTTGGTGGTGGATGTCAGGTATATTGCAGGGAAGAATTTAACGTAGTATTTCCTAATGAAAATAATAAAATATATGCTGAATCTGGAAGATATTTTACAGTAAATAAACAGAGTACTGGGGTTATGATTGGTTCTGGTGTATCTAATTTTAAACCGATAAAGGTAAATAAAATAAGACAGTGTAGGGCTACTGGAAGTAATCAACGCGAATGTTTACAGAATTTTGTTAATAAAAATACTGGCAAGGATAGTAAATATACTTATCCTGCGGCGGGACATTCTGGAAGTATTACTTTAACTTATAAAGAAAAGAAGTACAATATAAAAGTAGATTTGGAAGAGAATGTTGCAAGAACTGTTACTAATGATGAGATTACTGAAAATCATATTGATAATTCTGATTATATTTTGACTTCTACTTCTACTAAATGGTTTGAACTCCCAAAAGATACATATAGATACGTGGGCAGTGATGGGTTATCATATTCTAAAAAACCTACTGATAATAAGTTTACTGATACTAGAACAGAAAATTTACCTATTTCATTTGAAAATGATGCGGAGGGTGCAACTGTTACTTTAAAATATGCCTTACCAAAAAATGATGGTAATTCTAAAATGTATGAGGCTTTTAATGCTAATAATGATTATTTTGGTACTAAAAATAATAATGAGGCGAATATATATAACAAAGAAAAAAATAATGAGCTTGAAAATAATGAGCCTGAATTAATCAGAGGATCTGCGTGTGCTAAATTATATGGTTATGGAACTAGTAAGTATTATGCTTGTCGTAATGAAAGAATCATAAATAAGGCGGGTAAGTGCTACAACAAGATTACTGAAGGCAAATATACTTGTGAAGTAAATACTTGTCCAAAGGGTGAAAAGCTTTGCGATAATGGTGAGTGTTCCACTGATGGTGGTAAGTGTTCCACTAAAAATCCTAAATGCAAAATTGTTGGTCAAAAATATTATGATGCCTCTGGTAATGAAGTGACTAAAGAAAAATATGAATCACAGTGCGGTTGTTCTATAAGAAACGGTCAGTATTATGATGAAAACAATAATGTTATAGATGAAAAGACATATATGAATGTGTGCCCTGCTAATAAATGTACTGTTGTTACGGGGAAAAGTGGCGATAAGTATTATTATAATTCTGGTGGTAAGTTAGTTACTAAAGAAGAGTATGATAAGGATTATAACGCTAACTGTAAAAAAGAAGTTGACTATTGTAAGGCTTGTAATGGTGGCGTATGTTGTCCTGATACTGACATGGTTTGCCCTGATGAGAATGGAAACTGTCCTGTTCCTGGTGGCAAAAAAATAATTTATAGAACTATTGATTTGGATAATCCTTTTCCATCACTGACTGGTCTTGGAAGAAAAACAGGTGCAAACTGGTGCTCTTATAACATTAATACTAAAAAGGTTAGTTGTGCAAATACAGGTACTGTAGCTTCTGGAAATGCAATTGTTTATAAACATATATTAAATAATCGTAATACCCAAAGTAAGAGTGTATATAGTGCTGCTCCATTATATGAGGTTAAACTCGATAGTAAAACGATAAGTGCAGTAAAAAGTTATAACCGTAGTCATGAATATGATGACTTTGAGTTAACTTGTAATAAAAAAACATGCAAGAGTAATGGTTTCCTTCGCGGAGTTGTTAATATAACACAAGGTAAATGCAAAAGTGGCAGCATGAGTAATCTTGAAAATTGTGCGGAGGTGAAAGGATAATGAATAAATCATTTTGGGGTGTATTTGTCATTATGCTTGGCATTACTTCAATTATCCTTATTGTTTTATTCCAGTCAATTACTAATAGTGATGAGCATAATTCACAGCTTTTAAAGGAAGTCACTGAAGCTGCTATGTGGGACGCTGTTGATTATGGTTATTATAGAAGTCATGGGGCGTATAAAATCAATAAAGAAAAGTTTGTTGAAAATTTTGTTAGACGTTTTGCCCAAAGTGCTCAAGGTAATAGTAAAGAATACACCATTGATTTTATGGATATTAATGAATTACCACCGAAGGTGAGCATTAGAGTTACTAGTGTGGTAGAAAGTGGTAGTCCACTTGCTATGTTGGGTGGTAATTCTGAAACATATAATTTTACTTTAAATAATACGATTGATGCGATTTTGGAAACGCCATATTAAAAGAAAGAAAAGAGGATGAAAAATGAATAATATTACGGCTTCGGTCCAAAGGTTCATGAAGAACAAAAATACTGTTACTATTCTTGGTATAGTTATAATTTTAATTATTTTATATATTGGGTATAGTACACAAATAAACAATGCAGTGCAGCCTGTTTCTGTTCCGGTTGCTACTGAAACTATTCAGCCTAGAACTGAGATAACTAGTGATATGGTTGAAACTATTGATATGCCTAGCGTATCTATAAAAGAAAATGTTATTGTCAATAGAAATAACATAATTGGTAAATATAGTAATATAAATGCTGTTATTCCAAAGGGGAGTATGTTTTATACTGATGCAGTTATAAGCAAGAGTGAGTTACCTGATTCTGTATTTGTAAAGGTTAAGAAAGGTGATGTTGTTTATAATTTCCCTGTTGACATGGAATCTACTTACGGAAACTCTATTTACCCTGGTAACAAGATTGACATTTATATGAAAACCGGTAACGGCGAAGACGAGAAAGTGATGCTTGGTAAGTTAGTTAAGAATGTTGAAGTACTTGCGGTTAAGGATTCATCTGGTAAAAACGTTTTTGAAAATACAGAAGAAGATAGAACTCCAGCAATGCTTATATTTGGAGTTCCAGAAGATATTAATTTATTACTTCGTAAAGCATCTTACATGGAATCACTTGGAGTTGAATTATTCCCTGTACCACATGGCGGAAAGGTAAGTACTGAAGGTGCTACTGAAGTATCTACACAACAACTTGCAGATTATATTGATGCACATGCTGTTAATATTCCTGTAACTGAGACTAATGATGTTGATGAGTTATTACCAACTGTTAAAGTAACTGGTACTTCTATAAAGACTGTAACTATTACTTATCCGAAGAGCTGTAAAACTAATACTTGTACATATCAATTAGGCACTACTGGTAAAGTTACAAAAACCACTAAAAAGACTTATACTACACAGTTAGGCACTAATCAAAACATTTCTCAAATAGTTGCTATATTTACTGAAAAAGATGGTACTACTCATATGACTACTGAATCGCTTACTACTGATAACAATAATACAAATAATAATGGTACACAAGGACAATAATTATGCATGAATCAATGTTTGAACAATTAGATTTTGGCCCATTAAAGGAATATTTGGATAATGACGATATTACCGATATCTCTTATGATAATGGTGGTCAAATTCATTTAAAAACTTTATCTAAAGGTATATTTAGAGTAGAAAATCCAATCATTAATGATGCATTTATGGAAAAGTTAGCCTTTCAGTGTTCTAATGTAATGGGCAAGACATTTAATATGGCTCATCCATTCTTGGACGCTGAAAGTGCTGAACTTCGTCTTAATTTTGTACATGATAGTATTGCGACTAATGGAATTGCGTGTGTTATAAGAAAAACTCCAGCAAAGATTAGGTTAGTGAAAGATACTATTATAAAACAAAAATATATTGAACCTGATATACATGATTTTCTTGAGTATTGTGTTAAAGGACACTGTAATATAATTGCCGCTGGAGAAACTGGTTCTGGTAAAACTGAACTTATTAAATATTTGGCTAGCAAAATTGCCGAAGACGAGAAAATTATTACTATTGAAGATACTCTTGAGTTGCATCTTGATAAGATATTCCCTCATAGGGATATAGTTGCAATGAAAACTAATAATATTGCGTCTTATACTGATGTACTGGTTACTTGTATGAGACAGAATCCTAAATGGATACTTTTATCAGAGGTACGTAGTGCGGAAGCGGTACTTGCGGTTCGTAACTCTATTTCTTCTGGACACTATATATTATCTACTATCCATGCGGATAAAGCAGCTAGTATTCCAAACAGACTATATAGTTTGCTTGAAACTAGTCAGGATGTCGAACAATTTTTGAAAACCATTCATAGATATGTTCAGATTGGTATTTACGTTAGAGGTAGAACTGATAAAAAAACTCATAATTTTGTCAGGGAGATTGCTGAGGTTACTGAGTTCTATGTAGATGATGATAATAATCCTGGCAGCAATGTTATTTATAGAAAAACTGCAGAAGGTCATGTCAGAAAGAAAAATCCTTCTAAATATTTACTTGATTATTTAGAGGTTCAAGGTGTGTTTTTACCGAAAGAACTTAGGTTATTAGGTGAAAACGTTCCTATCGAAGAGGCTGAAGGTGTTATTCATGATAAACCTATGACGAATATTCCAGATATTGAACATGATACTTTAAATGTTAGTATGACACCTAGTTCTAATGTGGTGAATAACCAAACCTCAGTTAATCCTAATATGGTTAACACTCGAAGTGTAAATATAGTACATAATTCTTTGAATACTACTAGTAATGGTGGTACAATTAATAATGTAAAGATAGGTGAGGCAGTGCCTGATCCTAGTCAGAAGACTGAAGAGTTAAATTTGTAATATGAATAAAGGAGGGGAAAATGACTTTTATAATTTTTATTATTGTTGTAGCAATTGCTATATTTATAGTTACTTATCGAAGTGATAAGAAAACTAATACTTATAAGTTTATTAATGAACAGATTAGTTTTGTTTATAATAAATATACTCCTTATTCATTTAAAGTTATAAGGGAAAAGGTAAAAGAACTTGGTCAAGAATATACAAAAAAACAATATATGATTCAGATAGTTGTATTTGCGGTAGGTGCAGCAATACTGGCTTTCTTATATTTCTATAATATATTCTGGTGTATTGTTTATGCGATAGTGGCTATTTGTTTTATACCTTACTTAACTTATTTAAGGTGTAAAAGACTATACAGCGAGTTTATTTTTGAACAAATTCAAGTATATACGACTAATACGATTATGGAGTTTCAAACTACCCAATCTTTTGTTAAAGCACTTGAAGGTGTTTATGAGTCAGGTGTTTTAGAAGATCCTGTTAAAAGTGATGTTAAGTTAATGATTGATATGGCTTATGAAAATGGTACTATTGACGCTAGTATTGAGATGTTTAATAGTAAGTATGATTTCTTTATTGTTAGAAATATGCATCAATTATTTTATCAAATTACTAATGAGGGTTCTAAAGATGCTGGTGAGACTTTAGAAAATATGCAAAATGATATTGATATGCTTGTAGAGGCTGTCTACAGGGATAGAATGGATAGGGCAGAGTTCCATAAAAAGTTTTTAAGATTTGGTATTATGTTATATCTTATGGTTATGCTGGTACAAATATTATTAAGTGTTGATACTTATGTTAAAATGCTTGATACTTGGTGGATACAGTTACTTTTACATATGATTATATGGCTTAATACATATTTCCTTATTAGCGGGGAAAAATACTATAATGAAGATGTGGGGGCGGAATAATGAGTTTAGGATTAACTTTTATAATTATATTTGCTATTATTATTGCTTTACTGCAAGCGAATAACCATTTTAATTCTAAAAGATTTATAAATGAGATTGAGCCCTACTTCAAATTTTTAATGGAAGATGATTATGCTTTCTTACTTCGAATAAGATATGGGGAACTTACTGATGAGGATGTTGTTACTTTATACAATAAAAGAGTAAGAAATGGTCTTGTAGTTATAGTTCTTATGATGTTCTTATTTATGGCTAATATGTCATTTATGTATGTATTATTAGCAATTATAATCGGTTTTGTTATTTTTAAAACAGATTATATGAAACTAAAAAAATACTACACTAATAACTTAACTAAAATTAACCAGACTTTACCTTATTATTTAAAAGGTTTAGAGATACTTATTCAGCACTATACTGTACCGGTTGCACTTGCTAGAAGTGTAGATACAGCACCAGAAATTTTTAGGGATGGTCTTAGAAGAATGGTTCAAAAGATTGACGATGGCGATTCTTCTGTACAGCCTTATATGGATTTTGCAAATGAATATCCAGTTAGGGATTCTATGCGAATGATGAGACTTCTTTATAGACTATCTTTAGGTAGTAATGAAAATAAACAAGAACAATTACTTATGTTTTCAAGAAGTATTTCAACTCTTCAAAATAAGGCTAGAGAACAGAAATATCAAGCCAGACTTGAGAAGATGGAACAAAAGACTATGGTTATGTTATTTGGTACTGGTGGTGGAATACTAGGATTTCTACTATTATCAATGATGATGGTTATGTCTTTTTAGGAGGTGAGTATATAAATGAAAGAAGCAAGTGGAGAGGCAAGTTTAACTGTTGTTACTATTATTTTGATAGCGGCGGTTTTAGCGGCAGCGACTATTATATTAAATGGCGTTATGGGTAATATTCAAAAACAAGCAGAGGCGGCGACTAATGGAGATGCAACTACAATTAATTATGTAATAGATTTAGATTAAATTTTATGAGTTTATAGGGATCTCTATTTATAAAAAACTAAAGCTACTTTGGGAGGTGAATATATAAATGAAAGAAGCAAGTGGAGAGGCAAGTAACACAGTTATTACTATTATACTTATTGCGGCAATTTTAGCGGCTGCTACTTTAATTATTACTACGATAAGTGGAAGTATTAAAACTGAGACTGATAAATTAGGCAGTAGTGGAGAGAAAACTACTACTGACGTTACTAATGGTTTAAAATAAGATAAAAGAATATAAATAGGGAGGTAAGTTGATATGAAAGAGGGAGTAGGGGAAGCTTTTACTATACAGATAATTATTATATTTATCGTTATAGCTTTTGCATTTATATGTGGTGCGATAAGTTATTATAAAGCCTTTAAGGTTAATTCTGCTATTTTGTATTCTATCGATAAATATGAAGGGTATAACAGTCTTGCTATAAAGGAGATTGATAGTACTCTTGATAGAATTGGATATTCGAAAAATACTGTTAATTGTGCTAATAGAGGTAATGTTGCTCCTGTTAATACATTAAGTAATGGTCATGCATATTGTGTATATTATTATGCTGATGATACTGCAAGTAGTGATGATAAAAATAGTGCTAATTTACCTAAATATTATAATTATAGTGTAGTTAGTTATATCTCCCTTGACTTACCAATTATTGGTAACATCAATATTCCTATTCATACTAAAGGCGAGCGAATTTATAGGTTTGGGGTGAGTGATTGATGAATGAATCAATGGGTAATGCTATGATATTTTATGGAATTATTATATTTGTTATTTTATTTATTGCTTTCTTTATTGGTTCTGTTAGTTATTCTAAAGCCTATAAAGTTAAAAATAGAATTATTGAAGAAATAGAAAAACAAGGTGAATATTTACTCGAACACGATGGCGATGTTAGTGCTGCTTATAATGATACTGTTCAAGGAAAAGTTTATGACTGGCTGAAAGGTGGTTCTAGTAATAATGGGACTGCAAAGGCGGATGCTAGGTCATGGGGTGACGTTAAGAAGTCTAATCAAAATACTACTATAAATGCGACTGGTATTGGATATCAAAAGAACTTTAATTTTGGTAAAGATTTATCTGTTTGTAATAAGTATGCTGATGGTGGAACTTTGGTTAACAAAAATGGTGATTATGTATATTGCGTTTTCAGACATGATACTAGAGATGGGTGTTATTACAGTGTTGTTACATTTATGTCATTTAATGTAGCAAGTTCATTTGGTTTAAATGGGCTTAGCATAACAATTCCTGTTAAGGGTGAAACCATGACTTTTAGAAAAATAGAAAATTAAGGAGGGAGAACATGAATGTAATTGTTGCTAATAAATATCGTGATGCTTTGGCAACTTTAGATATTGAGGTTATTAAGAAACTTGACGGAGAGTTTTCTGTTGATGAAATTATTGATCAGTTTAAAAATTTCTTTTTTCAGAGAATGATTCTTGATATAACTGCTTTAAAAGATTATAAAGATATTAAGACTTTACAAAAATTATCTTTATCACTTGATATGGATAGACTTATATTATTGTTGGATGGTTCTCCTGAAGTAACTAATCCAGAGTATTTGTCTGATTTAATTTCAATGCGTATTTATAACTTTACGATGAATGTTGACGGAATTATGTATTTATATAATAACCCTAATAGTTATAGAGATGTCGCACAATATCATCAACTTGATACAACACATGATAGTGCTCCTACAATTATTACTACACAGGTAATTGGCGGTTCAAGTACTATTGTTCTTGGAATTAAAAATGTTACTGAGGATGCAGGTGCAACTACGCTTACTTATATTATGAAAAAACAACTTGAACGTAATTATAATGTTACAGCTTTAGAACTTGATAAGCATGATTTTATGTATTTTGGCGATAAGAATATGTATAGTATAAATGCGATGGAACTTGGTAATAATTTGTCTAAGTTTAGTTCTAGCGATGTTATTTTGGTGGATATGAATAATAGTCCAGCCGCAGAGGGCGTTATTAAAGATGTGTTATATTTGGTAGAGCCTTCTAAAATTAAACTTAATAAATTATTGGCTAGAAATCCTAGGGCATTTGATAAATATAAAGGCAAAAAGATTGTTTTAAATAAAAGTTTACTTAGTAGTCATGATGTTTTAGATTTTGAGTATGAAACTAATAGCAAGACATTTTACAATTTGCCACCACTTTATGATCAAGAGAATAAGAATGCGACGCTTGATGCTTTACTTTCTAAAATGGGATTTGTTAATCAAATAAGTCAAAATGGAGAGGTAACGTCTAATCAAGGACAAAAAAAAGGCTTATTTGGAATGTTTAAATAGGTTATATATTGACAAAAATACGTTTTTAAAGTATGATTATTTTGTGAAAGGGACTAGTGTATGATTGATTTAATTAATGTACTTGACGAAATTAATAAAAATGAAATAGCTTGTTTTGCTGGTGGACCCGTTATACCAAAGGGACTTTATAACATCGTTTCTGACGTTATTGTCTTAATTCAAGTTGTTGTTCCTATATTACTTATTATATGGGGCATGGTTGACTTTGCTAAAGGTGTTATGAGTAACGATGAAGATAAGATTAAAGCAGGGCAAAGGAGCTTTGTTAAAAGACTTGCTGCCGGTATTGTTGTTTTATTTGTTGTTGCAGGTACAAAATTAGTAATTAATGTAACGGCAAGTCTTGATCGTGGTGATGCGGTTGATGAGAATTTATGGGATTGTGCTGTAAAGTTTATTGACGGTGTAGATTAACTATGAGTTTCTAGATTTCTCATTAAAAAAATCTTATAGAGGAGGTATTTAAATGTTTAATTATGCAAGTGTGCTTACTTCATGTGCAGGAATAAATATTCCTGATGGAATATTTAATCTTGTTCATTATATTATTTTACTTATTCAAGTTGTAGTTCCAATTTTATTAATTATATGGGGAATGCTTGACTTTGCTAAAGGTGTTATTGGTGGAGACGAAGATAAGATTAAAGCAGGTCAAAAAACATTTATTCAAAGACTTATTACTGCAATAATTGTTTTCTTAGTTGTAGCAGTTGTTAAGTTAGTTGTTAATGTTGTATCTGGTGTAGTTGGTTCTGATACAGCTCAAGGTGGATTTGATGAAAATAGTATAACAAGTTGTATTAATGCATTTGTTAATGGTGCATAGTTTAAAGAGAGAGTGATTATATGCTAGAAGTGTTAGATATTATAACTGAGAACACGACTATGTGCGGAGGAATTGCGGTTCCTAATGAACTTTTTAATGTAGTTGCACTTATTATTAGAATTATTAAGATAGTCGTTCCTGTATTATTAATTATATGGGGAATGCTAGACTTTGCTAGAAGTGTTATTGCTAAAAGCGAAGACGATGTTAAAAAGTATCGTAAAGCATTTATACAAAGACTTGTATCTGGTATCTTGGTATTTTTGATAGTTGTTATTGTTCAACTTGTTGTAAATTTACTTGCGGGAGTTGAGGCAGACTCAAATAATACTAATGGTACTACTAATGATACGTGGGCTTGTAGTAAGAAGTTTATCACAGGTGTTGAGGCTGGAACTGATGAAGGTACAGATACTTCAGAAAGTACTGGCGAGGCTAGTGCCTAGGTAAGTTTAATAGATAAGATATAATTAGAGAGTTAGGTGTTAACTTTCTTTTTTTGTAATATGATTAAAATACAGTGACATTTACAGTGACATATGGTATATTATGGATAGAACAGGGACGCTGCATGCGTGACAAAATATGAAATAAATGGAAGTGAGTATTTATGATTACAGCTATAAAAAGGGTGGTAATTGTTGTTATCGGTGTTTTACTGCAATTGGGATTTGCTATAGCAGTTCAACTCTTTTTCCGTGAGCATATAGCCATTATAGGGGTGGTTTATGAAATTTTAAGTATTTTGATAGTTTTAAAAATTTTGAAAGATAGTACAAGAATATCTAGTGATTTACCTTGGATAATACTTATACTTTTATTTCCTATATTAGGAACAATTTTACTTATAACACTTAGTTCAAATTATACAAGAAGTAAATTACTTAAAAGTATTTTTAAAAGTGAAAAAGAGTATCAACAATATTTAAAACAAGATGCTAAGATTAGAAAAGAAATTGATGACAATGATTTGGATAATTTAAAATATATTATTGACAGATCTAAATATCCTGTAACTAAAAATAATGAAGTCACTTATTATGATTATGGAGAAACGTTTTACCCTGAATTATTAAAAGAACTTAAAAAGGCTGAAAAATTTATTTTTATGGAATACTTTATAATTAATAAAGGCCAAATGTGGGATGGGATATTAGAAATATTAAAAGAAAAAGCATCAAAGGGAGTTGAGATTAGAATACTTTATGATGATATGGGAAGTATTGCTATGCTATCGGCAGATTATCCTAATGAACTAAAGAAGATGGGCATTAAATGTATTTCTTTTAATAAGGTAAGTCCTTTTAGAGGTATTTTTATGAATAATCGTGATCATCGTAAGATGACTATTATAGATGGAAAAGTAGCTTTTTCTGGGGGAGTTAATTTAAGTGATGAATATATAAATGTAAATAGCAAATTTGGTATATGGAAAGACAATGGTATAAAAATAGAGGGTGAGGCTATTTGGAATTTAACAGTAATGTTTTTAACAATGTGGAATGCTAATGTTAAAGAAGATAAAGATATACTTAAATTTAAACATGAGTTTAAAAATACTAAAAAACAAGATGGCTATGTTGTCCCTTATGGAGTTGCTCCATTGCATAAGGATTTAATTGGAGAAGACGTTTATATAAATATGATTAATAGTGCTAAAAGGTATTTGTATATTATGACACCATATTTAATAATAGATAGTGATATGACAAATACTTTAATTAGGGCTGCTAAAAGAGGCGTAGATGTAAGAATTATAGTACCTGGTATTCCTGATAAAAAGATTGTTTATACTCAAACATCATCATTTTTTGAACTGTTACACAACAGTGGGGTTAAAATATATAAGTTTACGAAAGGATTTGTACATTCTAAAGTATATGTTTCAGATGATAAAAGAGCAGTCGTTGGAACAATTAACATGGATTATAGAAGTTTATATTTACACTTTGAAAATGGTATTTATATGGAAGATGTAAAAGAAATAGCTAATGTAAAAGAAGATATGACTCAAACGTTAAAAGTTTGTAAAGAGTTAAATGATAAAGATGTTAAATCTTGTATATTTAAGAGAATATGGCAATCTATATTAAGACTTTTTGCTCCATTATTTTAAAATGATAAGAAGTGCGTAAGTTAATAAATGATGATTGATAAAATCTTGTTTAAAAACTAACGCACTTTTATAGTTTATGTAGAACTCGACATAATATAGTATGACAAAATAATCTATTATTAAGAATTGAAATAAATAAAGACATGTATTTATTTTATAGTTCTATATCAAAATTCATTTACTATATATAGAATTATTATTTGTGGTAGTGTAGTTAAAAAATTATAAAAAATATTGATTAGTGTACTAATGTATGATATTTTACGAATAAAAGTTGTCATTTTAATAATTCTTAATAAAATTTACATAATTTATTAATATTTATGAAATATAATGTTATCAGAGGTGAATTGGATGGATTTTTTAATATATTATGGGCTTACAATAATTGCTTTAATTATCACTGTGGCCGCTAGTATTTTTGTTAATGCTTCATATAAAAAGTATTCAAAAGTAATGAATGAAAGGGCTATAACTGGTAAAGAGGCCGCTAGATACATATTAGATAAAAATGGTTTAAGCAATATCGAGGTAGTAGAAACCGAAGGAAATTTAACTGACCACTATGATCCTTCAAATAAGGTAATTAGACTTTCTACTGATGTTTATAGTAATGCGTCTGTTGGAGCTGTAGCGGTTGCGGCTCATGAATGTGGACATGCTATTCAAGATAAGAATAATTATACTTTTATGCGTATTAGAAGTGCTTTAGTACCGATAACTACTTTTGCATCTTATGCTGGTTATTTTGCAATTTTGATAGGTGTTCTTGCGTCTTCTGTAAACTTGATTTGGCTTGGTATTATTATGGAAGTTGTTATTTTATTATTTCAGGTTGTAACATTACCAGTTGAGATTGATGCATCTAAAAGGGCTTTAAAAGAACTTGATTATGCTCATTTATTAAATAGCACGGAACTCTCACAAGGTAAGACTATGCTTGTGGCGGCGGCTTTAACTTATGTTGCTTCTGTGGCATCGACTGTTTTAGAAATTTTGAGATTAATACTTATATTTGGAAGAAGTGATGATGAAAGGTGAAGTGGCTATACAAATTTAATAAGTTTATGATAGATAGAAATGGACCTGATAATTTATATAATTTCTTATTCTTTCTATATGTCATTTTATTGTTTGTAAATTTATTTGCAAATTCTGTTATAATTTTTTATGTAGAGACGCTTGTTATTGTATTTATGTTTTATAGATTCTTTTCTAAAAATGTAATACGCAGAAGATACGAGAATAATTTATATTTAAAAATAAAAGATAGAATTAAACATCCATTTAAAGCAAATAATGATAAAGAACATATATATAAGAAATGTCATAAATGTAAAACAATACTTAGATTACCACTGCCTGCGGAAAGAGGTGTGAAGAACGCTAAATGTCCAACGTGTGGGAATAGAGTGAAATTTTTATGTTTAAGGAAACAAAAAGTTGAAATAATTTTATAAGGAGGAGAAAATGCTAAAACTATTAAAAGTATTCGGTAAATTAGAGTGGTTTACCGTGTTTATTATCTTCTGGTTGATATTTGGTCAAGTATGGCTGGATTTAAAGTTGCCAGATTATATGCAAGAGATAACAGTTCTTGTACAAACTGAAGGTAGTAAAATGCATGATATTTTACTTAATGGCGGATATATGCTACTATGTGCCTTTGGTAGTTTATTACTCGCGGTGGGTACTGGTTATTTAATTGCGGGTTTATCTGCGAAGTTTTCGCTTAAAACAAGGAAAAGGTTATTTGATAAGGTATTAAATCTTGGATTACATGAGACTAAAAGTTTTCAGACTAGTAGTCTTATTACAAGAACTACAAATGATATAACGCAAGTAGAGATGCTTATTGGTATGGGATTACAGATGCTTATTAAGGCACCTATTACGGCAATATGGGCTATTACAAAAATACTTAATAAGAGTACAGAGTGGAGTATGCTTACTGCTGTGGCTGTAGGAATTTTACTACTTACTATTGGTATTCTTACAATTATTGTTATGCCTAGATTTAAAATTGTCCAAAAGTTAACTGACAAGATTAATGGAGTTACTAGAGAAAATTTAAATGGAATAAGAGTTGTAAGAGCTTTTAATGCTGAAGATTATCAAGAAGGTAAGTTTGATATGGTTAATACTAAACTTACAAAAACGCAAATGTTTAACCAAAGAACTTTTGCGGTATTAAGTCCTATTATGTATCTTGTTATGTATTATTTAACGTTGTCAATATATTTTGTAGGGGCTTATTTGATTAAGGACTCTTTAATGGCTGACAAATTAGAATTATTTGGTAATATGATAGTGTTCTCTTCATATGCTATGCAGGTAATAATGGCCTTTCTAATGCTGGCTATGATATTTATGCTACTTCCAAGAGCACAGGTATCTGCGAAACGTATTAATGAAGTTTTAAATACTAAAGAATCTATAACTTATGGTAAACTAAATCATAATACGACTGGTGAAGAGGGTACGGTTGAATTTAAAAATGTATCGTTTAAATATCCAGATGCTGAAGAGTATTTGATTAGAAATATTTCTTTTAAGGCAAATAAAGGAGATACTGTTGCTTTTATTGGCTCTACTGGTAGTGGTAAGAGTACTTTAATAAATTTAGTACCTAGGTTTTATGACGCTACTGAGGGAGAGGTGTTAATTGATGGAGTAAATGTTAAAGATTACACGGAAGAATATCTTTATTCATTACTTGGTTATGTTCCTCAAAAGGCTGTTATGTTCGACGGCACGATAAAAGAGAATGTTACTTACGGTAAAGATTCTAAAAATAAAGGTATGAAAGAGATAGAGGCAGCGACAAAGGTAGCACAAGCAGAAGAGTTTATATCTAAAATGGACGATGGACTTGATAGTCATATCGCAAGAGGTGGTACTAATGTTTCTGGTGGTCAGAAGCAAAGACTTTCTATTGCTAGAGCCATTGCGAAAGATCCAGAAATATATATATTTGACGATTCTTTCTCGGCTTTAGATTATAAGACTGATGCGACTTTAAGAAAGGCTCTTAAAGATTATACGAAGAATGCTACTAGTTTAATTGTAGCTCAAAGAATTGGTACAATTATGAATGCTGATAAGATTATTGTTTTAGATTCTGGTAAATGTGTTGGTATGGGAACACATAAAGAATTATTAAAATCATGCGAAGTTTATAAGCAAATTGCTTTATCACAATTAACGGAGGAGGAACTAGAAAATGAGTAATAAAGAAAATCGTCATCCAGGGCCTCCTGGCAGAGGGGGTGCTGGTGAAAAAGCAAAAGATTTTAAAAGTGCTATTAAAAGATTATTTAAGGAATTAAATCCGTTTAAAATATTAATTGGTATTGCATTAGTACTTGCCGTACTTGGGGCTATACTTTCAATAATGGCTCCAAATAAGCTTTCGAAGTTAACTGATGAGATATCTGATGGATTAGTGATTAATAAAGATAATTTATCGGAGATATCTAAAACGATACAGAAAAGTTTGGATAAAGATACTTTGAGGGAGAAAATACCGCAGATACTTGATATAAAGCTAGATCAAACTACTATATTAGAGATAATGCAGGATGAAGATATTTCTGCGGAGGCAAAGGAAAAATTCAATAATATTTTACCTAGTCTTCAAGATAATATAACTTCTATTGCTGAATTAGATTCTAAAATTTTGGAAAAAATTCTTCCAGATTCAGAGTATAATGGGGTAATTGTTACTACCGCTGATAAGGTTAGTTTACTTAATATGACTGATGGAGAAAATACTACGTTACCGCAAAATCTTGCGGAGGTGCTACTGACAGATATCAGTGTAGATGGCGTTAAAATTTCTAAAAAAGACCAAAGTAAATTTTTAAGTTTAATGAGTGAAATGGATAAAGATGCATCTGTAAATGAACTTTATTCAAAGATAGACGAGATGCCTAAAAGTATTCAAAAGGTTGTAAAACCACAAATGGATATGAAGGCTATTAAGGGTATTGCTTTCTTCCTTGCTTGCTTGTATTTCTTAAGTGCTTTGTTTACATTTATTCAGTCACTTGCTATGACAACTGTTTCTAATAAGTTTGCTAGAAGTTTAAGGAAAAAGATAACTAAAAAGATTAATAATTTACCTTTAAAATATTTTGATAAACATCAAACTGGTGATATTTTATCAAGAATAACTAATGATGTTGATCAGATTGCACAGTCAATGAATATGTCACTTGCGTCTTTGGTAAGTGCGATAACATTATTTTTAGGAACAATTGTAATGATGTTTGTAACTAACTGGGTAATGGCTATAACTGCTATTGTGTCATCTTTATTTGGTTTCTTATTTATGGGTTTTGTTTTAAGTAAGTCACAAAAATATTTTGTATTAAGACAGACAGAACTAGGAAATTTAAATGGTCATATAGAGGAAATATATTCTGGGCTTAATGTTGTTAAGGCTTACAATGGTAAAGAACTTGCTGATGAAAAGTTTGATATTTATAATAAAAAGGTATATGATGCGAACAGAAAAAGTCAATTTTTATCAGGGTTAATGATGCCAATGATGAACTTTATCGGTAACTTTGGTTATGTTGCGGTATGTATTGTTGGTGCACTTCTTACTTTAAATGGTCATATTACTTTTGGTGTTATTGTGGCGTTTATTACTTATGTAAGATTATTTACTTCTCCGCTTTCGCAAATCGCACAAGGTATGACACAGTTACAGTCAACTGCAGCGGCTTCTGAACGTGTATTTGAGTTTTTAGACGAAGAGGAAATGGTTAAAGAAAATGCTACTAAAAAGTTAGATAAAAATAGTGTGGTAGGTAATATTGAGTTTGAACATGTTATGTTTAAGTATGATGGAAATGATAAACCTACTATTAATGATTTTTCTGCTAAAATAAAAGCCGGATCAAAAGTTGCTATTGTAGGACCTACTGGTGCTGGTAAAACTACTATGGTTAATTTATTAATGAGGTTCTATGAAATCGATGGTGGTGATATTAAGATTGATAATATATCCACTAAAGATTTAACTAGGGAAAATATTCACAGTTTATTTACTATGGTACTTCAAGATACTTGGTTATTTGAAGGAACTGTAAAGGAAAATATAAAGTATAATCAAGATATAACGGATGATAAAGTGAAGGATGTTTCTAAAATAGTTGGGCTTGATCACTTTATAAATACACTTCCAAATGGATATAATTCGAAGATATCTGATAGTGAAAGTATTTCGGCCGGTCAAAGGCAATTACTTACTATTGCTAGAGCAATGACTAAAGAAAGTCCATTTTTGATTTTGGATGAGGCTACTAGTAATGTTGATACTAGAAGTGAGGAACTTGTTCAAAAAGCAATGGATAAGTTAACCGAAGGAAAGACTTCATTTATTATTGCTCATAGGTTATCTACGATAAAGAACGCTGATTTGATACTTGTTATGAAAGATGGTAATATCATTGAACAAGGTAGTCATGATGAGTTAATGGAGCAAAATGGTTTCTATGCTGATTTATATAATTCACAGTTTGAGTTATAGATAATAAAAAAATCTCTCGTAATTTTGAGGGATTTTTATCTTGCTCTAACATTTTGATTAGGGTAGTTATATTCATTAATGTATGTTTTTTTAGTAATTTTATTTAAGGTATTTAAGCTGCTTAAGTTATATGGAAATTTTTCTTCTGTAAGTTCACTATATCTTTTGTATATTTGATATACCTGGTTTAGGTTATTTATAGAGATACTACTAATGATATATTTCAAGTCTTCTCTTAACATTTCATAACTGTTATTTTCTACTATAGTGTGCATGACGTTTGCGGTATAATTTGGATCTTGTAACTGATTATCATAATTGTCTAGAGTTTTAAAGAAGTAGGTAAGACTATTGGCGTTAAAGGTGTGCATATAAAGATTATCGGCTTTATCTGCGAGTGCTACATACTGTGGATCATATTCAGTCATTGTGTATGTTTTTTTTGCATTCTAGGTAGTAACTAATTTTTTCATCAGAAAGCATTTTTTCAAGATCGTTTAATGTATTTATATTCATAATGAAACATTTTTCTATTTTCATTTTACCATAAAATGTAAAAGACTCGATAAAAAATATTAATAAAGTATGGAGGTTGTCCTTTTTTTGTTGTAAATAATTATAAAATATGATTAAAATTTTTTTAGGCCATATCAAAATTAAAAATATTTAAAATATAAGTCAAATTACAAAAAAGTGAAAAAATTGCAAGTTTAAGAAATAATTTGCCTTACTTACGTTGTATATTACTAGTGAGGGGAGTAGTGGTAGTACTGGCGGAGATACTAGTAATGCTGCCACAGAAATGTTAAAAGCAAAAGTAGTTACCAGTGGTGACGGACTCTATACTGATTCTACCGAAGCAGGTAGATATGTATATAGAGGAGCAAACCCAAATAACTATATTACATTAGGTACAGATACATATAGAATAATATCAGTAGAAAGCGATAATACACTTAAGGTAATAAAAAATGTTAGTATAGGTGGTAGAGAGTTTGATACTCGAAATGCTAGGTATTCTACTACCAGTACAGATTATTGTGATTCTTCAAGTAGTTGTAAAGTATGGGGAAGTAAAACAACTACACTTGATACCAATGGAAAAAATGTAACCCAAATGCCAAGAGAAGTTAATGGAACACTTTATAATCTTCCAGATGCAGAAGCAACATTAAATACATATTTAAATAATGATTGGTATAATAGTTTAAGTAGTAATGTTCAAAATTTAATAGTATCACATATGTTTAATGTAGGAGTAACGAAATATAACGAAACCAATTTATCAAATACAATATCGCAGGAACAAACGTATAAATGGAAAGGTAAAGTAGGATTAATGAATCCAAGTGATTATGTAAAAGCCAGTACCAATTCCGCATGTACAAGTGTAAATGCATATCGTGCTACATCATCATGTTATAGTAAAAGTGCTACGCATAACTGGATTTACGCAGGACCTGCGGCAAAAAGTAATTCATGGACAATCGCACCTTACTCTGGCGACGGCGCTTTCCCCGTGTTCTATGTGGATAGTGACGGCTACTTTTTCACCGACAGTGCTCACAACAGTGACGGCGCGGCGCCAATTCTTTATCTATCCTCTGATATCTCCCTTGAGGGAGACGGGACTTCAAATAGTCCATATACTGTAGGATAAGATAAAATATAAACGAAGCAATAGGTAAGTCCCTGAAAGGGACGCAGGAGAGGGACGAGCGATAGCGAAAGTCTCGCAGGATAATCAGGCGACTGCGGAAGCAGCTGCCTGACGGTTTAAATTTAAATTTTACACATGGCCTAATCAGGAAAGCGGGCCATGAGGGATACTTTTGAAAAGTGATGCGTCTTATCGCACCTTATTCTAACTCTAACGCTAATAACGTGTTCAATGTGAACGGTGGCATTTTGCGTAAATTTTCACATAAAAAACCTTGAACTTTTCTCAAAACTAGTGTATATTATATGTGTACTTGTTCTTGGATTTAAAGAACTCCATCTTTATTTCTGGGTATAAGCGAATAGATAACGAAAGGAGTGAAACAAATGGCTTTAACTAAAGAAAAGAAAGAAGCAATTGTTAAAAAGTTTGGTAAAAAAAGTGGAGATACAGGTTCTGCAGAAGTTCAAATTGCAATTCTTACAGAAGAAATAAATGAACTTAATGCCCACCTAAAACAACATCCACATGATTATCATTCTAGAAGAGGACTACTAAAAAAAGTAGGACACAGAAAAAGTTTACAAAAATATCTAATTAAGAAAGATATTACAAGATATAGAGCATTAATTAAAGAACTTGGACTTAGAAAATAATAAATATAGTAGGCACTCTTTTTGGGTGCCTTTTGCATGGAGGAAAAAATGAAAAAAGTATTTGAATTAGATTTTAGAGGAAGAAAACTCATAGTAGAACATGGCGAACTGGCCAAACAAGCCACTGGAGCAGTCCTTGTAAGATATGGAGATACCGTAATACTATCTACTGCTGTGGTTTCAAAAAGCGCAGACTTACTTAAAGACTTTTTTCCACTTATGGTACTTTATCAGGAAAAATTATATTCAGTGGGTAAAATACCAGGTGGATTTATAAAAAGAGAGGGGAGACCAACAGAAAATGCCACCTTGGCGGCTAGAATGATAGATAGACCAATGCGTCCTTTATTCCCTCATGACTTTAAAAATGAAGTACAAATAGTAAATACTGTTTTATCAGTAGATCCAGATAATTCACCGGAAATGGCTGCTTTATTTGGCTCATCACTCGCAACATCAATTAGTAAAATCCCTTTTAATGGCCCAGTTGCTAGTGTTAAAGTTGGCAGAATAAATGGGGAATTTATCATTAATCCAACCACTAAAGAAGCAGAACTTAGCGATATAGATTTAACTGTCGCAGGTACAAAAGATGCCATAAATATGGTTGAGTCATCGGCTAAAGAAGTAAGCGAAGATGATATGTTAGAAGCCCTTATGTTTGGGCATGAAGCCATAAAAGAATTAATAGCGTTTGAAGAAGAAATAATAAAAGAAATTGGCGAACCTAAAATGGAGTATGATAAATTAGAAATATCTAGTGAATTAGAGGAAGAAGTCGCAAGTATCATAGAAAAACCACTAGATGAAGCTTTAAGAGTTAAAGATAAACTAGAAAAAAATGACAAAATCGAACAAATCAAAGAAAATTTACTTATTAAATATAAAGAAGAAAATTCTGTATTAAGCGATAACGAACTTAAAGAATTACTTACAAAAGTTAGCCTTGTTATGGAAGATGTAAAATATAAACTATTTAGAAGAATCGTAGTTAAAGAAAAAACTAGAGCCGATGGTCGTGGTATGAAAGAAATAAGACCACTATCTGCTGGTATAGATATATTACCGCGTACTCATGGGTCAGCACTATTTACAAGAGGTCAAACTCAAAGTCTTTCTGTAACTACATTGGGAGCCTTAGGCGAACACCAAATATTAGATGGTCTTGATTTAGAGTCCGAAAAAAGATTTATGCTACATTATAACTTCCCGCAATTTTCGGTGGGAGAGACCGGTAGATATGGTGCCCCAGGTAGAAGAGAAGTAGGACATGGTGCCCTTGGTGAAAAGGCATTAGCACAAGTAATTCCATCAGAAGAAGAATTTCCTTATACAATAAGAGTTGTATCTGAAATATTAGAAAGTAATGGTTCATCATCACAAGCCAGTATCTGTGCAGGATGCATGAGTTTAATGGCTGCTGGCGTACCGATTAAAGCTCCAGTTGCCGGTATCGCTATGGGACTTATCACAGATGGTGATGATTATACAATCCTAACAGATATTCAAGGCATGGAAGACCACTTAGGAGATATGGACTTTAAAGTTGCAGGAACAATCAAAGGAATATGTGCTCTTCAAATGGATATTAAAATAACAGGTGTAACTAAAGAAATATTAAAAGAAGCCTTGTATCAAGCAAAAGAGGCTAGGAGTCAAATCTTAGAAGTAATCACAGATACTATCAAAGAGCCAAGAAAAGAAGTATCTAAATATGCTCCTAAAATGATGACATTCTCTATTGCTCCAGAAAAAATAAAAGACGTTATTGGTAAAGGTGGCGACATGATTACGAGAATTATTTTGGAATCTAGTAACGTAAAAACCGTAAATGACGCAAATGCCGTAAAAGTTGATTTAGAAGACGACGGTACAGTTATCATCTATCATACCGATAAAGAAATTATTGAAGAGACGGCTAGGAGAATAAAAGATGTCGTAAGGGAAGTAGAGGATGATAAAATCTACACTGGTAAAGTAGTAAAAGTCGAAGATTTCGGTTGTTTCGTCGAATTGTGGCCGGGATGTGAAGGCCTTGTCCATGTATCACAACTAGATATCAAGAGAGTGGATAAACCTAGCGACGTTGTAAAAGTTGGTGACGAAATTTTAGTAAAATCTCAAGGATACGATAAAAAAGGAAGATTAAACCTTTCTAGAAAAGCCGCACTTAAGTAAGGGGTGATAGTATGTCAAAGGTATTAATAGTGGACGATGATAAAGATATTGCTGAATTAATATCCTTAATATTAAAAAAAGAGGGAATTGATACCTATATAAGTGACGACCCCAAAGAGGTTATGAATATTGCCTCTTTTTATGATTTAATATTACTAGACATTATGATGCCATCGATGTCTGGCACAGAGCTATGTTTAAAAATAAGAAATAAAATAAATAGACCCATACTATTTTTATCTGCAAAAAACACAATAACTGATAAAATAGTAGGATATGAAGTTGGTGGCGACGATTACATAACTAAACCATTTGATAATACAGAACTTGTTTTAAAAGTAAAATCATACCTTCGAAGTAGTGCACGCCCTTTTAACAATTTAATAAAAATAAACGATATAACCTTAAATAAAGAAAGTTTTGAAGTAACAAAAAATGGACAAAATATTGAACTTTCTACTAGAGAATTTGAACTGCTTAGATACTTAATGGAAAATGCCGGTATGGTGCTTTCTAAAGAACAGATATTTGAAAGCGTTTGGGGCAAAGATTATGGAGATATAGGTACTGTCGCAGTTAATATAAAAAATTTAAGAGATAAAATTGGTAATAAAAATATCATTACCGTTTGGGGTTATGGTTATAAATTTGTAGGAGAATTAAATGCTTAAAATCCATGCTTTAAGAAAAAAATTTTTTGTCATAATATTACTCGCAGTACTTATAAATACTATTTCTATGTATATCTTTTATAGTATAGAAATATTTCCTAGTATAGAAAATATATACAAAACAGATATTAGTAAAGAAGTAAAAGATAAGTATGAAACAAAGGAAAAAATGGAAAAAGATTTATCTTCCATATCGAAAAAATATGATATTTCCATAACCACAAATGAGCAGGATAAAATCCTTATATTTGCGAAAAATGTCAAAGTATATAATAAAGAATATTTATTATTCGCTTATAAAAGTTTAAATTTAAAAAGAATAATGATAGCCCTTATACTTTTTGAAACAATAGTTGTATCTTTAATCATATTAATTGTAAGTTTATTTGCTAATAAAAAAATAATCACGCCAATAGAAAGTATCATAAATGACATTAAAAACTATAAATTTGGTAAAAAACCTAAAAAAAGAAAAGTTAAAAGTGAACTTGACTTAATACAAAATGAATTTGTTAACTTAACAGATTCACTAGAAGAAGAAAAAAGTGAACAAAAACGTATAATTGCGAGTATATCTCATGACATAAAAACTCCTCTTACATCTGTGATTGGTTATTCCTCTTTAGTCTCATCTCCTAAAGCGACCGAAGAAGAAATGCGTAAATTTAGTAAAAAAATTAACGAAAAAAGCATTCATATCAAAAGTATATTAAACTCCTTTGATGATTACCTAATTAACTATGATAATAAAAAGCTTAAATTAAATATTATTTTAATAAAGGATTTAATAAAAGAATTAAATGATGATTATAAATTTGATTTAGAAGGTAGTGGAATTAACTTTATCATTATAAATAAAGTGAAGTCTGATTATCTAACCGCAGATATACTAAAACTAAAAAGAATGTTTTCAAACATTATATCAAATAGTATTAGATATAAAGCACAGAGTATTATTATAAATATATATGAAGATGATAAATATATATATTTTAAAATATCTGATAACGGTAAAGGTGTAAGCGAAGAATTTCTTGATAAAATATTTGATCCATTCTTTACCACAGATAAATCAAGAAAAATATCAGGTCTTGGGCTTTCCATATGTAAAGAATTTGCCCTTATGCATAAAGGCAATATAAAGGCCTATAACGATAATGGATTTACAATTATATTTAGTGTATTTAAAAAATTAGAAAGTGTGGAAAAATGAAGATAAAAACAATGCTTAGAGTCCTTAAAAGTGGTAAGGCATTAGAATTTGATAAAAAACAATTAAAGATGTTAGAACAATGTGAGGATTACATTAAAGATAAAGAAGTATTAGATCTTTTAACTGATCCTAGTCTCTCTCCTCAGAAGATGCGTATATTACTTAAAGCCTATAACAAGGGTTTAACATTAGCAGACTTAAAATATTTAGTACCTTTAGAAGAAAATAAAATGTCTGCTTTAAAAGATACCATGTGTATAATAGGTGATAGAGATATTATAAATAGATTAAGAGATGGAAATTTTTCGAGTGCGGCAATATTTGAAATAAATACTGCTTTTACAGAATTACCAAAAGAAAAATTAATGTTGCTTTTAAATCCAGATTATAGTGTCAAGAAAATAGTCACTTTACAAAATATATATATGGCAAACCTAGATAAAGAAATAGAAAACTATCTAATAAAAATTAGTGACGAAAAAGGTATTAACATTAAGTATTATATTAGTTTATTTAAATATGGCTTTAATATAGAAGAAGTAGAGTATATAAAAAGTCTTAATTTAAACGATAAATATATATCTTTACTTGGTAGTGATTATTATAAAGGCCTTATTTCAAAAGAAAATATCTTATCTTTAAATAAAGACCATTTAATAATTTTGTTAGAAGAAATAGAAGAAGATAAAAGGAATTTAAATGATATCGATACATTTAAAAGTATCGGTGTAGATCTTGATGAATTAAAAAGAAGCCTGCAAAATGAAATGGGTAGATCAAGATAAAGTAGGCGGTGAAGGAAATGGAACGTAAAGATGTTGATATTAATAAAGTAACGCCCATGATGAGGCAATATCTGGAAATAAAAAATGAAAATGAAGACATAATAATATTCTTTAGATTAGGGGATTTCTATGAAATGTTTTTTGATGATGCCATTAAAGTAAGTCATGAACTAGAACTTACCCTAACTGGTAAATCATGTGGGCTTGAAGAAAGAGTACCTATGTGTGGTATCCCTTATCATGCCGCAGATACTTATATAGATAAATTAATAGAAAAAGGCTATAAAATAGGAATATGCGAGCAACTAGAAAACCCTAAAGGCGCAAAAGGAATAGTCAAAAGAGGAATAATCCAAATAGTAAGTTCTGGTACTATTATGAATAGTGACATCATTAAAGCGGAAGATTTTAACTTTATTGCCGGCGTAACAGCCTTTAGTCATGCTTATGGCCTTTGTTACTGTGATATAAGTACTGGTGAAGTATATGTCATGCTTTTAGAACATAATCCTTCTAAACTTATAAGTGAAATAGTAAATTTAGACATAAAAGAAGTAGTAATGAGTGATAACTTTGATAAAAATATATATTCTATACTAAAAAATCAGTTTCATATAACAATTTCTATATCTGATGATATTACAGATAATTATTCATTTGTATATGAAGATTTAGAAGATGTAAGACTGATAGATACCGTAAAGCATCTAATATCTTATATAGAGCATAACCAAAAAAGAAGCTTAGATCACCTTCAAAAAGCTATTATCAAAAATAAACAAAACTATTTAAAAATGGATGTTCATACTAAAAGAAACTTAGAACTTATAGAAACACTTAGGCTAAAAGAAAGAACATATTCACTTATTTGGTTACTTGATAAAACGAAAACCGCAATGGGTGCTAGATGTCTTAAAAATTATATTCTAACTCCCTTAGTAGATAAAAATGAGATAGAGCGAAGATATGATGTTGTAGACACATTACTTACAGAGTTTATCTTAAAAAGTGATTTAGAAAATTATTTAAATGAAGTTTACGACCTAGAAAGACTTAGTGGTAAAATTGCCTTTGGTAGTGCGAATGCTAGAGACTTATTACAACTTAAAAATTCTTTAAAAGTCTTACCATTTATTAGCGAAATTTTAAAGAAGATAAACTTCTATAAAGAACTAAAACCATTAGATAGTCTTTATGAATTATTAGAAAATAGTATATATGAAGAACCACCTATTTCTGTAAAAGAAGGATATTTAATTAAAAATGGTTATAATAAAGAGCTAGACGAATTAAAGGATTTACGCAAAGGTGGTAAAGACTTTGTTGCTAAATTTGAACATGATGAGCGTGAAAGAACAGGTATTAAAAATCTTAAAGTCGCTTATAACAGAGTATTTGGTTATTACATAGAAATAAGTAAAGGTAATATTCATTTAGTAAAAGACGAATGGGGATATCAAAGAAAACAAACCCTTGCTGGTGCTGAAAGATATATTAGTCCTGTTTTAAAGGAAAAAGAAGCTTTAATACTAAATGCTGAAGAAAAAATAATATCACTAGAATATGAACTATTTTCAATCGTTAGAGATGAAGCAAAAAGATATATTCCTTCTCTCCAAGAAATTGCTAAAATAATAAGTGAAATTGATGTACTTGCGTCTTTTGCAACTGTAAGTGAACAAAATAATTATATAAGACCAATACTTACAGAAAATGAACTATATATAAAAGAATCTAGACATCCAGTAGTTGAAAAAGTTATCTCCGGTGTCTTTGTACCAAACGATATTATTATGGATAAAAATACTAATATTTTGCTTATAACAGGTCCAAACATGGCCGGTAAATCAACCTATATGAGACAAATGGCTTTAATATCAATAATGGCTCAAATAGGGTGCTTTGTTCCCGCTAAAGAAGCTAAAATCCCTGTATTTGATGCTATATTTACTAGAATTGGGGCTTCTGATGATTTAGTGTCTGGGGAATCGACATTTATGGTAGAAATGACTGAAGCTGGTAATGCGATTGAAAATGCTACTGAAAAAAGTTTAATCTTATTTGACGAACTGGGTAGAGGCACTGCCACATTTGATGGCATGGCTTTAGCACAAGCAATTATTGAATATATTCATAACCATATAAAGGCTAAAACTTTCTTTTCAACTCATTATCATGAATTAACTGACCTAGAAGATACTTTATCTGGCTTGCGTAATATTCATGTAAGTGCTTATGAAGAAGATGGCGAAATAACCTTTTTGCATAAATTAGAAGAAGGAAGTGTTGATAAAAGCTACGGTATCCATGTCGCAAGGCTTGCTCACCTTCCAGATACTTTAATTAAAAGAGCCGATCAAATATTAAAGGTATATGAAGGTAATGAAGTCAAAAGGGATTTAAAAATTCAAGAAACCTTACCAATAGATGAATTAATACCTAAAAAATCTTTAGTGGAACAAGAACTTGAAAAAATTGATCCGCTTAACTTAACACCTATGGAGGCTTTAACAGCCATATATAACCTTAAAAATTTAAGTAATAAACATTAACAAAACCCCACAAACGGGGTTTTATTAATGTAAATAAGTAGTAAATCTGCACGTATGGGACTTGCGTTACCACTATACATATGTTATTCTTGTAATAGGATATTTTAGGTGTTTAACTTAATAATAAAATAAGGCATATTTTTCATTTATTTAGTAGTAAAATAACGGATAATATGTAGGAGTGATGATATGACACGCGGACGACGATTACATAGAAAAGAAGCCAAAAGACAAAAGCAAATAATAGTATTTAGCCTGCTTGCAGTATTGCTATGTCTAACAGTTGGTTATGCGGCCTTTAGTACCAATGTTGATATGAGTGCAAAGGGGAATATAAATACAACTCCTGATAGTTGTTTTACAGTATCTGACAATGGTGATGGTACTGGAACAATAACTGATTATGATGCAGATACTTGTGGAACAAAAGTAAAGATACCAAGTAAAATAAATAACTTAACAATTACGAAAATAGGGGATTTACCAGATACTACTACAACAAAGTTGTTTTCTAGAAAAAACCTCAGAACTTTAATTTTTCCAGAAACTCTTATCTACATTGGAAATAGTTGTTGTATAGGTTTAGATAATGCGAATATAAACATACCAAATAATGTTAGGTATATCGGTCATCATGCTTTCTCTTGGGGAAGTATGAAGTCAATAAGTTTACCAGAGGGATTAGAAACTATTGGTGGTGGTGCATTTGAAGGTAATGATCTTACTTCTCTTCATATTCCTTCAACAGTTAAAAATATGTATAGTACTATTGCTTCTTCCAATCTAATAGAAGGTGATGTTGCTTTTATATATGCTATAGATGAAAATGGAAAAGTTGATAATACATATTTAACATCCTTTGGAGATAGAACAAGAAAAGACGTGGTTATTCCAGATAATGTAGAAATTATAGGTTCTGCATCCTTTGTAACTAACAATGGTATAGAAACTATAATTGTTCCAAATAGTGTCAAAACTATAAAAGTAAGTGCTTTTTGGTCTATGTACAATTTAAAAGAGATTAACATAGGTAGTGGTGTAGTAAATATAGACGCAAACGCATTTAATGCAGTTCCTAACTTAACAACTATAAATATAAACAAAAGTGAAAATGCTATATCTGGTAGTCCATGGGGTGCGACGAATGCAACTGTAAATTGGACAGGTACTACATAAAATACTTACCTATAAAATTTATTAGAATATATTTATTACATTAAAAGAAATGTTTTTAATTATATATCTTGTTTGTTTTATCTTATTACTCTCTGCTTTGTTAATACTGGCAGTGAAAAAAATAGACCCTCATTGTATTGACTGAGTGTCACTTTCACAATTTATATAGAAGTGATATCCACAAATGGAATTGAATGTTCCTCTTTTTTATTATACGCAAATTCTTTTGCTTACATACTGATAACCTCAAAAATATTTACGTTTGTCAAAACATTGATACACATATATGTACAGATTAAATGTTTTTGTGATAAAATAACTATAGGAGGCAATATCTATGAAAGAAAGTAAAGAAGGATATGGCAAATACCTTGAGATAATATTGATTATTTTAACCTTTATAAGTTTGATAATAAGTTCACTAGAATATACAAATATGATTTATAACTGGTCGTATGATACTATGAAACTTAATGATTTGTTAATAAGCACACCCTTTAATGTTGCATTATGGGCTGATAATATTTTACTGATATTATTTAGTATATTTTATGCAGTAGATACCATTAGAAAAAGAAAAAATATATTTCTGTCTTTGAGCTTTTGTATCTTTTCCTTTTGCACTACCATGATAGTATCAATTTCCATAATTAATTTAATTGCCAAAATATTTAATATATTTTAAAAGCCTAGTATTGCTACTGGGCTTTTTACATTATTATTCTTCTGTTTTAATTGCACCTACTGGGCAACATTCTACTGCTGTTTTTGCTTCGTCAGTTATTTTGTTATTAATGACTTCTGCAAGTCCATCATCACCGATAGTAAAAGTTTCACTTGCGATACCAGTACAGGCACCACAACCAATACATAAATTTTTATCTACAACAATTTTTGCCATATCTTTTACCTCCGTTACACATTATAAAGAAAAAGTATGTAAAATGCAAGGGCTGTCTTTCAAAAAAAAACAAAATATGATATCATTATTATAGAGGTGTTGTAGCATGCCAAGTAGAATGGAAAAATATTATGGTCATTCATCCAAAAAACCTAAAGACCATATGAGGAGTAATCGTAATAAAGACTTATATAGTAAAGTATATTCATATGGTGATTATTCTAATATTGAGGGTATTGCAGAACTAGAAAAAAATGATCAAATAGATATGAATAAAGTAAAAGAACTTTTAAATGCTCAAAATAGAACTCAAAACAAAAGAGAGTATCGTACTAAATTACCCGAAAAAAATGAACCTGTTCCTATTAAAACTTATGCGAAACAAGAAGAAAAAAATTATGATTTGAGAGATATTTTAAGAGCGGCTAAAGAAAATCAAGTCCCAGATGATAAAGAAAGAGTACTTAAAAATACAGAATATAATATACTTAAAAATATTGATTTAAAAAAAGAACTTAAAAGGGAAGAATATTTTAAAAATGAGCCTGATAAAGAACTTAAAGAAATGATTGATAACATCACAAACACTAGTAGAATGAATAAATTAGGTACCATAGAATCTGCCGAGGATTTATTAAGTGATCTTAAAGCTGATGACACCCAAGTAAGGGAACTTGATAGTATGAAGGATGCTATTGAAAAAGAAAAAAATGATACGCCAGCTTATGATGAATCATTTTTTACATCTAGTTTAAAATTGAATAAGTCTGATTTTGTAGACAGTGAAAAATCAAAAAACAATATAGTTAATATTATTATAACCGTAATACTAGTGGTCGTAATTATTGCTTCCAGTGTAGTTTTGTTGCTGAATTATCTTAAATAATAAACCAATCAAAGTTATGCATGGTAAAATAAAGTATACAACATACATAATTTTAAGCATTTCTCTAGTAACAAAATCGTTAGAACTACCATTGTACATAAAAGTATAAGTATTAATAATAAGTAAACTTGCACAAATAATTATAATTGAATAATTATTTGTGCTTTTTTTAATAGGAAAAAGATTTCTTATACCTGTTACGATAAAATATATCGTAATTAGTAAAAGGAAAAATAGAGCCACAACCCATTCCATTGATAATATACCTTCTAATTTATTGATAAAATTGCCAATAGATACTTTCTTAAGTAAGTGGAACTCTGGGAACTCTAAAAGCATTGATAAATTAATTCCATACACTGATATTGTGCAAAAAACAACCATCACCACAGTAATCATAGAAAGGACATAAAACCACAATGATTTTTTGAAACTATAACCGTTAATATTTTTTTTAGATATCGCAAGCAATAAACATAAGGGTAAAACATTATAGGCTATCATTATGATTGCTCCTTTAAAAATATCATTATCTCCGCTCATTATAGGTCTGATATTATCTATAGATATGCCAGTAGATAAACTAATATCGATAAACAAAACTGTAAAGAATGTAACATAAAATAAAATTAAACTAGTTTTAGAAAAAGCATTTTCTCCATTTATTAAAGCATAAATTAAGGGTACTATAAAGAATGCTGAAATAAAGATAAGGCTCGTTTTATATAAAAATTGTGAACTTATAAAATAAGTTAAATCTGCAAATACTACTAAAGCAAATATGTAACTGCCCACTATCAAAATAATGTTCATAAACTTTCCAAATTTCCCAAAAACAGAAGAGTTTATTTCAAAAATATTTTTATTACTGTATTTTCTGATTAACTCAAAAATAATAAAAGGTAAAAGTCCAAGAACTAAAGCCATAATTGCACTAAACCAAGCATCGACCTTACTAATTGAAATAATATTTGCAAGTGTAATACCTACAAAGGAAGCTCTGATTACAAACCACATTAAACTGCCATATTCAAAAGAACTAATCTTTTTCATCTTTGACCTCCTTAATAGTTTTTTCTAATGCCCCGCTAGATTCAATTATAAAATTAACCTTGACATCAAAATCTACATCTTTATATCCTTTATTATGCCAGTTCTTTTTTAAACTTTTCCATTTATCTGGGTATTTTTTATAAATTAAATTACCAATACCTAAAGCATCACTTTGATATTTACTTTGAAGAGCTTCCAAAGTCTTTGTGAGATCTTTCTTTAAAGATTTATTTATATCCTTTTGTAATTCCTTTATAGTTTTTATCTTTTCTAAATCATCATCGCTATTAATCTCTGAAATAAAGCCGATACCATCTACCTTTATAGATACCTTTTTAGGAGATTTTACCTTTATCTTGCTCTTGATATCAGAGGAGGAAAAAGTCACTTCATTTTTATTATGTTGAAAATTATATATAATATCTGTCGCACTACCATTCATTATATTAATGCTTTCACTTTCCTTAGCATTAGCGTACCCTACAAATTTATCTTTTCTATAAATTGCCGTATTATCAAGTTTTAGATATGTTTTAGGGCTTGTTGATTCTAGATTTTTAAGAGAAGAACCTTTGTCTTCGTTACCTTTTATTGTAATAGATGGCATTGTTGCGTCATAACCCGTGTCAAGTAATCTACTAACAAAAGCACTATAATTAACATCATTAGAAAATGCTTGGTCACTTTTATTAGCCTCTATTAAAGATGATATTCCTTGTGATGGAAAAGACTCTAAAGGTGATACTATTTTTAAAACATCTTCTGCAGATGAATCTTTCGCCTGCAAGATATAAAATTGTTTTCTAGTTTCAGGATTTCTTAATATATAGTCTGCAATATTTAAAAAGCCTTTTTTGCCTACTTGCTCAGAAACAATAACAATATTGATATGACCATAATATAACCTTCTTGAACTTTTAGCCTCGATTTTTCTAGCCGCATCGCTTAAATTTTTACCACTTCCTGTATAGACGGTTGTCTGGGCTTCGCCTTCTTTACTAGATGTTTGACTCATTTGTGAGTTGGCTATCAAATAGGAAAGATTATATTTATCATCTTTTATGTCTATACCTACACCAGTAATAATCGCAAGGTCATTAAGTTCACTATAGTTTCCACATCCACATAAACAAAAACAAAGAATTAAAATAATAAATATTTTATTTTTCATTGGTGCCTCCTTGCCTAATGATATTTTTATCATTTATATAAACTGGTCGTTTAAACATTTTAGTAATTGAAAACTTAAGTATAGAGTCTTTTTGTCCGCCGGCATTAAACGGGCTAAAAGGAGATAAGTAACTTGTACCTAAAAATTCTAAAGAAGAAAGTTTTATAAGATACATAATAATACCAGAAACTAGGCCAATCATTCCCATAAATGTCGCACATAAAATGAAAATAAATCGCCATGTTCTAATGCCGTTTACAAAATCAGGATCGGTAAAGATTAGACTACATATAGACGTAATAGCGACTACAATGACCGCAATAGGGGATACGATATCGGCGTCCACCGCGGCTTGTCCTAACACAAGGGCTCCAACAATACTCATGGAGGTTCCCATATTAACTGGCAGTCTGATATCGCTTTCTCTTAAAATTTCAAATATAGCCATTAAAAGGATAATTTCAAAAGCTGCAGGAAAAGGTACACCTTCACTTTGGACGGCGAGAGAAATTAAAAGTTTATCTGGGACTATTGTTTGATCGAATGTTGTAACTGCGATATAGATTGCGGGGGTGAAGAGGGTAACAATTAAGGCAAATACTTTTAGAATCCTTGTAAATGTTATATTGAAACTTTTTTGAAATGAGTCTTCACTAGTATGTATAAAATCGGTAAAAACGCTTGGTAAAATTAAAACAAACGGGGAGTTTTCTACAAGCAGAACAATTTTACCATCGAGTATGGCTTGACATGCAAGGTCGGGTCTTTCGGTACTTACTATCTGCGGAAAAGAAGAAGACTGCGAAACGATATAGTCTCTTATATTGCCGCTGTCAAGTATTCCGTCAACGTTTATTTTAGAAAGCTTATTTAAGATATAAGTTATTTTGTCTTCGTTTACGACATCACTTAAATAGGCTAAACTGATTTTTGTTTTAGTTCTACGACCTACTTTAGTATCTGAAAACCAAAGATTATTATCTTTTATTCTTTTTCTAAGTAAGCCTAAATTTTTTGAATGACTTTCTGTAAAACTATCTTTAGGGCCTCTAACGATTGGTTCTGAAGAAGATTCAGAGACACCTCTATCTAAATCGGCTCTTGTCTCCATTACAATCGCTGTGTCATAGCCATCTACGACAATAATTGTAAAGCCAGCGGATAGATATTCTGAAAAAGTGGTAAAATCTTTAGTTGTTTTTATTTGAGCATTAAAAATATTGTTGTTAATGGCTTTATAGATACTGGTAAAAATACTTTTTTCTTCCGAGATATAATTTATGGCTCTAATGATATATTCACTGATATTAGAGGTAGAAGATGAACTTTCCATGAATAAAATGCCAATATTTGTACCCTGGACATTTATAATTCTGGTATTTAAGTCATTACTATTACCATATAGTTCTCTTATTTTAGATGTAACTTTGTTTACATTTTTATCTATCTTCATTTGTGATCTCCTCATGTTTATTATTAACAAAAATTATTTAAAATATGCTTATAATTAAGATATATTTAAATTTATATTATAAAAATGCGGATGAAGTAATACTAATAAACTAGGCCTTGAGTGTTTTAAAATTTTAAAATAATAGAATTTATGTTATCGTATAATATGCTGTTATATGTTCATTTTAGTGGAGGTATTATGAGTGTAGAGTGAGATTAATAATTTAATGATAACTAAAATTGGTTCAACATAGTGGTGTGAATTCGATAAAAGTTTTAACAGAAAAGATACACCCTATTTATGGTTGTTAAATATTTTAACATCTGTAGGAGATTTTATGTTTTGTGGTAATAAATTAATGCATATAAAAAACTAGATGGAGTTACTTGCATTGGTAATCATTTTTTTCAAAATAATTTTTTACTTTGGTTATTATTCCAAGTACAATTAAGGGGATTGAAAATAATATTTTTTCTTAAAATACGACTTTAAAAACAATTGATATAAATAATTAAAATTTTGTGTATGTTAGGTGTTGGTATAACTTTTCTTGCTTTAAATAAAAAAGCAGTTAATTTTTTTGATTTTAGCTAACTTTGTTATTGGCACATCTGGCACGTTTTTCTTGCCTTAACAAAGCAAATGGTGTAAAATGTATGTAGATTATAGGAGATAAAAATTATGGGAATATTTGATAAATTTAAAAACATATTTAAAAAAGAAGAAGAAGAGGAAACTATTTTATATGATAAAGGTCTAGAAAAAACACGTAATAATTTTCTAGATGCTCTTACTAATTTAAATTTAAAGCATACAAAAGTGAGTGATGAATACTTTGAGGAATTAGAAGAAATATTAATTATGGCTGATATTGGTGTCAATAACGTAATGAATATTATAGATAAACTAAAGGCTAGAGTAAAAAAAGAAAATATTACATCATCTTCAGAACTAAAAGATATAATAGTTGACGAAATGTTTATAATATATGTCTCTGGTGATATCATTATAAACAAAATTAACTACGCTAAGGAGGGTCCAACTGTTATTTTATTTGTAGGTGTAAATGGTGCTGGTAAAACAACAACTATTGGTAAACTTGCCTATAAACTAAAAAACGAAGGTAAAAAAGTTCTCATGATAGCGGGCGATACTTTTAGGGCTGGTGCCGTAGAACAATTAAAAGAATGGGCAGATAGAGTGGATATTGACATTGTTTATAAAGAAAATGCTGATCCCGTATCCGTAATGTATGATGGTGTAGTTAAAGCTAAAGAAGAAAATTATGACGTTGTACTAGTAGATACCGCTGGAAGATTACAAAACAAAGTTAATCTAATGAAAGAATTGGAAAAAGTCAATAGAACTATTGGTAAATTAATTGAAGGTGCTCCTCATGAAACTCTATTAGTTGTAGATGCTACTACAGGTCAAAATGGAATTAGTCAGGCTAAAAGCTTTAAAGAAATAACTAACATCACTGGTGTAGTCTTATCAAAACTAGATGGCACTGCTAAAGGTGGAATCGTCCTTGCTATCAAAGAAAGTACAGGTATACCAGTTAAGTTTGTGGGCCTTGGTGAGAGGGAAGAAGACCTAAGGGTATTTGATGTAGAAAAATATATATACGGACTGTTTAAAGGAATTGATGATGATGAAAAGTAAAGTTGACACAAGTGGAATAACATTAATTTTGCAGTTACTTTTATTTCTTTTAGTTATTATATTTCTAATATTGTCGGCTTGGTTTGATATTATGTATTATGTAACTGCTATTACCGCAGGGATTACATTAGGAGTAATGAGTTATAATAACCATAAATATTTCAAAAGAAAATATTTAAGTTATATATATTTAGTCTTTGGTATTGTTATGATTATTTCTGGCCTTGGAGGTCTTGTAAATGGATAATAGAATATACTTTATAAACCTTTATGATTATTATTCAGAGCTTTTAACAGATAAACAACAAAATTATTTTGAAGGTTATTACTTCGACAATCTTTCATTACAAGAAATAAGTGAAAACATTGGTGTAAGTAGAAATGCTGTTTCAAAGCAACTGAAAGATGTAACAAATAAATTGGAATACTTTGAAGAAAAACTAAAATTATATAATAAATCATTAAAAATAAAGAAACTAATAGAAAAAATAGATTTTGATACAAAAAGCAAAATAGAAGAATTAATTTAAGGAGGATTATATGTTTGGTAAAATAGTTTATATTAGTAATAATGAAGCTCATGTCGAAGTAAAAGATGATAATGGTATGAGCACAAATATCATGAATATGCATGTTGTATTTGAAGATGAAAAAAAGAAAATACTAGGAGAAGTAGAAGATATTAGTGATGGTATTATCAAAATTAGATTTCTAGGTGAAATAGCGGGTGGGCGTTTTCTAGGTGGTGTCATCAGAAAACCTACCTTTAATGCTACACTGAGATTAATAAATCGTGATGAAGTAGGACTTTTAGTCGGAGAAGACAATGACTCATCATTTACCCTTGGAGTAAGCCCGTTATATGATGACTATCCAATTAGAGTAGATATCAATGATCTTTTTAGTAGCCATATGGCTGTTTTTGGTAATAGTGGTTCTGGTAAATCATGCGGAGTTGCTAGAATATTACAAAATATTTTTGCTAACCCTAGACTGCTTCCCTTCAAGGCTAACTTCTTCATGTTTGATGCATATGGTGAATACCATACAGCGCTTCGAGGAATAAATAAAATAAATCCTAATTTAAACTTTAAATTTTATACAACTAACGTAAATCAAGCTGATGGAGAAATATTGAATTTACCACTTTGGCTTTTAGATATTGATGATCTTGCTCTTCTTTTAAGAGCAGAATCTCACTCACAAATAACTATAATAGAAAGACTTTTAAAACTAGTAAATATATTTGCGACTAACGACGATATGTCTAGAAAATATAAAAATCATCTTATCGCTAAAGCCATAATGACTATACTTTATACTAATCAAACAGCCAGTAGTAAGCGTAATGATGTCTTTGCTATTCTTGCGACGTGTTCAACCAATGAATTTTGCTTAGAGGCACCAGTGCAAGGAATCGGGTATACTAGAAAATTTAGAGAATGCTTTACTATAGATACTGCTGGACAGTTCCCAGAAAGCATATTAATGACTGAATACGTAACAAGTTTTATTGATGAGTCATTAGATACTTATGAACCCACAGATATACATTATTATACATTAGAAGATTTAGAAAAGGCGTTAGAATTTACATTGATAAGTGAGGGGATGCTTCATAACGATGTTACATATGCAGATGCTATAACATTAAAGGTAAGATTACATGACCTTGTAATATCTGAAAACTCAAGATACTTAAGATATCCTGAATTTATAACTATGGAAAATTATATTGCTTCATTAGTATCTTATAATGGTAGAAAAGCCCAAATAGTTAACTTTAACTTAGAGGATATTGATGATTGGTTCGCAAAAGTATTAGTAAAAGTATATTCAAAAATGTTATTTAACTTCTGTAAAGGCTTAAAAAACAGAGCTTCAATACCGTTTCATATATTTGTAGAAGAGGCTCATAGATACGTTCAAAATGATGGAGATGTTGAATTAATTGGTTATAATATCTTCGAAAGAATAGCTAAAGAAGGAAGAAAATATGGCGTAATATTTAACTTAATCTCACAAAGACCAGTAGAAATATCAGACACTGTTATATCACAATGTGCAAACTTTTTAGTATTTAAACTAAATCACCCATTAGATGTTGATTATATAACTAAAATGCTACCAAACATAACTGCTGAAATAGTAGAAAAACAAAAATCACTTCAGCCAGGTACTTGTATGGCATTTGGTGCTGCTTTTAAAGTTCCAATGATTGTAAAAATGCAGATGCCAGATCCAGCACCATCAAGTAGTAGTTGTGATGTTGTAAATACATGGAAAGTATAAGATGAAAAAGATTATATTATTAATACTATTAATTGCCATAATTATATTTGGTGTAATGCTTTTTAATAATAGAAAGCCTGAACAGGTTAAACAGATTCCTAAAGAAAAAGAGATTAAAGTTATTACATATAAAGATGTAACTTATAAAAATGTTATATTTAGTGATATAAGGTACATTTTTAGTGATAATACATTTACCTTTACTTGTGGTGTCTCGTCATTAGATGCAGATCCAGTAATAGTAAAATCTATAAATATTATCTTTAAAAATAATAATGAAGAAATAGGCCGATTAATAGGATATACTGGAGGAAAACTAGAATATAATAAAAGCGAAAAAATTATTGCTGAAGGTGATACTGACTATAGTAATGCCTCTGATATAGAATTTGAGTTTAACGAGTAAGCACTTGCTATAAAGTGCTTTTTATTTTTAAAAAAGTGTGTTAAAATTAGTTGGGAGGGATATTATGAAAAAACCAAATCTTTTGCCAGCAGATACCTATATAGTAAAAAATGGAACCGTACTTGATAATGAAGATCGTAATATCCTAATGAAACTTTATCAGCCTGTAATCGGGTCTGTTTCAGTTAATTTGTATTTGACTTTATGGAGCAATTTAGATTCACTTAAAATCATATCAACTGAATATACCCATCACTATCTAATGACACAAATGCGTTTAAAATTAGAGGATATAGAAGAAGCTAGAGAAAAACTAGAGGCTATTGGTCTTTTAAAGACATATCTAAAAAGAGATACTGTAAATACTTATATATATGAATTATATTCACCACTTACTCCTAAAGAATTTTTAGATAATCCAATACTTTCTGTTACTCTAGAGAATAACATTGGAAGACAAAACCTAAAAAAAATAATAAAATTATTTAGTATTCCTAAAATAAAACAAACAGAATACGAAGAAATAACTTCATCATTTAGCGAAGTGTTTGACGTCACTAATGTTGGTGAGCCCCTAGATACTAGTAATATTCGTAATGTAAACCATTTGGATATGATAGTAAACAGTAAAATAGATTTAGCGAGCGTACTTGCGAATATTCCAAAAGAATATTTAAATCCATTGTCTATTACTAAAGAAATTAAGAACTTAATTTATAAATTGGTATTTATATATAGTTTAAATAATGACGATTTAGAAGAACTTATAAGAAACTCTATAAATGAAAAACATATGATAGACAAAGATATTTTAAGAAAAAATTGTAATAATTATTATACTTTTGAAAACAAAGGTAATAGTCCATCATTGATATATAAATCTCAGCCTGAATACTTAAGAAAACAAGTAACTGATACTTCAAAGAAAAATAAAATGATTCACACCTTTGAAACAACTTCACCATATGATTTTCTTTCTGGTAAAAATAGGGGAATTAAACCAAGTAAAAATGATTTAGCATTACTTGAGACACTAATGATAGATTATGAACTTTCGCCAGGTATTGTAAATGTCTTAATAGATTATGTTTTAAAAATAAATGATAATAAATTAACTAAAAACTTTTGTACGGCTATTGCGACTCAGTGGAAACGCAGTAATATCACAACAGTAGAAGATGCCATGAACTTATGTAAAAAAGAAAATAAATCAAAAACAAAAAAAACATCAACAGGTACAAACATAAAAAAACAAGAAGTAAAACCAGAATGGTATGGTGCTAAATTAGAAGAAGAACTCGCTAGTGCAGAAGAAATAGAAGCATTAGAAAGAATGCTAAAAAGGTAGGTGAACTATGCAAAAAGTATCCAATATTACTAATCAAAATAAACTTTCTAATATAGATAGAAAATTAAACGAAGCCTTTGATGAAGCGTTAGAAGACGAGACTTTTAAAGAAATCGCCATAAAACTAAAATTTAAGAGAGAATATTTAATTCACTATACATCGTCATTAAAACAGTGTGCTGGTGACTATACAAATTGTAAACACTGTCCTGGATTAATTGAGTGTAAAAACCAAATAGAAGGCTATGCTTATCTTCCTAAAAATGAACAAGGTAATATTACATTCTCATATAGGCCATGTAAATATAAAAAGAAAATGGTTTCTAAAACTAAATATCAAAATAATATGACTATATGTAGTGTTCCAGAAGAAATTAAGAATGCTTCATTTAATAAAATTCATAAGACTGATAAAAAAAGATTTGATACCATTATTTGGTTAACTAATTTTTTAAATACATATAAAGAAAATCCTCATCAAAAAGGTTTATATTTATGCGGTAATTTCGGCTCTGGTAAAACTTATTTAATATCAGCTTTGTTTAATGAACTAGCCAAAGAAAATGTCAAAAGTGCTATTATATTTTGGCCAGAATATTTAAGAGATTTAAAATCATCATTTAATTCTGAATATAAAAATGAATTTAACAATAAATTTAATACTATAAAAAAATCGCCTTTATTATTAATAGATGATCTTGGTGCTGAATCCATTACTTCATGGTCTAGAGATGAAATACTTTGTTCAATACTTCAGTATAGAATGGAAGCAAAACTTCCAACTTTTATAACTTCTAATTTAGATAAAAAAGCATTAGAAAATCATTTGGCCATAACATCTAAAGGCGATGAAATAGTAAAGGCTGGGAGAATAATATCTAGAATAGAACAATTAACTGACTATAAAGAAATGATTAGTAAGAATCTTAGAAAATAACATTTAATCCATTAGGATAATGGACAGGTGCTATAAATAGAAAACTTGGTTTTGATAAGGCTAGGTCAGTAACTGGCAATGGACCTCATTGTCAGAATTTATCAAAGGTAGACGTAAGCGTAAATATTTACGTATTTAGAAAGACACAAGAAATAGGTAATAGAGTGGAACTATTTTGTGCCATTAGAGATGATACATTTGATGGAAAATCTTATGATGAAATTGTAGAAGAGGTTAGAGAATATATTAGCGATATTGGTGGATTTGAGAAGTTAGCCAAATGATGTTTGTATTAGAATTTGACTTACTTTCTGCTAGCTCTAACTACAATATTAAAAGATTAGTCACGGTGTAGATATTAAAAAAACTGAAATTAATCAGTTTTTTCTTTAAGCCATTTTTGCATTAATTTAATATGTTCTAAAACTGTATCGGGATTTGGACCACCAATTACAGTTCTTTGACTAATGCATTTATGCAGGTCAATTGCGTTATATATATCTTCATCAAATATTTCAGAAAATTTATAGTATTCTTTAATATCTAATGTATCTAAAGTTTTATTATTATCAATTGCATACGCTACAATGGTTCCAGTAATTTTATATGCTTCTCTAAATGGCATACCTTTTTTTACTAAATAGTCAGCACAATCAGTTGCATTAATAAATCCACGTTTAGCGGCTTTTTCCATATTTTCTTTGATAACAGTCATGGTATCAAGCATTGGAATAAATGTATAGATACACATTTTAACATTATCTATAGCATCAAATATAGCCTCTTTATCTTCCTGCATGTCTTTGTTGTAAGCAAGAGGCTGGCCTTTCATTGTTGTCATGAAACCAAATGTATCTCCAATAACCCTTCCAGCTTTACCACGTATAAGTTCGGTAATATCTGGGTTTTTCTTTTGAGGCATAATAGATGAACCAGTTGAGAAAGCATCATCTAATTCAATAAATTTAAATTCCCAACTACTCCATAAAATAATTTCTTCACTAAATCTGGACATATGCACCATAATTATTGATAAGGCAGATGAAAGTTCTAAAATGAAGTCACGGTCAGATACTCCGTCTAGACTGTTATATGCAGGTTCGGAGAATCCTAATAATTCACTTGTCATATGGCGGTCAATTTTATGGGTGGTACCCGCTAAAGCACAACTACCTAGTGGGTTTGTGTTCATTCTGTTTAATGCATCTTTTATTCTGCTTATATCACGTTTAAACATTTCGGCATAAGCCATTAAGTGATGTGCAAAAGTAATTGGTTGTGCCCTTTGAAGATGTGTGTATCCCGGCATAATTGTTTTAGTATTTTCTTCTGCTTTTTTAAGTATAACTTTTAATAGGTTTTCTAATAGGGAAATTATTTCTTTTCCTTCATCACGTAAATAGAGTTTAATGTCTGTCGCTACTTGGTCATTACGGCTACGTGCGGTATGTAATCTTTTACCGGTATCGCCAATACGATTTGTAAGTTCACTTTCTATGAACATGTGTATATCTTCAGCATTCATATCAAATTTAAGAGTACCATTTTCAATATCGTTTAAAATATCTTTTAGTGTGGATATAATTTTTTTGCTTTCTTCTTTATCAATTATGTTACATTTTCCAAGCATAGTGGCGTGTGCAATGCTTCCTAAAATATCTTGTTTATACATACGTTTATCAAAACTAATTGATGAGTTAAAATCATTTGTTTTACTATCTAATTCTTTTTTAAATCTTCCAGCCCAAAGAGCCATAAAATCATTCCTTCCATTTTTAATTTTTATTACAAATACCAAGACTATATAAGTTAATAAATTCTGTAGCATCTGCTTGATTATAATTATTGTCATCAAATGATGCTGTTTTTATTGAATATAAAGAGTTTTCTGCTTTAATACTGACTATGATAATGTTTCCTTTATATAGTTTTAATGTTACTGTACCATTAACATTTTCAGAAACTTTGTTTACAAAAGTCTCTAATGCTTCGCGCAGTGGTGTGTACCATTTGGCTTCGTATAGCAATTCCCCGAATTTACTAGAAACAGTTTGTTTAAAACTCATTGTATCTTTATCTAGACAAATAGTTTCTAAAACTTCGTGGGCTTTATAAATGATACTGCCACCCGGTGTTTCATAATTATTTTCTTTCCTTTCTATAAATTTATTTAAATTTATGTATCGCCGCTTTTTTAAAAACATATTATCCCTCCTAAACAAAAAAACTCTAGATATAAAATCTAGAGACGAAAATTCCGCGGTACCACCCTAGTTGTTTACTAATAAGTAAACCCCTTACATTGTTAACGGAACTACCCGGAATATTATACTTTGCCTTGTTTTATACATTTCCAATAATCACTCTCAAGTTCTTTTCCATTATTCTAGATTACTAGACTTCCACCAACTCTAGTTCGCTATAACCAAATCAAATAATGTACTTTTCTTGGTCTTCGTTTTCATTAGAACCAATTATATTATATAGAAAAATGTTTGTCAACACTAAATCTCAAAAAAATTTTTATTCAAATATATCTTTTTTTAGTTTTTTTGACTACATTACAATGTGGTATTTGTTTTTTATTATAGTGTTTGTAAGTATCTTTGGCTAATTTTTTTCTTGACTTTTATTTAAAATGTGTGGTAAAATTTATAACTGGATAGAGCCGAGAAACATGTTGTGTTTTGCACGTAAGTCTAGTTATCGCAGGCAGATGCTTGTGTTTTTTTTGCTCTAAAATGAGAAGGAGGAATAGATTATGAAAGAGAAGAAGCCTAGTTTGGTTTTGGTTGTTTCAGCATTTGCGGCCTTTTTGGCAACATTTAATGAAACGTTTTTGAACATTGCGTTTACACCTACTATGGAAGATTTTAATGTAAACGTATCTACGGTACAGTGGCTTACTACAGCATATATGCTTGGTGCGGCGATTATGGTACCAATTTCATCATTTTTATTTAGGAAGGTATCTACTAAACCATTATTTTTATTTACTGTTTTGATTATGATTATCGGTAGTGTGATGGGTGCGGTAGCTCCTAATTTTACAACTTTACTTATAGGTAGAATTATTCAAGCTATTGGTACAGGGTGTTTAGTGCCTATTAGTATGAATCTAACTATTAGTGTAGTTCCAAAAGAAAAAATTGGAACATACATGGGTATAATGGGTGCAGCGACTACACTTGGACCTTCACTTAGTATTATAAGTGCTGGTTTAATACTTTCTATTGGAAACTGGCAATATTTATTTTATATCTTTACAGTGCTTACAGTTATTTTATTTATTTTAGGTTTTATTATATTAGGTAAAATGCCAAAATCTAGTGACGAAAAGTTAGATATTTTATCTACTACATATATTAGTTTATCTTTGATTGGTATTTTATATGGTGTATCTAGTTTGTTTGGTAATAATGTTTTAGTAGCGATTACTTCTATTTTAATTGGAATTATATCTTTGGTTTTATTTGTTAGAAGAGCAGGCAAAATAGATAACCCAATTATAACTTTAAAGCCATTAACAATTCCAGCCTTTAGGGTAGGTATTATTTCTAATATGGTGGCGATTATGACGGTATTTGCAATGAATATTATAATGCCTTTGTATATGCAAAGTGTGATGGGAGTGCCGGCTTTCGTAGCGTCGCTTACTTTGTTTCCGGCGATAGTATGCTCATGCATTGTGTCACCTATATCTGGTAAAATATACGATAAATATGGTGCTAAAAAGATGTTACCGATAGGATTTTCTTTAATCTTTATATTTGTTTGTTTAATAGGACTTACTAGGAACGTTAATTCATTATTTTTACTTGGACTTTTATATGTTCCTATTATATGTGGCTCTGCGCTTATTATTGGACCAGCACAAAGTTTTGCTTTATCTAGTTTAGATAGAGAGCAAAATTCACATGGTGTTACAATGATAAGTACTGGTTTTCAGGTTGCGGGATGTATAGGTTCTTCAGTATTTACTGGTGTTTATTCTCTAGTAACCAGTATTAAAATGAGTAGTGGAGCTTCTTATGATGATGCTATTTCATTCGCATTTTTAATTACTATGTGTGTTGCGGGAGTGCTTGCTGTTTTAGGTTTTATTAATGCATTATTTATTAAAAAAATTGAAAATAATACTAAAGTAGCAACTGATAATATTCTTTGTTTTATTATGAAAAAAGATGTTTATACGGTAAAAGATACTGACACTTTACTTGATGTTATGAAAAGTTTATTATCTAATAGTGTTAGTGGTATGCCTGTTTTAAACAAAAATGGTGCTCTTGTAGGGTTTATTAGTGATGGTGATGTTATGAGATACTTATCCAAAGCACATCCGTTATTTAATAATCCGTATTTTCTAGTGGTACAGGCTGAAAATGGTAATTTTGATGATAAGTTAAATGCACTTATGACTTCTAAGGTAAAGGATGTTATGAAAAAGAAAATTATTACTATTGATGTTAATACAGATATTGACGAAGTTTGTAATATTATGATAAGTAATCATTTGAAAAAAGTTCCAGTTATGGACTGCGGTAAAATGGTTGGTGTTATAAATAGGAGTAATATCACTAAATATGCTATTGATAAATATTTAAGTGTAAATAAATAAAGACGTATCAATAAGATGCGTTTTTGTGTTATAATTCTTTTGGGTGAAGAAAATATGAATACAGATTTAATTAAAAAAATACTTATATATATTTTATCTATTATTGTAGTTGTAGTAGCATTTATATTATTCTTTTATGTTGGAATTATATTATTAGTTATTTATATTGCATATTTACTTTACAGAAAGATTAAACCATTATTTTATAAAGAAAAAAGGTCATATGAAGACACTGATAAGATAGTTATTGATTTAAGGAAGTAGTTAGGGGATGAGGTTATGCCAGAGTTACCAGAGGTAGAGACTGTTCGCAGGACTCTTTTAAAACAGGTATTAAATAAAAGGATTATAGACGTTAGTGTATACTGGAATAATATTATTGCTTTTCCATCTCCTGAAGAGTTTAAGGAATGGATAAAAAATGAACGAATAAATGATATTTTAAGAAGAGGTAAGTTTTTGATGTTTGAGCTTGATAATTATTTTTTATTATCTCATCTTAGAATGGAAGGTAAGTATTTTATTAGAAAAAAAGGCGATGAACCTCTTAAACATGAGCATGTTGTGTTTTTGTTTGATGACGGTACTGAACTTAGGTATCATGATACGAGGAAGTTTGGTAAGATGTATCTTATAAAAAAAGAAGATGTTTATAATGTAAAACCACTTTCAGAACTTGGTCTAGAGCCATTTGACGATAATCTTAATAGTTTGTATTTAAAGAGTAAGTTTAAGAAGAAACCTATAAAGACTGAACTTTTAGACCAAAGTATTATTGTGGGAATAGGAAATATATACGCTGATGAAATTTTATTTTTGTGTAGGATAAATCCTTATGTTTTAGCGACAGATTTATCTGATAAAAATTATAATGATATTATTAAATATACTAAAGAGATATTTGAAAGAGCCATTTTAAAAGGTGGTACTACGGTTAAAAGTTATACTTCTGCGGAGGGAGTTCATGGACTTTTTCAAACAGAACTTTTAGTTCATACTAAAAAGATATGTTCTGTATGTAAAGGCGAAATTGTTAAAGAAACTATCGGAGGACGTGGTAGTTATTATTGTCCTGTATGTCAAAAAAGATAAAGTTATTTAATTACTGGCTTATGTTTGTATTCTAGGCTAGTTAAATTTACTTTATCTTTTTCATTTGAATAATATATATAACTTGTTTTTAGTTCTAGTTCTAACATTTTGTATTTGTTTTCATATTTTGATATTATGGGAATACTTGATATTTTTTTTGCTTCTTTTAAGAATTTTTGCCCTTTTTTATTAAAACCAAGCACTCTTATATATTCTATATTTTTATATTTTTTAGCATCTTCTTTGGTGAAACCACACATTATATATGTCAGCATTCTGCTTATTTTATTATAGGTGTATCTTTTGGTTTTTAGATTTTCTATAAGTTCTTCTAAAGTGTTAGAAGAGTAGATATATTTTTTTATACGTCCTTCGATGCCTTCATCTACATTTAAATATATATTTAAATGATCTATTTCGCTAATTATTTTAGTTTTTAAAAAGTCATAGTATTGATAGTTAAAGTGAAGATGTCCATTTAATTTTTCTTTGGTAATGGCTGGAATATATTTATCTATCTTTTTTTTGCTTGTTTTTAGAGTTTCGCGGATACTGGTGGCGGAAGTGATGTTTGTATTAGATAGGTTTTTATCTTTGAAATTATTGGTTCTTTGAATGGTTATGGGTTTTATATCTTTATCGTCAATTGCTTTTATATAACTTAGTCCAAGAAGGTCGTTAGAGGCTTCTATTTTTATTTTTGTAAGTTTATATGAGGCTTTAGAAAGGCTGGTGGGGTAGTTGTTACCTAAATCAAGATATTTTTTTACTAATTTATTAAATTCTTCTGTTTTCTGGGTCTTGGCAATGGTTTTTAATTTTGTGGCATCTAGATTTTCGGTACCAAATACTATTTTTTTTATTCCAAGACTGTTTATTATTTGAATGGCACCTTTAGCGAAAGTATCGGCTGACTGGACGCTGAATACGAAGGGTAGTTCTATTACGAGATCAACGTAGTTTAGGGCTATATCGGTTTTTTGCCATTTATCTATAAGACTTACTTCTCCTCTTTGAGTGTAGTTGCCACTCATGATTAAAATTATTGTGTCTTCTTTAAACATTTCTTTTATTTTATTTATATGATATATGTGTCCATTATGAAATGGGTTATATTCGCATATGATTGCAGTTGTATTCATTTAATCACCTTTTTTAATTATATCACAGATATTTGATTTATGTTTTAATTTAATATATAATTGTAAGGAAAGCGGGTGTTTATATGATTATAGATATTACTAGGTTAGCATCTTTACTTGATGATTATATAGAGATAGATGAGGTATATTCATTTAGTGCGGAAGAATTAAAAGGCAGTGGGATTTTAAAACTTGATAATGTTAAGGTAAGTGGTTTTATAACTAAAGATAGTTTAGGAGAGTATGTGATAGATGCTGAGACAAAAGGTGTAATGGTACTTCCTTGTAGTGTTAGTTTAAAACCCGTAGATTATAAGTTTGATATAAAAATAAGTGGCTCTATAGCGGAAATTTATGAAGAAATGGGCGAAAAATTCAAAAATAATCAAAAAACTATTGATATTTTGCCAATAATATGGGAGAATATATTAATGGAAATTCCCCTCAAAGTTGTTAGTGAGGATATAGATGATATTGTTACTAGTGGACAAGGATGGGAACTTCTAAAAGATGAGGATGAATAAATCCTAATTTAGCTAAATTAAAGATTTGTTATAGGAGGCGAGAATATGGCAGTACCTGCAAGAAAAGTTAGTAAAACTAGAGGCAGAAAACGTCGTACACATTATAAAATAAGTGAAAAGACTGTTACTAGTTGTCCTAAATGTGGTGAAGCAGTAAAACCACACAGAGTATGTCCAAGTTGTGGTTCATATAAAGGTAAGGATATTATTAGTACTGAAGAAGCTGAATAGGCTTCTTTTTTTGATATATGTAGAATTTTAGTTATGTGGGATTCTATATAATTTGATGAAAAAATGAGATATACTAGTTTGTATATCTCATATTACTATTTGAAATATTTAATATTAAGCCAAGTGCTAACATGTAACTTAAAAGACTTGAGCCACCATAACTAATGAATGGTAATGTTATTCCGGTTATTGGTAAAAGACCAAATGTCATTCCGATGTTTTGTACTTGTTGGTAGATTAGCATTCCTGTAATACCTGCGATAACATATTTATTTATTAATTTATCGGTTTTAATTGCAAGTAGTATTAATCTTATATCAAAGTAGGCAATTAATAGTAATACTAATACGGCTCCAATAAACCCAAAGTGGCTAGCGTATACGGCAAATATAAAATCAGTTTGGGCTTCTGGAAAGTATATTGGGTTTACATTCCAACCATGTCCCCATAGTCCTGCGGAACCAATCGCACTGAGGCTATTTTCTAATTGGAATCCACTTTGGTTTGACCAGTCTAGTAATCTATCTACTCTTAAAAAGAAACTTGTACCAAATATTTTGATAAATAAATCATCACTAATGAAATATATACCAAGTACTAAAGCAATTAGAACTCCTAGTATTCCAAATAAAATCATGAACCATCTATAACGTATACCGGATACAAATAACATTATTAAAGTTATTAGAAGGTATATTAGAACTACACCAGTATCTGGCTCTAGGAATGTTAAAATGCTTGGTACTGATACAACTAGGAATATTTTTATTAAAAAATAGAATTCTTCTCTTATTGTGGGATTTGGAAAATCTTCATTGAATTTAGAGATTAAGGTAGCGTTTGTTATAATTAGTATTATTTTCATAAATTCTGATGGCTGAATGGTAATTGATTTATTTATTTGGTACCAACATGTTGCATCATTTATGTTGACGCCAAAGAAGAATAATCCCGCTAACGAAAGAACTCCGATGCCATATAAAATCCAAACTATTTGATATATAAAATTGTTACCAATTGTCATTATTATATACGCTAAAAACATTCCAATAGCATACCATATTATTTGCTTGCTAACGAGGTTATTCATAGTGCTTGGAAGTATACTATCGGCTCCTAATAGGGTAAAGACACTTATTAATGCAAATAACAAGATAGGAATAACTATCGACTTATCTAATTTATACTTTGATATATTTTTCATAGTTTATCACCATTCAATATAATACACTAACTTTCATAAATATACAATTAACTGAATAAAAAAGTTTTATTTTTTTATGATTTATAGTATAATGAGTTGTAGGGTGATGTAAATGTTGATAGAATACTTGATTTTATTATTAATACTTTTCGTAATTGCATTTGCGATCATAAGAACTAAAAGAAAAGATTTTAAGTTAGATGCTAATAAACTCGTAGAATATCTTGGCGGAAAAGCCAATATCATTAATTATAGTGTGAATAATTCTAGGTTTGTGGTAAACTTACATAATATCGATTTGGTAAATAAAGAAGCGATTCAAAAGATGGGAGCTCAAGGTATTGTGGAGATTGATAACCAACTTAAAATAATTTTAGGTAATGATGCGAAAACATTAAAAAAACATATTGATGCATTAAAGTAGAAAATTCTACTTTTTTTGTTAGCTTTTTTACAATATTCGACATAATTCGACAAACATAATTAGTATAATTTTTTTGGTGATTGTAATGGAAATAGTTGATAATATATTTTTGGATATGGCACATGTTTTTTTAGTTTTTTCTATTTATTTGTTTTTTATTGCTTATAGAAATATTTCTGATAATAGAGAAGATAATCTAGCACTTGTTGTAACAATCTTTTCTTCTCTTTATATAATTATAAAGTTTAATACAAGAGTATACGATGCGATACCTATGTTGCTTGTAAATATTCCTTTGATTATTTCTTATTATAAAAAAAATGATACTTTAATACTTATTTCTTCTCTAATTATGATTTTATATTATTATGGGTTTTATGATAAGTTTTTTGTTTTTATACTTTTAGAATATGCTTTGTATTATATTATTTATAAAGTTATGAATAGTAAAAAGATTAAGGATTTTTATTTATTTATTTCTATTTTTACAATTATAAAGTTTTTGTTTGTAGGAACATTTACTTATATTTTGCATAAAGACTATATATTTAATGTCTTTGCACTTTGTGTGATATTTTATGTTATGGCTATAATTATTTACTATTTAATTATGAAAGCCGAGGATGCTTTGAAACTTAACATGTCTCTTAAAGAAACGCTGCATGATAAAGAAATTAGAACGGCTTTATTTAAAATTACTCATGAAATTAAAAATCCTATTGCTGTTTGCAAAGGGTATCTTGATATGTTTGATGTTTCTAATAGTGAACATGCTAAAAAGTATATTCCAATTATGAAAGAGGAAATTGATAAGACACTTAACTTGCTTGAAGATTATCTTTCTATGAATAGAATTAAATTTAATAAAGATATTATGGATATTAATCTCTTACTTGAAGAACTAATGAATGAATTTAATTTATATTTTATTGAAAAAAGAATAGTCACTAAAATTAATTTATTAGATGAAGAGATTTATATTAATGGGGACTTTAGTAGACTAAAACAAGTATTTGTTAATATTGTTAAAAATAGTATTGAGGCACTTAAGGATAAACCTTGTATTGAGTTATGGACTAAAGAAAAGAATGGCAAATATTATATTTATTTTAAGGATAATGGCATAGGAATATCAAAAGAAAATCTTGAGAAAATAAAAGAGCCTTTTTTTACAACAAAGGAAAAAGGTACTGGGCTTGGCACAAGTTTATGTGATGAAATTATTAGAGGACACGAGGGAAGTATTAATTATGAATCAGTAGAAGGGGAGTACACTATTGTTTGCGTAGAACTTCCGATTTATGAATAATAAAATAAATTTATGCATAAGGTTAAAGAAATAATGACTAACGTTTATATGATGTTAGTTTTTGTATATCTGAAACCATTTTACAACCTTTACGATAAAAATTCTTTTTTTTAAAGGCGTTTTTATGCTATAATCTATTGTAGAAAGGTAGTGGTGGTAATGTCATTACATATTGACGCAAAAGAAGGCGAAATTGCTCCTAGAGTAATAATTACTGGTGATCCTTTGAGGGCTAAATTTATTGTAAATACATATTTTGATGAGACCGAGATTATAAGTACAATTAGAGGTAATGTGGCATATACTGGCTATTATAAAGGTGTTTTGGTTACGGTTATAGCTTCTGGTATGGGGATTCCTAGTATGGGAATTTATGCATATGAACTCGCTCATGAATATCATGTTAAAAATATTATTAGAGTAGGCTCTTGCGGTTGCTATAAAAGAGAACTTGATTTATTTGATATTGTTTTAGCAACTAGTTCTTATTCTAGTTCTCCTTTTGCTTATGAAGCGTTTGGATATAAGGAACATATTATGTATCCAGCAAAAGAACTGAATGATAATATTAAAGAGACAGCTTTAAAAAGCAATATTAAATTATATGAGGGGAATGTTGTTTCTGGAGAAGTTTTTGATGCTTATTTAAATAATTTTAAAGAATATTATACTAATATAAAAGAAAAATGTGACCCTATTGCGTCGGAGATGGAATCGTATGCCTTATTTGCGACTGGTCAAAAGTTTGGCTGCAACACGGCTTGTTTGCTTACTGTTTCTGATGTTGTTGGTAGTGATAAAGTGGCTACCGCTGAAGAGAGAGAACATGGGTTTATTAAAATGATTGAACTGGCTTTGAATTCTATTATAAAAGAGTAGAGGTGCTGTATGAGGAGTAAAGATGTAAAATTAATTGTATCGATATTATCTTTGTTTGTGGTTATTATTGGTACTTATTTTGCAAATGATATTTTAGATGATAGTAGTGATAAAACAACTGAAGATGTATCTTATTCTATTTCTGATATTCCGGAGTATAGTGGTGATTATTATGTTGTTTTAAATGATAACAAACCTAATTTTAAGGATAGTGAGTATACGACTGAATCATCTGAAATTTATAGCGATTTAGATAACCTTGGTAGATGTGGAGTTGCTTACGCTAATGTAGGCCCTGATCTTATGCCTACTACTAAAAGAGGTAGTATTGGTATGATAAAACCGACTGGTTGGCATACAATAAGGTATGATGATTTGGTTGAAGGTAAGTATCTATATAATAGATGTCATTTAATTGCTTATATGCTTACTGGAGAAAATGCGAATGAGAAGAATTTAATTACTTGCACAAGGCATATGAATGCGACTGTAATGTTAGAATTTGAAAATAAGGTTGCAGACTATATACATAAGACGGGCAATCATGTTTTATATAGGGTAACTCCATACTTTAAAGGAGATAATTTACTTGCGACCGGTGTTCAAATGGAAGCTTCTTCAGTAGAAGATAACACCATTAGTTTCAATGTTTTTGTTTATAATGTGCAAGATGGTATTGATATTGATTATGCAACTGGCGATAGTAAACGTAAGTAGAATATATAGGAAGGCTGTGAACTATGAATAAAAAGGGTTTTACACTAGTAGAGTTAATCGCAGTTGTAGTTATTTTGGCTTTAATTTCACTAATTGTATTCCCAGCCGTTAACAGTATGATAAAAAATTCAAAAGAAAAGGCTTATAATGTCCAAATAGATGAGATAATAAATGCCGCTAAAAATTATTTGTCTGATTTACCAGTTTGTATACCAGAGATGGATAGTAATTCTTCTAGCGAGCAGTTAGATCCTTCTTGTGATGCTGTTACTAGGGGTGAAGATAGTACAATATCATATGTCAGTGTTGTGAAACTAGTTCAAAAAGGTTATATAAGTACCGAGGATAAGTTAGATGGTAAAGAAGTTGTTTTAAATCCTAAAAATGTAAAAGAGGCTTTGGATGGCTATGTTAGAGTGGCCTATAATAGTAGTAACAACAGATATGAATATGATTATATTGAGGTAATACCTAGTGATGAAAATAGAGAAGGTGCAGGAATTTACTTGCTTACTGCTGGTAGTGATCATGCAACCTTGAAAGCCAATAATGGAATTTATAAAAGCTTTAATGTTAGAAATTATATGAAATATGGTGGTAGAAATTATAGAATATTAAAGGCTTATACAAATGGTGATATTAAGATTGTTTCTACTGATAATTACTATTCGGCTAGATATGAAAATAATGAGAAATTTAATAAATCATCAGTATACAAAACTCTTTCTGGATATGATAAGATGGGTAAAGTTGCATCATGGTGTGTTGGTGGCATTGATAATCCTTGTGGAGAGACTTATCAAGGAAACTTCGGACTACTTACACTTAATGATTATGTAAATGCATCATATAAAGAAGGATGCAGTTTAGCTCATATTGATGAGTGTGCCGAAAATAATTATTTGTCTAGCTTTAAGGGTTATTTAATGAACCGTAATTCATCAGAGGAAGGTTACGTCATAAATAGTAGTGGTAAAGTAGAAACGGTAAGTACATCTTCTTCTTTAACTATTTACCCTGTTATGATAGTTAATGTAAATATTAATGGTGGCAGTGGAACTATAGATGATCCCTATATAGCGTCATAGTTTTCTTGCGTATGTATTTTAAATAGTGTATACTATTATATAGTAATTGAGGTGAAGAAAATGAAAGGAAAAAATAAGAATTTGATGATAGGTGGAATAGTATTTTTAGTTATATTACTAGTTTTCTTTGTGGTATACTTTATACTTCCAGCATTTAGTAATGATAAATATGGAGATAGATTAAATGGTATTGATGAACATGAAATATCTAGTTCTTTAGTAGATAGTATAAAAAAAGAAATATCTTCTAAAGATGGGGTTAATAAAGTTATATATCATAGGGAAGGTAAAATTTTGAATTTTAGTATTATTACTGATGGTTCTGTTGATCTAGAGACTGTTAAAGGCTATGCGAATTTAATTAAAGATAAAATTTCATCAAAAAATCAAAAGTATTATGATATAGAAGTGCTATTAGAATCAAAGGAGGATACTACTGGTTTTCCTAATATTGGTTACAAACATAGAGGAACTACTGAATTTTCATGGGGAAATGTAGGTGAGAGTAATGAATAAAAAAATAGGTATAGCAGCCGCGATTATTGTAGTTTTACTTGGAATTTTTGGTGTCTATCGTTATTTAACTAAAGAAGATGCCAATACCACTTTAAATGCACTTGAAAGAAGCTGGATTGATAGTAATAAAAATAAAGTTATTGATTTGGCTATTCCTAGTGATTTAGCAATATTAAGTAGTGGGGGTTCTGGAGTTATTTTTGATTTTTTAAGCGATTTAGAAAAGAATACAGGCCTTGAATTCAATGAATTATCTTATTCAAATGAAAAAAATATTAGTAGTGATTATAAAATTGTTCAGAAGAAAAAGAAAGAAACTAATGACATTTTAGTTTATTCAGATAATTATGCATTAATTGCTAAAAGTAGTGTTAATTATAATTCAACTGATGATATGAAAAATATTACTGTTGGTGTTTTAGAAGGCGATTTGGATAGTATCAATAAATATTTAAAAGGTAGTAATACGACTTATAAAAGTTATACTAACACTGATGATATGTTTAATGATTTAAAAAATTCTTCTATTGACGCAATAGCGTTACCTAAACTTAAATATTTAAATACAGTTATGAAAAGTGATAATTTACATATTGCCTATGATATTAGTGAGTATAATATTAACTATGTTATTGAACTTGGAAAAGAAAAAACACTTAACAATATCCTTGCTAAGTATTATAAAAAATGGTCTTTAGAAAATTTTGAAACAGATTTTAATAAATATTTAGCTGAAGATTATTTTAAAGCAAAAAAAATTGACGAAAAGTCTCAAGTTAAGTTTAGAAGTAAACGATATAGTTACGGCTTTGTTGTTAATAGTCCATTTGATGTAACTACAAAAGAGGGAATAAAAGGTTTTAATTATAGTTTCTTAAGTAAATTTTCATTAGCGACTAATGTTGAAATTGATTATAAAAAATATTCTTCTATTTCAAATATGATGAATGATTTTAACACTAATAATTTGGATATTGTATTTAGTAACAATAGTAATTCTTCTTATGAGACTGATACTTATACATTTCCGTCAATTTATGATGAAAGTGCTGTAATAATTGCTGATGAAAATAATAATTCAACTATTAACTCTGTAAATTCTTTATCAGATGAGACTGTTTATACAGTAAAAGATTCACTTATTGATAGTTATTTGACAAAAAACGGGATTAAAACGAAAACATTTGATAATGTAAAGACTTTGATTAATAACTTGAATAAAACTTCTATTGCAGCAATTGATTATTATACTTATGATTTTTATGTTAGAACAGATTTAAAAGAATTTAGAAATGTTTATATGTTTAATTTAGATACTGATTATAGTTTTATAAGTAGAGATATATCAGCGAATAAAACATTTAATGAATTATTTGATTTTTATATTTCATTTGTTAATAGTAATAAAATAATTAATGATAGTTATTCAGAACTTTTGAATATAAATAATAGTGATAGGTTATTACAAAATTTACTAACAGTATTTATGGCAGTTTTATTTATATTAGTCGGTACTTTATTTGGAAAGCTATTTAAAGGAAATAAAAAGGTTTATAAAAAACTATCTAAATCAGATAAGCTTAGATATATTGACGAACTTACTTCACTTAAAAATAGAAATTATTTAAATGATAATTTACAAAAATGGGATAATAGTGACATTTATCCGCAAGGGGTTATTGTTATTGATTTAAATAATATTGCTTATATTAATGATAATTTTGGTCATACTGAAGGCGATAAAATCATCGTTGAAGGTGCTGGGGTACTTATTTCTAATCAACTTGATAATAGTGAAATTATTAGAACCAATGGTAATGAATTTTTAGTCTTTGTTATAGGAAAAGACGAAAAAGCAATTATTTCTTATATTAGAAAACTAAATAAAGAATTTAAAAATTTAACTCATGGTTTTGGAGCAGCGATAGGATATAGTATGATTACGGATGATGTTAAATCTGTTGATGATGCGATTAATGAGGCAACTACAAATATGAGAACTAATAAAGAAAATAAATAATATAAGGTGGGCAAGACTTATGAAGAAGATGTTTAATAAAATTTTGGATGTAGTAGTTAAACCAGAAATGATGATTCTCCCGGGAAGTCTTGCCTTTTATATTATTTTGGCAATATTTCCATTACTAACTATTTTAGGGTATTTAGGAACTAATATTGCATCCTTATCTACTTACATTACTTCTATGATAAATAATTGTGTGCCTAAAGAGATAGGAGATATTTTGATTTCTTTTATATCTAATGAAAAAATATCTGGTAATGTTATTTTCTTTTTAATAGGTGGCTTTTATTTAGCCTCTAATGGGGCGGCTTCTATTGTTGTAACTTCTAATCAGTTATATGATATTAATCATGCTTCTCCTATAAAAAGAAGAATAAAAGCATTTATTATGATTATGCTTTTGATTATTATACTTGTATTTATGGCTTTGATACTTGCTTATGGAAATTTAATTGTTAAAAAAATTATTACTCTTCCGCCATTTCATGGCATAAGTAATCTGATATATTTCTTTTTCCTTTTACTAAAGTGGCCTATTTCTTTTGTTTGTATATTTTTAGTTATTAAATTTATTTATACATTTGCTCCTGATGAATTTATTTCAAGTAAATATATGAATAAAGGAGCATTATTTACAACTTTGGGTTGGATTGCTACTACATATATTTATTCTATATATGTCAGCCATTTTGCACATTATACAGTATTTTACGGTAGCATTTCTGCGATAATTGCAATGATGATGTGGATATATTTTCTATCATATATATTGGTGTTTGGTATTGTGATTAATGTACTTGACTATGAGAAGATTAAGTAATATTTAAAAAACAGATGTTTATAATATAGTGTCAACTAAAAAAGGTTGACACTATATTTGTTTTATGATATTATTATTAGCGAAAAGGAGGGTATATCTATGGCAGTAAAACTAAGACTTATGAGAATGGGTGCTAAAAAGAAACCATTTTACCGTATTGTTGCCGCTGATTCTAGAACTAAAAGAGATGGTAAATATATTGAATTAGTTGGAACTTATAATCCTGTTACTTCACCAGCAGAAGTAAAAATTGATGAAGAAGTTGCACTTAAATGGTTAAATAATGGTGCTATCCCAACTGATACTGTTAGAAGTTTATTCAGACAAAAAGGAATTAATGAAAAATTCCATAATCAAAAAAGTAAAAAAGAAAGTGAATAGTAATGCTTGAATTAACTGAATTTTTAATTAAAAGTATAGTTCGTAACGAGGACGCGGTTGTGGTTAAACAGTTTGATGATGAAGATATGGTTACAATTAGTGTCTTAGTTGATAAAGATGATATGGGGCGAGTAATTGGTAAAGCCGGAAGAACAATAAAGTCTATTAGAACAGTTGTAAACGCTAGTAGTTACTTAAACCATGGTAATAAAGTTAAAATAGAAGTAGATTCTTTTTAACAAGATATAGCCTCATTTTGGGGTTATTTTCTTTATAACGTTCAGACTTATGAAATTTTGGTGTAGTTATAAAGTTTAGAATAAGGCATGGTGATATAATGAACTTTAAAATAGGGGATATTGAAATTAAAAATAGAGTTGTGCTAGCACCAATGGCTGGTGTGTCTAATGCTGCTTATATTAAAATATGTGCAGAATTTGGTGCTGGTTATGCAGTTACTGAACTTATTAGTGCAGAGGCTGTAGTTAGAGGCAATAAAAAGACATTTGATATGTTAAAAGGAATAAATGATATTAATATACCTATTGGTATTCAAATATTTGGCTCTAATGAAGAAGTTATGGCTAAAGCCGCAAAGATACTTGCTGATACTTATGATATAGATTTTATTGATATTAATATGGGATGTCCAGTACCTAAAGTGGCGACTAGGGCAATGGCCGGTAGTGCATTACTTAAAGATCCTGATAAGGCTTATAATATTGTTAAGGCTGTAGTAGATGAGATATCTATTCCAGTAACGGTAAAAATTAGAAGTGGTTGGGATTTTGAAAGTATTAATGCTCCTTTAATAGCAAAACTTTGTGAAAAAGCGGGGGCTTCTTTAATCGCAGTACATGGTAGAACAAGAAGCCAAGGTTATACTGGTAGTGTTTCTCTAGAAGTTATTAGAGATGTTAAAGCGGCTGTTAGTATTCCGGTTGTAGGTAATGGAGATATAAGAAGTGTGGAAGATGCTAAAAAAATGTTTGAGGTAACAGGTTGTGATGCTATTATGATTGGAAGAGCAGCAATTGGTAATCCGTGGCTTATTCGTGATGTTGCACGCTATTTAAATAATGATGAGGTTACGTATGAACCTACACTAAAAGAGAAAATAGCTATGATAAAAAAGCATTATAATTATTTGATAAAAAACACTAATGTAAGTGTTGCAACGGTAGAGATGAGGATGCATGTTTCACACTATTTAAAAGGTATGCCAAATTCATCGCTTTTAAAACAAAAGATTTTTGAGACTAAAGATTATGATAAATTTAATAGGATATTAGACGATTATTTACATGAATTTGACAGCGTTGATTAAATGTTGTAGTATGAATATGGAGGTTTTAGCGAAATATTAATTTATTTGGCTGTTACTTTCCATAGAAAACAAGGCTTTGATTTTATCAAGGCCTCTTTTTGAAATATAAATAATAAGGTTTAATGCAAGTTTGTACGATTAAATGCAACACTTATGGAAATAGGGGTTGCATTTAGTTTTACTTTTGACCCGCTTTAAAAAAGGATTAACATTGTATAAATAATTGTTGACAATTTTCATTAATTACTTTATACTGTTTATAGCGTAGACGGTGTATGTTGTGTCTACGTTAGAAACACTCCTTTCTAAATTTGGAATGTTTTGACCAAAACCCCCTGAAGGAGCCGAAAGGCTCCACTTTTTGTTTGTTTGAGTTTAAGAAAATTTAGAATATGAACATAAATAATAAAATGAATTTGTATAAGTTTGATAAAGATTAATAATTTTGGTATCTAAGTCTTTTGAATAAAATACAACAATCAATAGACTTTTGTGGTAAATTATTAAAATTTTATTAAATGTTCATAATATATAGAAATTATTATGATATACTATATGTACTCATAAGAAGGTGAAGTACATGGATAATAATACTAAAAACTTAATTTTTTTAAGACCTATGATGAATATATCAGAAATGGTTCCATATTTAAAACAAAAAAATATAAAATTTGATTTGATTTCTGAAGAAGATGCGGAGGCTTATTTAAAATACAATAATAATTATT